>JAIXOJ010000072.1 GCA_027486835.1 Chitinophagaceae bacterium
AATACACTGTTGCAAAACTGATGAAATAGAGGCCTCCTTTATTATGAAACTTGTACTTTCTACTCATTCATGAATTTTGAAACCAAAATAAGTAAAATATACACACTCAACACAAACACTCAAAAAATGATTGATGTAGATTGGCGAAGAACTTGAACATACAGCGAAGAACTAAGCGAAGAACACGAGCTACAAGCTCGCGCTAGCTGGGAAGAACTAAGCGAATATCACGAGCTACAAGCTCGCGCTAGCTGGGAATATAAGTTAGCTTTTGTTGTGCCACATCTGCATTATATAATTCAATAGCATGACTTTCATGTGTCCAAAATGGTATTTACTGTTTCTTTGATGTGCTGCTGCCGCAAATTCAAATCGTTTTAACATCCAATCCCTTCTACTTTCTTTAGAATCTGCTAATAATGGTAGAAGTTGGTTCGCAGTAAACTTCTTGAAATCTCTCACTATATCTGAAAGTAGATAACCTTCATTTGCTCTTGCAATTAGGTGTACGTGATTAGTCATTACAACATAACCAAATAATTGAAGTCCTTTATTTTTTCTACAAAAACTAAAACAATCAGTTAGAATTGTTTTATATGCAGGACGAGTAAAAACATCTACCCATTCTACAACTTGAAAAATTAGGAAATAAGCAGCTTGCTGATTATAAATCTGATAACCTTGTGACATGGGTTAAAATTAAGTGTTAGCCAAATAAGCTAGTCTGCAAAAAAGCAAATCAGGAGATTTGCAAACACAATGACGTAGTCGGGAGACTACGCCAAGCGACTCCATTTCAGTAACTCTACGCCGAGCGGGATAGACTATTATACTATAAATTTGTATAATTTTCCTTTATGTCAATACTAATAACATTCACATTTTTTTTGTACCTGTTATAAGAACCACTTGCCTCTATAAATAATTTGTTAAAATAATTTACATTATTATTATAGTCAATTATTTTTTTTTTATATTTTAAATCATTTACAATAATATATTTTCCATTTGATAAGAATATTATACTATCAGATTTATCCATCCAAATCATATCAATATTTGCATTATTTGTTGTTACAATATAACTTCCATTAGGTTTAAAAACACCATAATATCTATATGGAATTATATAACATTTTCCGCCAAATGTCTTCCAAACAGTTACGCAGTTCTCATCTCCTAAAAAATAAAATTTTCTACACTCAAATAACCAAATTATTATAGCTATAAAAAATAAAACGAATACAAAAATAATTTTTTTCATAATTAAAATCCTTGTTCTGGAATTGGACTTACTGCAACTTTAGAACCAATATCATAACCTATACGTTGTGCTAGTTGCGTTGTTTGACCTTCGGTAGTAAATCTTTTCTGTTGTATACTTTCTAAAGCATCAAATGCAATCCTTGAAATTTCCCACCTAAGATTATTAGCTCCTGCAATGTAACCAGCAGCCACATTACCGATATCTCTTGCTGTTGCAATTATTGGCATATTATCAGATTTGTACTCGTATCCTTCAATATTATAAAATGGCATCCCTCTATACTTATATTCCTCCCTCTGATTTGCTGGAATTTTATCAATGCCAATAGTTTTAAAATCATATTGTTGCCTACCGCGAGCATTGCCTACATATTGACTTAGAGTTATATTTCCACCAATGATAGTTTTATTTAAAAAATTAGATCCTGTATAATCATTTAAATTTATTATGGCACCTACTGCAGCTTTTCCATTATCATATATAAAAGACCTGTCTGATATAGTCCTTCCAATAACCTCACCAGTACGCTCGCCTTTTGCATTTTGCACATATACATTTTTATCTCCGTCAGGTTTTGCATCAACAACTTTGTAAGTACCATCTTTATTTTTAAGAACATCAGTAGAAGTTACTCTCATTCCATCAGGGTCTATAAATCTAATTGGATTATCTACACAATAATTATAAGGAGACCATCTTCTGTACTTGTCTGCTAATGGGTCAATTACCCACCATCTACCTATTTGTTGATCCTGCATCCTAGCCCCATAATCATACAATTCCAATCCACTTCTATCACTAAACTCCTCACTCTGCTTTTCCTTACCATTGTACAAATATTTATTGTCAATTCCTCCAGCTGCTTTGCTACTTATCCCTGCCATTGTTAATCCAAAAGGATAAAAATGGGTTTCTTCTAGCAATGAACCATGTTCATGACCTAATGAGAAATTGTCAAAGTAAACATCATTATTGCTTTCGTTGCTGAAATAAATGAACGCATAACCATTCTTCTTTACCGCTACCGCATTGGAGAGTGTTTTATCGAAATCCTTCCATACGTTGGCTTTATTGGCTTCAACTTTTTCAAAATAACTATTTGTATTGTCAAACTTGAAATTCTCATCAAAGAGTAATACATGTAGATAAGCTTGTGGCGGTAATGTTTTATCTGTACTTGGTTTTTGCGGGCTAAAAAAGCCAGAAACATCGGTATTTGATGTAGAAGTCAAGTTGTTTACAATAACATTTTCTTGACCATGCAATGCAGCATTGAGTGGTGTAGTACCCGCTAACAATCCCCCTAATAGCGAAGTTGCCATTGAGTTTAATCCATCCGATGAACTGTTATCTGTTACAGCACTTGGGTAATAATAATCTAACTTAACATGTAGCCTATCGCCTGCCATCACTTTTAGTAATTTGGTCGCTCCTACCCCAGATGGATTCGTTTGTTTATTCAACTTCATGCCATAAACTGAGCTAGAAGTGACGCTAATAGGATAAACTAATCGTGCATTGACAACATCTATTGAAGCACCTGCACTATTCATCCAAATTGCATCTTGCTCATTTTTACCTGCATCCTCAAAAGTCAAAATAGGATAGGGGTCTGTTTTTTTCTCATCCGTTAGTACCATCCTCGTATTACCCAAATGGTCTTTTATAAAATAGTCGAAAGCAAAAGCTTTGTTGCCATTGGCTGCTGTTGGTATAATTGGCCGCAATCGTCCTTCTTCGTGACCAAAAAATTGCAAGGCAATTGGCTGGTTTAATGTTGTCAAATTGGCATTGGTATAAGATTTACTTTCATATATATTAGATCCCAAATAAGTGGAGGTGGTGGTAATATCAGTAAGATAATTTGCATTGTTGTAGTTTACTGCAGCATTCTTTTCAATAGTTCTTTTCTCTAGTTTGTTGCCTGCGGCATCATATATATAGGTAATCGTGCCTTTACCTTTTACGGTTAATTGGTAGGGCAAGTTCAAATGGTTATACACTATCCCATCTACAGTTGCATCGCCAATGTCTTTGTTGAGGTCTTTTTTAAGGTTGCCATTGTTGTCGTAAGTATAATCTGTTTTGCTTACAGCGTCTGTGGCTGTTATATTCGGGCTATTGCTGCTGGTTCTGAAATCCCCTAAAGTTGTAGTGGCATCATTCGCTTTATCAAATACACTTTTTAACTTATTGCTATTGGGCAAGTAATCATATTGAAGGTCATCAATTAAGCTGCTCAATCCGGTGCTACTAAGCTTTATACCATTCTGTTGCATACTTCTTATATTTCCATTGGCATCATAAGCGGTGCCATAGTTGATGCCATCACCCATTTTTACGCTAAAATCGATGTTTGCGCTCTTGTCCCAAGCGCCTGCACTAGTTATTTGGTTAAAGTCGGCATAGAGCAATCTATTGGCATTGTCGTAGCCATAGCCATAAGCACGCTGTTCGCCACTACCTGCGGTTTTCCATTGTTGCCCTGCTATGTTGCCGTTAAATTGGTTGTTGGTGAAACCCCAATCGTAGTTGAGTTCCATGCCAAACTTATTGGAGGTGGGGGTGCCTCGGCTGTAGTCGCGGTTGATGCCTTGTAGCCAGCCTCTGATATTGTAGGTATAGTCTAGGGTTTCCATGTAGTTGCCACTAGATTTTTTGCCCAATTTTTTAGTTTTTAGTTTACACAACTCGTCATACTCATTTTCTACCACTACTTGAGGGGTACCCCCATCGATTGTTTTGGTAATAGCAAGCAATCGGCCTGCATGGTCATAGTCCAAATTGGTTTTGACGATTGTAGGATTACCAGAAACTTTAGGATTTTGGTGATATTGATTGGTACATACAATTGCACTATTAAAATTATACAAAAAACTCATTTTGTCTGTACCACCATTATAATTGTTGGCTATTGTTTGTGCTACCCGTCCTTTATCGTCGTAGTAATGAATAGTGGAAAGCCAGGAACCTTTAGTAAGATCTTGAGGGTCTTCAATTACCCTCACCTTGGTAACGGTAGGTAAGCCAACAGTATTTTGGGATGCAGCATTTGGAAAATTATCCGCATAATTATTGACACCTTTATCGAGTACAACTGCGTTGTCAAAAGTATTACCAATAGTTAAATCAGCACCAATTGCATCAAAATAGCTGTCATACTGTGTAACAGTTAGCGGAATCGTACCGCAAGATGAACAGATATTTTGTGTTGGATCATTAAATACCTGAGAGGCAATTTTTAATGCTGAAGGGGTCGGGTTAGGGTTTAGAATGGTTTCGTATTCGTCAGATGCAATTACACTGCTAAAACCATCTTCAAAAGAAATACTATTTGTGGCAATGTATTGGGTAGGCGCACCGCTTCCACGACTGCTTATGATCATATCTACTGATTGAGATATTGGCTGTAAACCATTGGTAGTTACGGTACTATTGCTGGGGGTAATGGTATTAACAGTGGTTTGTAAAACATCTGGACTGCCTGTATAACCAGTAAACATTCCCGTAATAAGGGGGCGGTTCAACGCATCATATTGAGTATAAAGCCATTGGTTACTATTACTGCGCATGTTTGCATCCTGCGTAAAAACTAACCTATCCCTTGTGTCATAAATCATATATACCCATCCAGCACCAGGTACTTTTTTTGCAATCATCCTGTTTCGGCTGTCATATTCGTATCGAAAGCAGAGTTCATCAACTACATTGTTGTTTCCTGTTGTAGGTAATGTCCAACTATTACTAGAAAGCCATTGAACAGCTTTCGGTGGTATTACAAAGCGAAGCATACCAAAATCATCATACACATAGTATGTGCAAAGCCAATCATTATTCCCTGAATAATCAGTAGTAGAAAGAGGTTTAGCAACTTGTACTTTTTTCAATATTACATGACCATCCAAATCTTTGTATTCTACAGCAGAATTGCCTGCCTCATCAGTGGTTACTGTTTTATATAAAGTTCCTTCACCATAAAATGCATTCGTAGTTGGAATATTTGTGCTTATATCATTATTTGAATAAGTAAGGGCATTGTTTGCTATTGTCCATATTTGCACCTTATCATTTGCATTGTTTACTAAGTATTGAATACTGGTAGCATGTTCATTTGTAAAACTCCCTTCACTCCCTGCCCAGCTATTTCCTGGTGCAAAAGATTTTAAAGGTCTACCAAGTGGAGATGCTTCAAATATGGTTTTGCTGTAAAGAAAGGATTCACCAGTAACAGCGGGTTGGCTGATTTTATAGGCATTACTATAAAAACCATCTCTATCCACAAACGGAACTTGTCTAAATTTTCCTGCGAGACTGCTACTTCCCTTTTCAGCATAAGGTAAACTCTGGTAAGATTGTCTTCCCATATCATCATATTCAATGGGCAAAATCAAATCGCCAGGGTTACCACCAGCGTTTTGAGAACCCCATCTTTCGATAGTTTCAATGGTTCTCCCTAGCCCGTCAGAATACTGCAATGTTTTCCCTGTATATAACGGGTTTGATTCAGCCGCCAAATCAGCAATATCTGTACTACTGCTGTAGGGCTTTTTAGGAGTCCAAGATATAATCCTATTTACCGCAGATTGCGTTGCATCTTGACTAGCAAATCCAGGGTTTTCATGCACTTGGGTAGTACCCCGTGCAGTTGGTGGATTTGAATTTCCAGTGGGTTTATTTATTACAGTTCCAGTCTGCCCAATTAATGAGCTATGCAAGCAAACCACACCAATGCAAGCAAAAAAGAAAAAAGAAAATTTTGTTTTCATAGCGCTCTTATGCTAAAAATAAACAAGTTATTACAATTAAATCAACCCTACTAAGCATCGACCATACATATATGCGCTTACAAAAAGGAAAATACGTACACTAGAGTTAATACTAATGACAATCATATATAGTACTGATATCGCCAACTATTCCGTTCTGAACACTATAAATATCGTATCCAACTCTATACCATATAATGGAATTATCAATTAATTGAGTACATGCTGGGTCGGAGTATAATCTAGTTCCTTTTTCTATTTCATCATCATTAATATAAACAGTAGAAGTAGTAGCACTGCCAAACCAACAAATTGAGTATGGAGGAGCCTTTGGATTTGCTGAAGATGATAAATTACATGTTACCAGTTTTATGATTGGGCATACTATATTAGTTGCCTCTTTCACAATTATTCCAGTAGTTGGGTCAATCTCCCATTTTTTACCACCACCATATTCAAACAAGTACTTTATTCCAAATAAAGGGTGCTTATGCGCTGGATCGTAAAAAAGAGATGTGCCAGCACTCAGTGAAGATGCCGAAGCAAAAACTTGTGTAACATACCTACCCCCATGAGAACACATGGCTTCATTATTAGGGGTTTGGCCATCACCCAATAAATTCACCGTAAATGGGTATGAGGATGTTGGTGGAGTAAACGATGCGTAATCATTCACTTTAAGCACATAATCCTTTGTTTTATCATTCGGAAAATCCAACTCATAACTTGTTTTTACAAAAAGATTAAAATAAGCAGTATTTGAAACTGAAGTAAAAGGAAAAGCGCTGCCTCTTGCAACTTCTGAGAAGGAAACACTTTTTGCCACTTTATCAGGGAACTCAATTTTGTGTTTTTTTCCAGAAAGTACTAGCACTGGTGTATTATAATACTGTAGCGAGGGGAAATTATAACTTACTCCATCGATGGATACAGCTAATCCCCCCATATTACTCCCGTTTACCAAATAAATAATTTGTGCATCATTACATACGCCATTTGCGTTTGCATATGCTTGTGCAGAATTATTTATTTCTGTTTGTGCAGCAGCATTTGCTGCTGCTTTTGTTGCTGCCAAATATTTGTTTTCCTTAACCACATATGTTACAACAGACCCTATCTGTGTGCCAGTGCAGTTAGAAGGTTTTAGTTGAACTTTCTTTTCATCATTTCCAAATTGAAGTGCTTCAGCCCCATACGTATATTCAAAAAGTTTTACTATATTTTTATTCTGATCTCTAATAACTTTTAAGCGTTGGAAATTATCGTACTCATAATAGGTTATTCTATTATTGGCATCACATTTACTAGTCATGCCAATTAAGGGGTCATAGGTATAAGTGGTCATTTGCGCGTCTGATGGATAAAGTCGTAATTCGTCGATAATTTCATTTCCAGAAATAATGACACTAGATGCACTAGTGATTTTATACATGTATAAATACCATGTATCGGAACCAGTCTGCATTTGAGTTAGTTTTACCCCTGAAAGACTTGTTCCACTTGCATTAATTTTAACCATTGAAGCATTTGGACTTTTACTCCAGTAGGACAAAAAATAATATTTTGAAATGTCTAAAGTAAGACTCGTTATGTTTCCATTTGATAAGTTATACTCATAAAGTCCAGTAATTCCACCAACTTGTGAATTTCGATCAGCATAAATCCAATTGCCTTTACCGTCGGCTTCAAATGAAGTATAAGCAATATCATTTTGATTTGAATTGGTTACAGACGCAACAGGCTTACTGTTGTTGTAATCCCATAAATAAGATTGCTTGACATCATTTTCTTTAGACATGCAAATTACATTACCGAAATTGTCATAACCGTGATATCGAACCTTTACTTCTAAATTATTATTTCCTTTAAGTTCTTCTACTGTTTTTGGTGCAAATAAATCATGATTTATTGTACCTGATCCATCGTTAAAGTTATAATAGTTTGTTGTTTTTTTATAAATAGATTTTCCATTTAAAATATCAATTTGAGAAATGGCAATATTTACAATACCATTTGCGGTCATTTTCAAATAGGGCTGAATGTTGTAATCTATAGGAAAAGTGAAAAGTGAAATACTTTTCAATCCTGAACTGCCTGTTGTTGTGACACTAGTTAATAATTTATAAGTTGAATTGTAGGCATAATTAACACTTTGCTTAACAAATGAGCTCCTTGTCTTATCAGAAATATCATATTTGTACACATTTTCTTCAATCTTTAGTTTGGAATATAAGGGATTTAAATACCAAACAGGTATAAAAACGTCCGAAACAATTGCGAAACTCCCATTTGGCGAATTAATAATTGAAGTTGATCCACAAGGATGAAAAACTGTGAATAAAAAAGACCTACAATAATCATTTGAAGTGTTGCCAATATTTGCATACTTAATTTCTTTCTTAAGAACTGGCCCGAAATTATCATAGTCTGTTTTCTCTAGCAATTTTCCTCTAAAATTATTTTCTGAACCAAGATTAGTTTTATTAAATTCTATGTTGCCATATCCTACAAGGGGAATTTCATTGAAACTATTTTTATCATACACATTTCCGCTTAAAACTTTACTATAGTTTGTAAATTTAGAGACAGAAAACCCTGAACTCAAATCATTAGTTGTTCTTTCAGCAACTTCACTATATCCAAATACTTGACTAATAGAGCAACTAGTAATTGGATTACACGGAAAAAACGAACATATTTCAAGCTTAGTTATGTTACCACCTGACCCATTATCTTTAAATGTTGAAGTATATTTAAATTTTGGTTTCCTGCATAAAATGCCGCTCGAGACCAATTTTTCAGAATTAAGTGGATTGGTGTGGAAATTATTTTTATAAAAATACTCTTTAACGTTTTTATTGCCAAAAGAACTATAATTTGTAATCTTTTTTATCCTTAATCCACCGCCTATACCATTCTCATCAAATAAACTATACAAATTATTAACATGGTCAAAGTAACAATATGAGCTATAGTCATTTAATTCATACTCAAAAGCAGTAGTTCCCCCAGTTGGATATTTTATGGAAGTCAATATTTCTGCTGATGCAAATTGAAAGTTTGGACTATGAAATTGACTTTGATCTTCAAAAAAATCATTTGATATACTACGAAAATAATTTTGTTTCTCCACAAAGTGATTAAAAAAGTTTGATACTTGATCTTGAGGGAAGATATTCCCATTATAATACCCCCATGCGTCTTCTATCCCTTCTAAATATTCAGGAAGAATAGTTTGGTTATACTCAAATTCATATTTTTCTACTTGAATATCTGATGCATCTGCAATTACTAGATTAGCTAATTTCAGTCTAGCTGTACTATTTTCTATGTAATTAAAATGAATTTTCCTAATACATTTAGACTCGCTTAAATTCAATACATCCACTTCGTCTAACTTAAGTCTAAAAACCAGATTATTGAATTCATTTCCAATCTGTTGGTTTACAACGGCTTCATCATCGTAAATATCTGGTTTATTTGTATCAAAAAATGGAATAAGGTTTGATACATTATAGCATGTCATCATGGCAATCCATATTCTATATGCATCACCAACACCACCTGCTAGATTAAAAGAATTAACAAGACTATAATTTTTCCAGCTATACATCAAATCTTGACTTTTTGAAATTTTAAATTTAACTTTAAAATCATGCGAAGGAAAATCAATTTCGTGTAAATAAACTGGCGAATTATAACTTCCATCAATTAACAATTCGGGTGAGGTTTTACTGCCGCAATTGTACCCAGAAAATAAGCCAGTTGATGAGGAGTAATTCTTAGTTGCATATGAATAATTATTAAAGTTTGCTATAAATGGGCCTCGATCATAATGATAAATAATTTCTTCATTTGTATTTGCCATTATAACTTTTGTCAAATACCAAGCATTTGCAACAAATTGATCTCCAAAGTTTAATGAGGATTTAAGATAAGCCATAGGAAAACTGTACTCAATTGCGTCATCCTTCCCATTATTTTTATCATTTCCAAATACATACTTATTTCCAAATTCATCAGTTATTGTAAAAAAAGCAAACGTGTGAGTCATATCACCAATGATAGGACGAATATCACCTGTATTAAAGTTTTTTCGCATAAAATTATCTACAAAAGAATTATTAAAATCAACTTTAAAATGTTTATCGCTCTGCACTTTCCATTCTCCTGTCTGGCTTAAAAAAAACTTACCAGAAAAGCCCAAAAAATTAAATGAAAATTCATCAGGAGCATAATCATACCATAAAGTCTTCCATGTTTTTGCTCCACTTGTTATTCCTTCAATATCGAATAGGTATTCTCTATTTGTAAAAAATTGAGGATTGTCAGTATAACTGTGCTTGTAATAAAATCCTCTTTCTTCTTCCTGAAATTTAGAATAATTATTACTCATAAATGTTTTGTATTTAGTTTCATCTGGTGCACCTTTGACAACCCTAGTAATACAACCACCAGCATTAAGATTCCAACCTAACCCTACCCAACTTGGCTGTTGATTAATCTTGATCCCAGATGAATGATAAGATAAATTTATTGAGGTATTGATTTTATCACATTTGCTTTCACAAACAGGTACATTAATTTCGGGAATTCCAGTAAATAATGTAACTGGTATTTCACCATATATACCTAAAGAACTTGTATTTGGGCTTGGAATATTCAATTGCGAAGGGAGAGTTAGATTTGTTGTTTGACCGAACACAATAGCAGATATAAACACATGTATAAACAAGAAGATTCCTTTGTAAACTTTTAAAATTACAAATCGAGTATTCATTTTAAATTATAAATTTTAGTATTGCGGAATTAATTGAACAATATTAAATAGAAACAAATAAACTAATTTAATAAAAGAAATTACAAAAAACATAAAAACATTTTTCTGTTTGCTCTTTTTCCAAAACAGCTAATTTCCTTCCAAAAAATTTGACTCAAATATGATTATTATCTATTTACTTACCCCATAAAAATGCTTTAGCCTAGATTCAGAAAATAATAATCATCTTTTTTTTGTTTTCTTCGCCATCTTTAGTCCCTCCACCTCTTTTTGCAACTGTATCACATACAGCGTCAATTCTTCCACTTTTTGCAGTAGTTTGGTTTGGTTGTCGCCTACATCCAGCCCATTGGTTTGCATTTCTTTGGCGGAGGCGATGCCGGGGAGGTGGTGTTCTTTTTGTACATATTGTTCCACCTGATGGAGGGGTAGCAGGTGGTAGCTGCTGTCAAACACAAAATCGGCTCCGGTGGTGTTTACGGTGAGTTTGTTTGCTCTGATTTTGCCAGCAACGTCTAATAAATAATCATTGGTTGCGGGATGGGTAGAACAATCACCAATAAATACTTTGTCCCTCGTTCTTAACTCGAAAGGTACAAGTTGCACCGAAGTAAAACTATTACTTGGGTCATTACTATTCGACGCAGCACCGCATTCTTCTGTCCATCCAGTGCCAAAACCATCCACCGTATAATAACCATTACCGATAAATATGTTAGCTTGTACATAAATATCATATAAGTTGTTACCCGCATCATCCGATACTATTTTTATATTGTCGATAAAAGGGTTTTGGCCATAGCGTGTTGCAGTAGCGGAAATAGTATTTCCTCCTGAACCATTACTTGTTCGTAAAAACAATTCCGTTGATCCATTTTGGTCTAATACCCCGTTAAAACTACTTCCTGCATACATTTTAATCATGGCATTGTATCCCCCTTGCGGTATGGATAATGTACCTATTTTAAACCAGCCAATTTGACCACCATCTTTGGTAGCGTCTTTGAAACTATAGGTATTCCCAGTTGATTTACTGATGATAACATTTCCCTCATTATCCACAGCTAAAGTCTTGCCCTTAGCATCTTCCCCTTTAAATTGCTGTAATGTTAGGTTGTTCAATACACTCAAATCCCCCTGTACGCCAATTGGGTCAAATTCGTTAGTAACAGTACCGGGATCATCTCCTTTTCCTTTTCCTTTGAACCAATTGTGGTTTTTGCATTGTTCTGGAAAATTTAATACTGTTCCATTTTCTAAATCCGAGTTATTAAAGGTTACTATTTGTAGCGAATAATTAGCAGCATAACCCGTAAATGAAAAATCTTGCAACCTTGAATTGGTTGGAATTTTTAGCGCCATGTACACTATTTCTTTATATTTTACCATGACCAAATTGGCAGAAGTTGATCCATCCCATGCCTTATTTTCATTGTAAGTAAGTACACTACCTCTATTTCTATCATAAGCACTAGCCGTATTCACTTCCACAGTCCATTTTCTATTCCATTCTGCTGAACTACCTCTGATACCCGTAATTTTTCCCATTACAAAGGCACTCTTTGCCCCATTTGAAATCTTATTATCTACCACAACAATATCATTGCTTGTGACTGCACGATGTAATAATAAAAAGCAAGGTTCAGATACAGGGGCGTCTGTCGTCCAACTATCACCATTTGTGACGAGAACTGGATGGTTTATAATATATTCTCTTCCATTGTCGGTATCAGTTTCCCTAGCCCCAACAGTACTTCCAACAACCAATCCTCCAGAAACAACCATCTTGTTTGCAGAGGAAGTGATATTACTAACTGGATCAAACTTTTCGCGGAAAGCCGCAATACTTGCTGTATCCACTTGGTTTAAATCGCTGCCAGCCAATAATTGCAGGCGGTCGTTTTGCAAATAGCCAGTGAAGGCAAAGTCGGTTAGTGAGCTTTCGATGCTGGTGTAAATGGGTATTTCTACAGCTAAGTAGGGGGTGCCGTTGTAAGTAAGGGTCACGAGTTTGGCGGGGTCGCCGTAGCTGACCATGCCTGCGGTATTCTGTTGGTTGCTAGCGGAGGAATTGATGTCTAGGTCTATTTTATGGT
>JAIXOJ010000166.1 GCA_027486835.1 Chitinophagaceae bacterium
GATAGTGAGCGAGGCGGTCAAATTGACCCTTGACAGACTTGTATATGATTTTCAAAAACAAGCGGCAAAGGTGGAATGAGTTCTGATACAACCCAAATGGCTTGGGGGGACTACAAATCGCTTTTGTGCGTTTTTACCCGTATTTACGGGCATTTTGAACCCTAATACCGCCCAAAAACAGTAAATTTTAACAGAAAATAACAGAAAGTTTAACCTATACCCCAAAAAATGCTGCAATGTGGGTTAACAGTAAAATATTATGACAGAAAAAAAAGAGACACCGTTTTTATTTGATTACTAGACAGAAAAAAACAGAGCCTTAGAGCAGAAAAAAACAGGCAAACCCCTGTTGGGGAAAGGCGGTTTCTTAGCTCCACTTTAAAAGTCCTTCTTAGAAGCTGCCTTGGAAGCCGAGTTTTCTGTACTTCTTGATGGTCAAACAGCAGAAGAACCCAATAGATGTAATGGACATGAAAAAAACGGTTATTGACGAGTGAGGGCGTATGGATTTGATAACTCTTAGCGATTGGCAGCGGCGTAAGGAACTGCAGAGTTTAGATTACATTGGTTATCAATACCTTCTCCATGCAGCTCCGTTAAATTATTCCCTTAACAAACAATCAAATGTTTTCGAAATGTAAATGCGAATAACCATCTTCCACCCTAAATGTATACAAATAAGGTGCTTTTTTTCAGGATGCCTTACTCTAATCCGCTTAAAGAAACACCACCACCTAGGCCAGCTTTTTTCCCTTTCTCCGCTTCTATAAGCAAGGTGATGGTTCTATTGCCTGAAGCTGGAGGCATTTTTATGATTAAATCCCCTTTTTCTAGCGAGGTTTTGGTGCCAACTAGTTGTTTGTCTAGCCATACTTACGCTTTGCCTGTAACATTCTTAAATACGATGTTGCCTCCATTTTTACTTTGGTTTGCGTAGGGCTTGAAATTGGCTCGGAATAGCGCAAAACTGCCATCGGTAAAGGTGGATAGAATGCCCGGATGGTAGGAGGACCAAGTATTCATGTCGTAATCGGCAATCAACTGGTTTGGATCGGGGCGGTTGGTATAAAATAGTGAGATGCACCATTTTTGGAACTAATGTTTTGACTTCCAAAATCTCCAACGAAAATTTAGAAAATAAGAAGTTGGACTAATTACCTGATTGTTATTGTTTGTAATAGAATTGAAAGGTTTATGAAATCCAACAGCTATAGAAAATATAGTTACTGGCGAAAAGCTTAATGCAGCATTACCACTAAAATAACTATGTTGTAGTAAATTCCACAGATCACTATCACTAGTGTAAGCTGATGTAGCATCCTTCGCAATCAGATTGTCATTAACTCTGATAATTTTATCATTTAAATAGGCAGTAACAATTGTGTTGTATTCAATACCTGCAGATAATTGCCACCTTTTAAGAATCTGGTATTTATAATCGAATACAAATCGATACCCAAAAGATTGCAAAAGTGTTGCTATTCTATTCACTCTTTTGCTAGTGTCTAGTACCTGACCACCTAAAACTGGGTCGTAATAAAACCATGAACTATCTAATTTTAAGTCATCTGCTAGTTTGCTTATACTTAGTATTTTGTCCTCAATTATGATTTTGGTATTCGTATGCATCACAAATGGATTAAACGATACCGATATTGAAGATTTGTTTCCTATGGCTTTTGCTAACCAAATCCCAGGTATCAGTTGTTTTTCCGTATTGCTATTATTGTCAGTCATTGGCAAAGAAGCTATCCATTGCAGTCCAGCAGTCAATCTTAACTTGTTAGATTTTTTTCTCGCAATATTGCCACCATCTTTTACTTTATTGGTATCAATTAATAGCCCTGCCTTGCTCGTATCTAACGAGAATAAAGAATGCCTTTGAACTTTAGAATTTGTGGTGTCTAACAAAAGCACAGGATTTTTCACTAAAGAATTAGTGCTACTATCCATATCTAAAGTAGTCATCTCATTGATCTTATTGACATTTAAATCTTTTGATCTGCGCAAATTACCTTGCTTTAAAGATTCAGTTGCGGTATTACCCGTTTTAGACAACAGCTCATTTTTGGGTAAAATTTTTTGCTGTGGCTTTATTTGAGGTATTATTTCTTGACCAGTAGTGGTGGAATTAAATGCAGTTGACTTTGATTTATTGTCATTTTTTATGGTGATTATTTTTTTTGTCTTTCTATAGCCGAGCTCTTTGCCAACGCGGCGTTTCGCAAAGGGTTTAGATACATCTCTAAAGCCCCTACTTGTAGAAGCTTTTGTATTTTCCATTTCGGTCTTTGCAGGTTCTTTGCTCAACTCAAGGTTAGTTTTGTTTGCCTTATTTAATGGATAAACAAGTTCCGTTTTCTCTTTTTCATTTGAGTCATTTTCTTTCTGCTGTTTATGAGGAATTAATGGAGAGGTGCTCTTAATCAGCTCCGAATTTAATTTGCCAGAAACTGATTCGGAATATGGTAGCCTGACATTATTTTTGGATTCTCCAACTGTTTTTTTTGTTTCATTTACTATTTTCTTAGAAAAATTTGGGGTATTACTGCTTGTTTTGTTATTTGAACTATGAATCCTATTTATGTTTTTTGTAGGATGCGATAATAAAATGAATGGCGATTTATTGTTTTTATACATCCAAAGACCGCTAATGAATAAAATGCAAAGTGCAATAAATAGCCATATAATTAAACGTTTTTTCTTACGCCTATCAATGTCTAATGAGGAAACAAAAAGTAAAGGAATATTATTAGAAGAATCTTCTTCTAATAGCTTTTCCATCTCTTTCCAAGCATCATCTGCCGAGATCGGTAGTGGGGTAATATTCCATTGCTCCCATTGGGTCATATCGTCTTTATTCTCTAACAATTTCTATGCAATCATATTGGTTGTAAAATTAACTTAAGTTGTTTTCTTCCTTCGCTCAAATGCCACTTAATTGTACCCTCGCTAATATGTAGTTGTAACGCTATTTCTTTTACTGAAAAATCGTCAAGATAAAACAACTTACATACCGTCCGTGTACTTTGTGGTAATGAAGAAAAATAATGATAGAGTTCCTTAAATTCCAATGCTTTAAGTACACTTTCCTTTGCAGAAAAATCTACGCCATCTGGAAGTTGCTGTGTGTGAAAAAGGTTTTTATTGTTACGGATTTGTGTTAGTGCAGCGTTTCGTACTAAGGTGTACATCCAATTGAATAAACTGCCTTTTTGTTCATCAAATGCATGGATATTTTTAAATACTTGCAGCATCCCATTATTTAAGGAAGTAAGAGCCTCGTGGTCATCATCAAAAAAAAGTTTGCACAAAGAGAAGAGCGCAGGGTAAAACTCTTTATATAGTTTCTCCTGATACAATCTATCCCCTTTTTTGCAGCCTTCTACAAGGGTTTGTAATATGGTAGCTTTTGAGTTCAAATTAAAATAGGGGGCAAATATCTGCCCCCTTAATAATGAGTTTTAAATTAGGTATTATCTATTTATTACTAATGGTGAAATAACTACCCCAGATGTATAAGGCCAAGTAATGGTAGCTGTATTGCCAACCAATTTTACGCTTCCAGTATATCTAACATTATTGTAAACAATTGAGAATGGAATTGTATATTTAGAATTTCCCTGAAAATAAGTATCACCAGTTGCTACAGATGGACTTGTAATAGTTGAACTGCTGTTATCCCAATAAACTCCTGAATAGTTATAAACCAATCCTGTACTATCCCAGTATGTTGAAACATTAAATACAGGTGAACTACTTGGATATTTTTGAATGGAAGAGCCTGCCAATTTTAATACAAAGCTGTCTTGACTTGGGTTAGAAGTCCCGAAAAAACTGGGTTTGATAGTAATTCCATCATTACTAAAAATTGGAACAAGAATGTTGTTTCCTTGTGAATAAAATGAGCTATCAATTGGTTGATAAGTAGTAGTATCTGAATTAGTGTAAACGGTACTATCTACATTAACCAGTATGGTATCCTTACTTAAGCCATTTGAAGTAATCACAAAATACTTGCCTGATTTGCCAAATTTAAAGGTGGCTTTGCTGCCTTGTATTGCTTTATAAACGCCACCTATTGGTAACACCTGCCAAGTAACAGTATTGTTGGCACTTGTGTTTCTGTTTAGCGTAAATGATACCGGCTCGCTAATTTTAATTCCAGATGTCTTAGAAGCTTTCAAACCATTTTCTGTTTGTGAAGTTGTGGAAACATCTGTTGTTTTGTTACAGGCATAAAAGCTCACGAAAAATACAACGCTGAGGCCAGCTAATAAAATCTTTTTCATCGTAATACAGTTTTAAAAAAAATAAATAAATGAGTTAAAAAAATTGGTACAAAAGCTTTTGTACCATGATATACAACTTTGGATTTGCGAAAGGTTGGGTAAACTCAAAATTTTTTTTAAGGCACTAACGTTTCAAAAAGCGTAAGCAAGCTGACATTATTGAATTTTCCTAGAAGGAAATAATTAATCGGAGTCGTATAAGTGTGCGAACCATTATTGCGAATGCGACTATAATCACCATTATTAAAATGTTAGTCACAATTCCTGCATTTGTGGCTTCACCCCGAAATAGCTTTATGCCAAATAGAAATATTTAGGCATAAATGATACGTTTTAAGCTCTTTATTCTTGCTAAAAACCTCCCTAAGTAAGCTATTTGACCAACTGACCAATCTTGGATTTACCACGATTTACGATGAAACCTTCGCTTCTGTAAGCCTTGATGTTTTGCAAAATGTTTTGATAGGTTTGCCAAATGACTTCACCTTTGAATAATTCCATTTTCGAATTATTGGAGGAAGATTATAGCGGTAAGATAACCACAGGTAGATAATGATATGGATAAACGAAGGCAAAATGGGCATTCTTGTGGAATTCAGCCATTTGGTAATGTTAACCAAATGTCAGCACATTTTTTTATTGATTATGAGTAGATAGAAAAGAAAAACACGTACCCGATGTGAAAGGATTGAGTACCCGTGTAAAAGTCGAATTTCTGCATGCTTATCTTTCACAAACCTCAACTTTATAGCGGCTTAATACCGTACAATCGAATACTTTTAAGCTCCTAAGCCAGTTGCAAGTATAACTTGAGTTTAATTACTTAATACTTACAACTTACTTAGAAAGTTGGCTACTTGTTATACCTTCTAGGCTTTGTACTAAAGGGAATACTTTCCTTTCTCTGGGAATTAATATGAACAAACCCTTCAATAGCACCCCATCTGTTGCGCAGATGGAGCGTTATTGAAGGATGCCTCTACTCTACTCCGCTTAAAGAAACAACACCACCTAGGCCAGCTTTTTTCCCTTTCTCCGCTTCTATGAGCAAGGTGATGGTTCTATTGCCAGTAGCTGGAGGCATTTTTATAATTAAGTCCCCTTTTTCTAGCGTGGTTTTGGTGCCAACTAATTGTTTGTCTAACCATACTTCCGCTTTTCCTGTAACTCCCTTAAATACGATGTTGCCTCCATTTTTACTTTGGTTTGCGTAGGGCTTGAAATTGGCTCGGAATAGCGCAAAACTACCATCGGTAAAGGTGGATAGATTGCCCGGACGGTAGGAAGACCAAGTATTCATGTCGTAATCGGCAATCAACTGGTTTGGATCGGGGCGGTTGGTATAAAATGGTGAAATGCGCCATTTTTCAAGGATTAATCTTGCTGGTGCAATTGCTACAGCGGGAATGGCCAATGTATCTTTTACTGGAATATTAACCGTGGCCATTTTTAAGTTACCTGATTTAGCTGTAAGGGTAATAAACCCTTTACTATTTGGCTTGCTTTGAATAATCACTTGGGCATAACCGTTGTACAAATTTCTTTTGTTTCCTTTTTCCGATTCATGGCTATTGTGATTTCCATTACCTAAACCAATAATGCTACCAGCACCTACCACCTGAAATTCAACAGGTATATTAGCTGTTTCCACGGGTCTTCCTTTTGCGTCAAGTGCCATTACGGTAATAGGTTGGGCATCCCATCCATCCCCAACTAGACTTTTGCGATAGGGTACTAGGGCTAAAGAAACGGGTTCACCAGTTGTTTCTGCTGCAAAGCGAGCTACTTCTTTTCCCTCGATAAAACTAACTGCTTCCAATTTGCCTGGTTGGTAGGGCACTATGAAACTATTCATTTCAAAAGAATCAACGATTTGTTCACCTACCAATTTGCCGTTTAAAAACAGTTTTATTTTCTCTGCATTGCTCATAGCCATCACTTTGATGGGTTTACCAATACTATCATTGGGCCAGTTCCAATGTGGTACCAAATGAAGTATGGATTGTTGGCTTGGTGCTATCCACTGAGCTTGATGAATATAAAACGCTGTTTTCGGAAATCCGCAAGCATCCATAATACCAAAACTTGAAGAGGCTGACGGCCATACAAATGGCTGCGGTTCGCCACGGTAATCAAAGCCTGTCCATACGAAACATCCTGCCACATACGGCTTTTCTGCCACTGCCTTCCAACCTACCCGATGCGTACTGCCCCAGCCTGGTTTGTTGTCGTCATAAGCAGCAAGCGTGTTTTTCTTTTTGTCGTTTACATATTCTCCACGGTTCATTAAGCCTGACACATCTTCCGAACTGGTCATGGGTGTGTGTGGATGTTGTTTATGAAAATTTTCGTAGCTGTTTATTTGATAATTAAATCCTACTACATCTACGGCATTAGATACATTGATAGGAGTAAACAAACCACCACTAGCCGCCGCAGTTACTGGCCTTGTTGTGTCTAGTGTTCGCACAAAGGCCCGCATCCTGCGAACCATTTCGTAGCCATTTTCTGTTCCTTGCATAGGCTCCTCGTTAAAAACGCTCCAGAGGATGATACTAGGATGATTTCGGTCTCTTCTAACCATCCATTCTAACTGACGTTGGTATTCAGGTGACACGTTGAAATTTCTATTCTCATCCATAACAAGGATTCCATTTCTATCGCAGGCATCCAAGAATTCTACCGATGGCGGATTATGGGAACAACGGTGTGCATTAGACCCCATCTCTTTTAATTTTTTCAAACGGAAATCCCATAACGCATCGGGTACTGCTACGCCAACACCTGCATGATCTTGATGGTTGCAAGTACCTTTTATTTTTACCGATTTCCCATTGAGATAAAATCCAGAATCGGCTCTAAATTGAATCGTTCTAAAACCACAGGTTGTAAAAACGGTATCCAAGCCAATACCATTTTGTAGTATCACTGTACGTAGTTTATATAAGTAAGGCATTTCTAGTGACCAAAGAGTGGGTTGTGCAACCGTAAGCGATATTTTAGCTACTTCGGGTATCAAACCTGCTGTTTCTACTGATGTTTCTCCATTGGCCACAGCAGTACCATTCTGGTCAAACAGCGTAGCCACCACTTTGGCAGTAACGTTTTGTTTTCCATCATTATCCAATCTCGCTTCAATGGGAAGCAGCCAGTTGCCGTCGGCCCGTTTTACTGGGTTTGCAAATACACCATCGGTGGCAATGTGCAATGGCGATTGCTTTACTAACCAAGTATGTCGGTACAAACCCGCTCCCTCATACCACCATGCTTCTTGCTCAACGGCATCAACCCTTATGGCAATATTGTTAATTTCATCTCCATACAATGCCATTGGTGTAATATCGATATAAAATGAAGTGTACCCGCAAAAATTACGATGCATCACCGTACCATTTACCCATACTGTGCAGTGTGTGGCGATACCATCAAATTGCAATTCTAAGTGCTTACCCTTGTCTTTGGGATCGAGTTTGAAGTTTCTTCTGTACCAACCAATGCCTCTTTTGCGGTAGCCTTGAGATACGTTTTCTGTGGAATCATAGTCAGATTCTACAGACCAATCGTGAGGAAGGTTGAGCAAACGCCATTCGGTATCATCAAATTCTGGTGCCGCAGCACCCCAAGATTTACCCGCTTTTGCGCTGCTATAACTCATTTCATGCCCCTTAATGATGGGAAATGGAACATCCCCCAAGTGGAAACGCCATCCATTGTCTAAAGATAATTTCTCGTGTTGGGCGGCTAAAATGGATGGTGCTGATTGGGCATTTGTTAGACCCACATTAGTAGCTATCATTACCAAGCATAGCCATAATATTCTAAAACATTTCATAACAGGCAGCATTTTTAATCGTGCAACGATAGGGAGAAAATTAGGAAGTAAGCCATATTAAATATGGGAGCTTGTAGCAATTAGGATATATGGAATTGGGGGCACTTCGTAGTGTTCATTTACTAGCTTTAGATACTACTAATTAAAAGACTTGATATCACCATTGTTCAAGACAAAATGTTCAATGCTCTTTTATATTGTGTAACCGACAGCCCCTACTTTTTTACTACTTTCTTTTCAACAAAAAAGGAGCTTAACAACAAATATTTGTTATTAAGCTCCTTTTTTCTATGCTAGATAATTAATCTAAAATTTACGAACCGCTCTTACCCTTGCTTGGTTGTTTTTGTAGTAACCGAACGAAGAATTGTACATAAAGTCTAAAGTCCATGCTTGATAAACGTCAAATTCTGAAGAACTATAGTAAAAGCCTCCAGTGAAAGAGCCTAAACCTTTTGCATGTAGGTTGTTATACATCAGTTGCAACTCATCTTTTGATGGTAGAAACCAGTCATTGTATCCATTAAATGATTGAGAACATAAGGTAGCTGCATAAGATCCAGAACCTTGGTAATTGATAATAGATGCCGTGTTGGTTTGACCTGTACCCACTGCCGTGCCTGTGGCTTTTGTGTTTAAATAACTTCCATTCCACCAAACAATTGCACCGCTTTGGTCTGTAGGTGCAGCCACAAGACCATGAGAACCTGTGGAGTCCACATAAAAAACGATTCCTCCTGCATAGCTCTGACCTAAAACCACGGTAGCTGTATTTGCTGGCGTGGTAAAACTAACCTGCGTACCATAAGCAGTTCCATTGCTATTGGTGGCATAGGCTCTTACATAATAAAGTGTATTTGCCGCTAGTCCACTTAATGTTGTGGTATAAGTACCCGTACCTGTTCCAGAATTGACTACAGAATTAGCTATCGTTGGGTTGGCGGTCGTTGCATAACAAAAGCCTCTGTCAGTAACGGTTGCTCCACCATCAGATGTAACATTACCGCTGCACAAGGCTGTTGCTTTTGTTAATGCTGTGGCAGAAGTGGTTACAACAGTAGCTAACCCTGTACCAGTAGCGCAACCTCCCCATGTAGGTACTCCATTGCACATAGTTAGTGTTGCTCCATTTGCGCCGGCAGGAATTAACACCCATTTTGTCCCATTCCAATATTGCATATCTCCAGGGGTATTGCCTGTTGGATTTCCATTGGCGGAATGTAAAGCGTATGGAACACTCAATAATTGACCAGTACTAGTAATTGTATAGGCATTGCCACCTGTTGGGTCTATTAATGCTTTAATAAAATAATTACCGCTGCCCCAATTAATACCAGCAAGTGTACCTACTAATGGAGTGCCATTTCCGATAGTTAAACTGACCAATCCATTTGCATTAGTGGTAGGGCTTTGTTGTTCACCATATGCAACAGTTCCATTTGCAGAATCCTTCGCGATGATAATAAGCATGCCCACTTTTGTATTGGCAATTAAATTATTACTCGCATTTCTTATAACCGCCTGATAGCTTATTTTTTGTGGCGCTTGTGCCAAAGAAGCAAACGACAATCCGAGCAGGATGGATACAATAAGGAAGGAAAAATATTTCATGACTACTAATTTTTAATTACTCTAAAAGACTTGACGGGCTTACCGTTTTCTATAACCTCTAATAAATAAACACCATTTGCTAATGATGCCGTATAAATAACCGTTTGATTGGTGGTGATTGGTTGACTTTTCACCAATTTTCCCCCTTCTGAATAAATGCTCAAGTAAAATTTGTGGGTAGCTGCCTCTGGTAATTGAAGGGTTAAGACGGTAGTGGTAGGATTGGGATATACATTTAGCTGACCTTCTTCCAAGTTATTTATGGAAACCTTTACTGTATTGGAATAAGTGGTTTTACCATCAATGTCAGTTTGGCGAAGTCGATAATACGATACCCCTTGTAATGGTGTATAATCCCATGTTTGGTATTGCTGTGTTGAAACGCTATTACCCTTACTGTTAAGGGCTGAACCTATTTTTCTAAACTCAGTACCGTTGGATGACCGCTCAACAATAAAATACTGATTATTTAACTCCGATGCAGTAGCCCAATTTAGTTGTACCTGCTTGGTAGATATTACCGTAGCTTTAAAATGTACTAGCGTAATGGGTAGTTCAATAGCGGTATAGGGTTGTTGTACACCCTGAATAACTAGACCACCACTAGTATATGTTGAATACGCAATTTCTCCCACAGAGAAACTAACAGAACCTCCCATTCCTTGTGCATCACCTCCCGTGGTTATGGTATTGCTTTGCGCCTGCAAGCAATGATTACTTAACAGAACAAAGAGCACTAAATAGCTAATTGGCTTTAATAAATCTCTCATTTTCAAATTATTGAAGGGTGGCAAAATTCATTTTATCATTTGGATGTGGATAATCAATAGTTTTCGTTGTACGCAGGGGGAAACTATGTAAACAAGAGATTGATACATAGAGCTAATAACAAGTTTAAAGATATAATTTGCTAGTTGCTTTTTCGATTTTTGATGCTGTTAAAATCGTATATGAGGAGTAATAATCGCAAAAAAAGGATAGACAATTTGTTGTGTGCCTATCCTTTTTGTACAATTATTTTTCTTTATGAACGTTCGTTTCTTTTTTTCTCATTTTTGCTAACCCATAGCTTACTCCCGCGGCCACTAAAATAGAAACACCACCATCGAAAGGTAAATCGGTTGCAGGTACGCCACCATCATCTTCTGCTCCATCTGGTTGAGCACTTGAAATAAAAGGCAGTGCAATAAATAATAGTGATATAGAGAACACTAATAATTTTCTGTTCATTTTATTTACTTTTAGTAACTGCATTATAATAATCAATATTTTGCGGTAAAATTAGTGGTAAAAGTGCTTGTAGCCAATTTTTATTCACTTTTTTTTATGAAAACATCAATTCTGCATGTTTTTGTGGTCATTATGTGAATAACTTGCTAGTTTTCAACACTGACACTTTGAAAGCATTTTACCGTCAACCAATTTATTGTTACTTCACTTTTTCACCAAAAAGCGGGCATAAGTTTGTTTCAAACAGATGCAGTACACAGGTTACCACTCCCACAAATCTAATTTTTGACGCTTCCGTAAGCTGTATTGTCGAAAATTTTGTATTGGCTGCTTGGAAATAACGCTTCCCCCCAGCTATTTTCAAAAACCTTATCAATAATTCGTTATTGACAATTGCTAAAATAATTTTATCGGGTGCTATCTCTATACTTCGGTCAACAATAAGTATATCTCCGCAAAAAATACCAGCCCCTTCCATAGCATCGCTATTCATTAGCACAAAGAAGGTGGCCAATTTATTGATGATTAATTGCTCATTTAAATCAATGCCTTGCTCGCTGTAGTCATCGGCGGCAGCACCAAAACCAGTTGCATCAAGCGTTCTCACCGAATGTTGGGTAAAGCTTTTTGTTCCCCGATAGCTTGATTTAAATACTTCTTCTCGCATAATGATTCCATTTTGGCTGCTAAATTATGTAGCATTTTTGAAAGAAAAGAACTTTATTTGCTAAAAATATTGACAATGGACGTGCGGGCTTCACCACTAGATGGATTTAAATACACCCATCAAATGCTAAATGAGCGTTGGGAATACATGGTAGCATTATTACCGATGGACGGCTACACGGATATGGTCAATAACGTTAGCATTATGAGTACGGCAATACCGCTTGAAGAAAGGAAATACGTTGAAATTGTTCGTTTTAGTGCTAAGGAGGCAATGGAAGAAACCATTTTACGATGGATGCATCGTGCATTCCTAGCGCAGCCATGCATTTGTATCGCTGATGCGCAGACCGAAGGCCAATTGACTGATGATGTTTACGCTGTAATGTATGAAAGGGTGGTAGCTTCCATTGTGGGATGCTTAAAGCCTGTTGAGCAGTACTTACTTAGCAATGACTGTTCGCCATTGTATGCGAGCTATGATGCTGGCAAATATTTACAGGATAGGAAACCCGCAACTACGCTCCCTCTTTCTTCTAATAGTCCACGCACATCACAGCATCCAGAAATATCGCAACTGTATTTGCTTCGACGACAAACCCAGTTTGACCGATTTAGGCAATTGAGTATTTTTCATCTGGCCAAATAGTTAGTTAGCGTTAGTTATTTAATAATAAATGTACTGCCTCAAATGAATGAACATAATATAGGCGAATACCTCTTGGTATTGCAACCACATGAAGATTTGGTGAACCGCATTATGGAAATAAAGCAGCAGTTTGCAACCGATTTTGATTGTCCGCAGGCGCTGCACTTAAAGCCACAGATAAGCATTATAAAATTTGCTCAATTTGCAATGGCGGAATGCAGATTTGTACATCGGTTGCGGAATCTAGCTGCTAGTTTTTCGCCACACCAAGTGGTACTGGATGGCTTTGGTAGCCACCCCTCACATACCATCTACATTAAGATTGGCACGATAAACGCCATCACCGACATGGCCAAACAATTGAAACAGTTACAACCTTTTCTTAAACTGGATCAACAGCATAAACCACATTTTATTACCGACTATACCGTTACACTTGCCCATAAATTATTGCCATGGCAATATGAAAAAGGATGGTTGCAATACAGCAACACACCATTTAAAGGTAGCTTTCTGGCAGATCGCCTATTGCTGCTTAAGCGAAACGAAGGCGAAAAAAAGTACCAACAGTTGGCTGCTTTTCCATTGCTGCATCAGGCTCATAAAATAGAGCAATGCAGTCTTTTTTAGTATGCTAAACATCTCATCTACTTAATACCTAGGTGGACACAACTAATTACCCAGCACCTACTAACGCAATCACCTAATTTTTTATGGAGCAACCAATTTCGCAGGAGATAATTAAAGGCAGGGGCGCACAGATAAATCCTGCCAATAGGTTTTTAACGTTGTCTTACACCAGTGAAAACCAAGAGGCTATTGATGAATTTACCCCTGCCAATCCTGCTACCGTATATATAGAAGATGATGCGAAGAGCATTGTGAATAAGGTAGATAGCCCCGATGTAGGCATGTTGTACAGCATGAATCCCTACCAAGGATGTGAGCATGGATGTGTGTATTGCTATACGCGCAACAGTTTTGAATATTGGGGATGGAGTGCGGGGATTGACTTTGAATCGAAAATTGTGGTAAAGAAAAATGCACCTGAACTGCTACGAAAGTTTTTGATGAACCCAAAGTGGGTGCCCGTGCCTATCTCGCTTAGTGGCAACACCGATTGTTACCAACCTGCTGAGAAAAAGTTTCAGCTTACCAGAAAGATTCTAGAGGTGTGCTTGGAATTTAATCAGCCTGTAGGCATTATTACTAAGAATGCGGGCATCCTTCGCGATGCCGATTTACTGCAAAAGTTGGCTGCTAAAAATTTAGTGAGCGTATTGGTGAGCATCACTTCACTAGACGAAACATTGCGGCGCGCCATGGAGCCAAGAACAACCACAGCACTTCAGCGATTACGGGTGATAAAAGAGCTCAGCCAACGTGGTGTGAGAATGGGCGTGATGCTTGGACCAATGATACCCGGACTAAACGAACAAGAAATGCCACAGATTATGAAAATGGCTAGTGAAGCTGGTGCACAATTCAGTGCCTATACCTTTATCCGTTTAAATGGGGCGATTAAGTTGATTTTTCACGATTGGTTGTATAAAAGCTTTCCTGACAAGGCGGACAAAGTGTGGCATTTAATAGAGCAAGGACATGGCGGTAGGGTAAATGACAGCCGCTTTGGAGTTCGGATGCGGGGCGAGGGAGTGATGGCTGATTTGGTGAACCATCAATACAAGCAGTATAGCAAAAAATACGGACTCAACCACGAACGTTGGGAGTTGGACTCAACCCGTTTTTTTAGACCTGGCGCACAAGGTGTGTTGTTTTAACCCTGATTTGAAAGGAAAAAAGTATAGGAAAAGAATCAAGTTAGCTATCGCCAATGGTAATGCGCTCGGCTGGACTATCGTTGAATACAATAGTGAAAGTGGCACCTTCATCGGGGCGGCTATCTACATGGATGCTGCCACCCAAGGATAAGATTTGTTGTTTAGTAATGAAAAGCCCTATGCCCCTTGCATCGTCATTTTTATGAAAGGTCTGGTGCATAGAAAATATTTTATGACCATAAAGGGCTAAGTCGATGCCTTGGCCATTGTCTTTACAAATGAGGTGAATGTGTCCATGTTCATTTTTGTGGGTAGAAAAATGAATCTTAGGATTTCGGGTTGATGAACGATATTTTATGGCATTCGTAAGTAGATTTAAGAAAATGCTTTCTAGGTATATTTTAGGGTAGTCGATTGCTGTACAGCCCTCGAAATTGTAGGTTACGTCTGCCTTAGTGGATAGTATTTGCGCACCTAGCGAATCTATTTGGCTCTTTAATACTGTTTCAAACTGTAGGGTATGCCATTGTTGGTTGTTATTGATGTTTAATACTTCGCCCAAATCGGTAATCGTTGCATTGAGCTGGGCAGCTACTTTGAATACCATTTGCAATAATTGTTCTTTCCTGTCTGGTTCATTGCTGCGCTGGTAAAGACCAATGAGGCTATTAAGGCTGCTTGTATGCGACCGTAAATTGTGTGACACAATATTGGTAAAGCTTTGCAGCAACCCTCTTTTTCTCTCCAATCGATTGTTCAATTGCTCCATTTGCTCAATCGTACTCCGCAACTGTAACTGGTTTCGCCGAGACAAAGTAATGTCCTTGGTAATAGACAAAACCCCTGCTACCTCATTGGTTATATTGGTTAGCGGTACTAGTCTCATTTCAAAATAACTATGTCCCTGGGTTTCTGTATTGGCTTCCACCTCATAAGTAATGGATTCACCAGAAGCAAAAACCGATTGAATACTTTTGATAAATAAGTCTGTGTGTGTATGGTTGGGAAATACTTCATCGGGTCTTTTTCCAATCATGGCTTTTGCCGATGTATCCGTTACAGATGCAAGCGAGTCATTGATATATTGGTAGGTAAGGTTTTTGTCCATCATCACAATTACATCAGGATTGTGATTGATCAATGCGGTTAGCAGGGCTTCATTGTCCCTCAGTTTTTTGTTAGCCGACTCTAGGGCTAACGTTTTTTCATGAATAATTTGGTTCAGTTGGTAGCTATTTTTCAAGGTAAGTACCTGAGGAAATAACCGATAGAATATCACTACAGAGGTGGTGGATAAAAATGCAGTTCCTACCCAGAGATAACTACTGAATGGTTGCCATTGCTGAACTGAAAAACCAATGGTTTGTACCAAAAAAGCCATGCTGCAAGTGGCTAACAAGGCTGCGAAAAGCAAGTATAATTTTTTAAGGGGTGTTTCTCTTTTTCTAGTTACATAATACAAAATCATCGAGGCGATTACCAAAAATGAAATGCCGATGTTGATAAAAGATAATTGTGCCAACTGCTGTGTACCTATACTGAAGAATACGTCAATAAACCCATACGCATATGGTAAGCTAGGGAAAGTAAGGATTGACGAATAAAGGGAAATAGATAGGATTACCATGCGAACTAAATTGAAATTATCTTTGAAATATACTTTTGAAAAAAAACCAAAAGCCTCAATTGGCAGGGGAAAAATCACAGTATTACACTAGAGGAAACATTAAATAGGTGCTAAACAACCGCATAGATATCGTTTAGTAAAAGTGTGCATCGGAAATTGAACTTACCTGCACCGCACTATAAATACAGCTAACGTTTTGGTTGTAAGAGGATTCGATAACTATTTAATCAAGCATCAAAACTAGTGGAAAAATTCATTCTGCATTTTGTTGTTTTTGCATAAGAAATGGAATGGCTACTTGTTAGCTGGTATGTAAAGTTGCATTTGCCTTTGCACATGAGTAAGCACAAACAATTAAGTAGAATTTAATTACACACGCTCGGCTAAAAAATGTACGTAGAGTGGGCGGTGCATAGGATATTTTAATGAGGATAAAAATCGTGAATGAACATCCAAATAGCATTAAGTTTCATAATTGCAATATTCCTGATAATCTATTCATCATCAAAATTTATAGCTTCATAAAAATTTGCAAATAACTGGGATTGGGAAATTCTAATTAAAATGCTCTAATGAACATTTAGACTAGCAGAATAGGAACAAAGACCTAAGCGAAAGGCAGAAGCGGCACGCTTGTGCCAGCGAGGGGGGTAAGATAAATTACTTATCACTATAGTGTCCAAAGCAAGAAACAAGGAAAAGTACTCCTTTATCGAACTTATAAATTAATCGGTGTTTATCAGTAATTCTTCTTGAATAATAACCAGTTAGGTCTCCTTTTAAGGCTTCTGGTTTTCCTATGCCCGAAAGTGGGTTAAGTGGTGCCTGTAAAATGTCAATGATTAAATCCCAAACCTTAGCTAGTAGTTTATTATTTTCTGTTTTTAGTTGGGCTATATCCATTCTAAATTGAGTAGAAAGTTCAATAAGCATAAGCACATTTAAGCACTGATAAATTGATATAGTGCTTCGCTAGGAATAGAGATGGTTCTACCATTTTCAATTTCTACAATAGCCGCTTTTATTTTTATGTTTCGCATCAACTGCGATTCGTCTTCAAGGTCAGGATGCCACAAATTGGTGACAATTGAATAGGAACCAAAATCAACTATAGATTTTTTGATGAGTAATTCAAGTTGTTGTACTTGATGCTGTTTTATGTGAATTCTATTCTTAAAAATAAGATCGGAAACGATTAATGCATAGTCAAAATTTAATGAAGCTTCTAACCAAGTAATATAGTTTTCAACGTCTTTTGAAGGCTGTAACAAATGCAAATTCTTCAACCCATTTAAAGATGGAATTTCGTTTATTTTGAGGGAATTGGCAGGTATCTTGTTTGAAATAATTTCTGAAAAATGGGAAAAAATTTTAAAATATATTTCCAAGGCATCTGCTATAGTTTGTCCTAATTTCTTATGAACGCCAGTAACGTAAAATTTATTGGTTATTTCCTCTAGTATCCTTTTTTCATACAATACTAATAGGTCAGGTTTTTCTAACAAGAGATTCAAGCATTCAATTCTTATTTCGAATAATTCATTTTGTAAAGATTTACTTGCATCTTCAATTCCTCTTGTTTGTGTTTTAATTTTGATTAAATCAACTAGATTTTCTACTTTCTCCCTTAATGACGAATTGTTTATAAAATTAGGTTCCTCATATGCGAGGAAAATAAACTTACCAATTGGCGATTGAGACTGTATCATAACTTCAACTATTGTTTCAAAGATATAAAATCACTAACTATAAAGTGTCAAAATTAATTTCCACAAAATAATTTGCTTAGTGAATGTCGTTAGTAATTGGATTGCTTTATTCTAATTGTTACTTCGACAAGGCAATAAAATATGTACACTTCTTCGATACTTTTTACATCACCAAGAATTTAGGAATTCCAAGTTCCCTTTTTTACAAAATGGTCATTTGAACACCGAATCAAGAACACTGTCACTATGCGAAAGGCACAAGCGGCAAGATTGCGCAAGCGAGGGGCAAAGAGGTACTCCTTATGTTAATACTCTAAAATATGCATCTTAAAATTTGGTTTTTGACATAGAATGCGCCAGTGAAGGAAGAGGTCATTCTTGATCTTTCAATCTGTAATCACATTCTGCTTGCAAACCTAATTTATAGAGTCTTTTTAGTATTGATTTGTCTTTACCTCCATATCTAATGCCTGCAATACAAGAAACTTGCATTGCATTAATTGCCCTGTCTAATTCGTCTGGAGTCGTAGGTTGTTTCTTAAAATAACAATGTCCATATTCAAGTTTCGAATGTTCTATTAAGTCTGGGGCTTCTGCCTCTGGTGCTCCGCAAGTGATACAAACTTGATTCTCAACATAAAAATCTCCCTTTGTGTTTTCAGGATATCTTTCTCTTTGTTTCATTGTTTCCAGTTTTACATTTGAAGATTGTAGTTAAATTACTTCCAACGTACAATCCTTTTGGTTATTGATGAATTAGTTTACCCTTGACCTATAAACTAAAACCTAATAATTGCAACATTTCTGAGATTCTATTAATTATCCAAATTTATAGCTTCATAACAATTTGCAGCTAAATGAGATTTAGAAATCTTAATTAGCTGGTTAGTCTAAATGTTTTAAAGAACATTTAGACTATCAGGCTTTACTGAATTGTTGCTATGTAATTTTCAATTTCTTCACTTTCTCCAAATGTAGTTATTGGGTTGTTAAATGGTGGTCTATCAGTATTTTGTGGACTCAAAATTTCACCGTTTTCGACTTCGTCACCATAACTTTCGGATGTTCTAAATTTACCTTTTCCTCTAAAATTTAAAATTACCGCTTGAACTCCTGAAATGATACAAATTTGAAGTCCGGTTTCTACACTTTCAAAAAAGTCATATTGATTAAGTCGCATGCGAACCGTTTTGCCTTTTAATAAACTTTCAGGACAGTATCCATTCCAAGTATTTGAAATTTTCGGTTTAGTCGTTTTTATTGTTTTTAGGTTGTTTCCGAAAATAAAAAGAAATAGCTCGATGTTTTCTCCTTGTGTTTCAAGTTCATAAGCAAGCTGTCTTGAAAGTTGCAAAAAATCAAGATACTTTTTCTCTGCATTATTATAGTTTATTTTATTTAGCTGTTTAAAGTTTGAATATATATTACTTGCAAACACGTCTATAAGTCGCTGGTCAAGTATTAGGCAAGGATTGTCATTAAATGATATTTTAGAGAAGTAAAGTAGTTTGCTGTAAGTTGATAGTCCAAGCCCTGCAACGTTTTTAAAAGTTAATGTCAGATCGAAAAAATCATTGGTTGTTGGTTTTGATTTTTCCTTTAATGTTAACAACACCTTTTCAATGGTTTCTATATGTTTAAGAATATTTACAAAATGATTACCACGCATTCCTGCTGTGTAACCCCAATAAATTGTCTTAATAATTGCTTCTCTTACTTCGTTTGTTTGGAAAATATCTTGACGGCTTATGGTCAAAGTTTTGTTGTCACTAAACAATTTATCATTGAGATTCTTTAGCCACTGTATTTCACCCTCAGCTTTTGTCCAAGTCTTTCGTTTTGTCGTAAAACCTTGTTGTCTTACAGGCAGATTTGAGATTAATATTTTGTAATTATCAATATTCATTCGAGTCGTTTTTTAAGCAAATCACTAATAAATCTCGGCATTTGTTTGGAAGTTATTATTTGAATACTCATAACCTAATCCCAATAATTGCAATATTGCTATTATTCTATTTGTAATCCAAATTTATGGCTTAAAAACCACTTGTAGAAAATTAATAGTTCGAGATTGTTATTATTTTTTTAGGAGAAGTGATAAAAGGAACATCTCTGCTAATAGGTTAAAATGTTATTTATAAAAGCGTTGTGCTTGACTGTAGGTTAATCCTATATCAATAACTTTTGCAGAAATTCGATCGCCTTGTTCGATATTATAAAAGTAATAGCAATCAAGGGTGTTATCAAATTCAATTGAATCATCAACGTTAATCATGTTTAACTCTTTTGTATGGCAAATTGTGTAATACCCGTCATTAGTGTACAATCCAAAATTGCCTGTTTTATCGTTAATAAAATTTATTGTGCAAACCATATTTTTAAAGGTTGTTTTAGAGAAAAAGTGCTTCTTTTCGTTTTAGAGTTTGATTGGATTTACCACATAACCAAACTCGAATTATTGCAATATTCCCAATATTTATTTAGAATCTAAATTTATAACTTCAATGTGATTGGTAAATAAAAGATATTTGGACATTTCAATTATTAGTTTAAGCAAAATTCTCTGTAAAAAATATTTTGACTAGAGGAGTTTGTTGATAATAAACCTACCAGTTCCACTTTTTTACAAAACAACCCTGTTAATCTTCCAAACAACCCTGTTTACCTTCCAAACAACCCTATTTGGCTTCGAAACAACCTTGTTTAGTTTCCAAACAACCCTGTTTGGCTTCCAAACAACCCTGTTTAGCTTCCAAACAACCCTGTTTAGCTTCCAAACAACCCTGTTTAGCTTCCAAACAACTCTGTTTGGCTTCCAAACAACCCTGTTTGGCTTCGAAACAACCCTGTTTGGCTTCGAAACAACCCTATTTGGCTTCCAAACAACCCTGTTTGGCTTCCAAACAACCCTGTTTGGCTTTTTCAGTTTGGAGTTTAGTCGCTGGTCAACTGCTAAATTGTTGTTTTGGGCAACACTAAATTAGTACCAATGTTAAGTTATTTTTAAAACATACATGGAGGAAGATTTTTTTGATGAGCGGTAGGCAAACTGTTGAATTAATCAGTAAAATTGCACTATGAAACAATTTTGTTTAAAAATTTAAATTTACCGTTATGGCTTACAAGAAAAAGTCAACTCCCAAATCAGTTGCAAAAGTATTTAACCGCATCGTTGTGATGAAATCCATTGACACCAAGCTAGGTAAAACCGTAGTGTACGGGGTGGCAACTCCAGTAACCGCAGCTACCTTAGGTGCTAAAGAAGCATTGTACAATGCAAAACTGGATGAGTATAATCTGCTATTGTCAAAGGCTGACAGTATGAGGACGTCTCTGACCGATTTAGAAAAAGATATCTTGAACGACAGTGAAATTGTGACCACGAGTGCGGCTGCAAATTTTGGTTTAGAAGGAATTGAATTGGTAGATTTGGGTGTCGTAAGGAAAAAAGATCGTAAACACCCTAAAAGAAAGAAGAAAAATGATAGCGGCGATAGTCCTGACACCGCCAGTGGAAAATAATCGCATTTATCTTTTCAAATAGAAATAGTAAGCGTTGGTAAAAGCCTTCTAGGCATTTTGTCAACGCTTTTTTTGCGTCAGTAATATCATACAACACCGCGCGAGGGATTGTAGTGGAAAGCCCACAGCGAGGCACTAGCGAGGACTTGAAACGAAAAGCCCGACCCGCAGGGACGCGCCCAAATATTTCCTCTGTTGAAGGTATAATGTATTAATGGCTGGGAGGGAAATGTATAAGTTCAATCAATTAATTGCATAAATACAAGCAGGTCAACATCGCTTTTCAAGGCAGTTATTAACAAGTAGATTTTAGTTTTCATTAAACCTCACCTCTAACCTCTCTCCAAGGGAGAGGGGGCTGGAATAATTTACAGGTATTGGTTTTGGGGAATTATTATTATGTATTTCATCCTAAACAAACTACCCGAAAGGTTAAAGCTTTCGGGTAGTTTATGCCTAGGGATCTCTTAATTAAAGTGCTATTCCTACTTCTTAAACTTATTTTTCAGCATGGCCAATGCATCCACAATATTTTCACTGGCGGCGGGTTCTGGTGCGAGAGATTTTTTGGGTGGTGCATTCTTGCCCTTGGGGGCTTGGCCACCACTGTGAGATGGAGCTTCGTTGGCTTGCTTTATGGACAATGCAATCCGCTTGCGGGGTATGTCCACCTCGGTTACCTTCACCATCACTTTGTCATTCAGCTTCAAGGCTTCGCTCGGGTCGGTAATGTAGCGGTGGGCAATTTCACTTACGTGTACCAAACCATCTTGTTTTACCCCAATATCAATAAAAGCTCCAAAACGGGTAATATTGGTTACGATTCCTGGTACTACCATGCCCACTTGCACATCTTCCTTAGCATAAATGGCAGCATACTCAAACTGTTCCAAGGTGCTTCTTGGGTCAAGACCTGGTTTTTTTAACTCGTTCAGTACGTCTTGAATGGTAAGCACACCAATTTGTTCGGTTACATATTTCTTAGGTTGCACTTGCTTGAGCAAGGTTTCGTTGCCCACCAATGTTTTTATGTCAACATGTAAATCCTGCGCAATTTTCTCCACTATCGGGTAAGCTTCTGGGTGTACCGCACTCGCATCTAAAGGATTGCCACCTTCAGGAATACGCAAGAATCCGGCGCACTGTTCAAATGCTTTAGCACCCAAGCGGGGTACTTTAAGCAACTGCTCCCTACTGCTGAATTTGCCCACTTCGTTGCGGTATTTCAATATGTTTTCCGCCAGCGAAGGCCCAATTCCGCTCACATAGCTCAATAGATTTTTGCTGGCAGTATTAATATTCACCCCCACTTGGTTCACACAACTTACTACGGTTTGGTCAAGTTTTTCTTTAAGACGGTATTGGTTTACATCGTGTTGGTACTGACCCACGCCGATACTCTTAGGGTCAAGTTTTACCAGTTCCGCCAATGGATCCATCAACCTACGGCCAATGCTCACCGAGCCCCGCACGGTAATGTCTTCATTAGGAAACTCCTCCCTTGCCACTTCCGAAGCAGAATAAATGGAAGCCCCATCTTCATTCACCAAAAATATCGGAAGGTTCAAGCCCAGCGACTTAATAAATTGTTCCGTTTCCCTACCAGCCGTACCATCGCCAATGGCAAATACTTCGGTTTTGTATTGGGCCACCAAATCTTTAATAATATAGCTAGCTTCTGTTTTTTTATTGCCCTCGTGTATGTAGATAAGGCTGGTTTTTAGCAAAGCGCCCTGCTCGTCCAAGCACACCACTTTGCAGCCGGTGCGGTAACCTGGGTCAATGGCCAATACACGTTTGCTGCCCAAAGGAGCGCTTAAGAGCAACTGTTTCAGGTTTTCGGCAAATACTTGGATGGCCTCTTCGTCTGCCTTGGTTTTAAGCAAGGTTCTAAACTCCGTTTCCAAGCTAGGCTGCAACAATCTTTTGTAAGAATCTTTAATGGCTTTTTTCACCTGCTCCACCGAGCCATTTAGGTGTCCTTTGATGTACAATTCTTCTATCAGTTCAATAGCATCCTCCTCCGATGGGTTGATACTCATCCGCAAATGCCCCTCCAAAAATCCTCTTAGAATGGCCAAAATGCGGTGGGATGGTATTTTGTGGATGGGTTCCGAAAAATCAAAATAGTCTTTGTATTTAATGGCTTCTGCTTCTTTATCGGTCAATACTTTGCTTTGGAAAGTGGCTGTTTCTTCAAAACATTTTCTCATTTTAGAACGAACGGTAGCATCTTCATTTACCTGTTCAGCAATAATATCCCTTGCACCCTGCAATGCCTCCTCAATGCTCGTTACTTTATCGTTCAAGTAAGCTTTGGCCGCTGTTTCCAAATCAATGTTTTGTTGTTCCAACAGCAATACAGACAACGGCTCCAATCCATTTTCGCGGGCGGTTTGGGCCTTTGTTTTACGCTTGGGTTTGTACGGCAAGTAAATATCTTCTAGGTCGGTAATGGTAACGGCTTTATCAATAGTGGCCTGCAACGCTTCTGTCATTTTACCCTGCTCGGTAATGGTTTTTTCTATAAACGCCTTACGCTCGGCAAATTCTTGCAACTGCTTGGCTTCGTCTTGTATTTGTTGAATCTGTACTTCATCCAAAGCACCCGTTTTGTCTTTACGGTATCGGGCAATAAACGGTATGGTAGCACCTTCGGCCAATAAAGCCAACACCACTTCTACCTGTTTAACGCTAATATTCAATTTTGCAGCAATCAAAGGTTCAAACTGATTCATAACTATTTCTTATCCATTTTTTTTTGAGAGGGGGGCGAATGTAAAGGGATGGTTGTTATGTTGGGGTGGATGTGCATAAGCTCTTAGAAAGGGTAAAATGGAAGAACTACATAAATGAACGAGACCTCATTGTTCAACAAATCATCATTAAATGATTGCGGTATTTTCAATCAAAAAAATGATAGGGAACTGTAAAAAATAGCTTCGATTTTCCAATAACCTCCTATATTTCCGCAATTATGCCTTTGATGCTGTTTATCTTTTCAAAATTGAATACAATATGAGTGAGTTGTTCCGTAAAAAGCCCATAGATAAAATTATTGCAGATACCCAAGCAGGGTTAAGCGATGGGCATGGTGGTGGTCATGGTTTAAACAAAGTGTTGGGTGTAAAGGATCTTACGTTTATGGGTATTGCCGCCGTAATTGGTGCGGGTATCTTTTCCACCATTGGTAAAGCCGCTTTTGATGGCGGCCCTGGCATTTCCATACTCTTTATCATTACCGCATTTACCTGTGGGTTTAGTGCTTTGTGCTATGCAGAATTTGCCAGCAGGATTCCCATTGCAGGCAGTGCCTATACGTATGCTTATGTAAGCTTTGGGGAAATTGTAGCATGGATTATTGGGTGGGCATTAATACTGGAATATGCCATTGGCAATATTGTGGTGGCCATAAGCTGGAGCGGATATTTTAATAATTTATTGCAAGGCTTCGGCATTCATTTACCCGGATGGTTGGTGTCCGACTCCTTTTCTGTATCAGCATTGGTAGAGGAAGCCAAAACCACCCAACAACCCCTCACCGATAGTATGAAACAAGCCATTGAAGCTTGGAATACTGCCCCAATTGTCTTTGGTAAGCATTTGTTTTTAAATGTTCCTGCATTTATTATCGTGGTACTCATTACCATACTAGCTTATGTGGGCATAAAAGAAAGCAAGAGAACCACCAACATCATGGTTATTTTTAAAATAATTGTGATTATTCTAGTGATTATCATCGGTGCTTTTTATGTGAATACCGACAATTGGCATCCCTTCATGCCCAATCATTTTCAAGGGGTATTAAAAGGGGTATCTGCGGTGTTTTATGCCTATATAGGTTTTGATGCTATCTCCACCACAGCAGAAGAATGTAAAAACCCGCAGAAAGACCTACCAAAGGGCATGATTTATTCCTTACTCATCTGTACGGTGCTGTACATCTTGATATCGTTGGTACTAACTGGTATGGTTCATTATACCGAGCTAAACGTCAATGATCCGTTGGCCTATGTTTTTGAAAAAATCCAGTTGACCAAAGTGGGTTATATCATCTCAGTAAGTGCGGTAATTGCTACGACAAGCGTATTGCTCGTTTTCCAATTGGGGCAACCCCGCATCTGGATGAGCATGAGCCGCGATGGATTATTGCCCAAGAAGTTTTCACAAGTACATCCCAAATTCCAAACGCCTGCCTTTGCAACGATTATTACAGGCTTGTTAGTGGGAATTCCTTCCTTGATTTTGCCCAGTAGCTTAATGACCGACCTCACTAGCATTGGCACCCTCTTCGCCTTTGTGTTAGTATGTTTTGGGGTATTGGCGTTGCCAAGAATACAACACGCCACCAAGAGTGCGTTCCGCTTGCCGTACATCAATGGCAAATGGATTTTGCCTGTTTTGTCCTTGTTATTCATGTTTGGATTTAAGACTCGGCTAATGGATGCCTTTAACAATATCGGTTCAGAAGATTATAAAGAACTCCTTTTTTTATTGTTTATCGGTATTGTATTGTTTGTGTCCATACTTTCTTTCTTAAGAAATTATTCCCTTATACCCATCATTGGTGCACTGAGTTGTTTGTATTTACTCATAGAAATTCCGCCAGTAAGCTGGCTATGGTTTTTCGTTTGGATGGGTATAGGGTTGGTTATTTATGCGGTTTACGGCAAAAAGAATAGTAGATTGAATGGGTAGAGCGGTTGTTATTGGTGGGAGTATTTTAGAAAAGGAAACCATTTTTTTGAATCTTTATTGATAAAAAGAGGTTTTATTCGATTGTTCAAGACTAATTCCTTCTTTGAAATAAAAAAGGGCATCGACAAGTTCAGCTTGGTGATGCCCTTTTTTTGTTTGATTTTACTTCATTCAAGATTATTTATTCAATATGGCTAATGGAGCCTATCAAGGAAAAAAGTCAATCCAAAATGCACTCAACCTCTCATATCCCCCACCCCTCCAATTTATTCCTCTTTATTTTTCAAAGCCATCAACAACGTATAAGCACCCTTAGTTACAATCGATTTATCCATAAGCGGGAATGGTTTCAAAATTTCAGTCAGTCCATCCAATGTACTTCCCACTTTTACGGGATTGATGGCATATTTTCTTTCTCCAGTTTGGATAAACACATAATCTTTTCCTTCAAAATTCACGATGCTTTCGTCTGGCAGCGTATAACCTTTTGAAGCAGCAATAGCCACTTCCGCATTCATGTACATGCCAGGTAAAAGCTCGTGATCGTAATGTTCAAAATGGCAATGTACTTCGGTGGTGCCATCCGCACCAATATCCTTACTGATTAAAATGATTTCACAGTGGTATTTCTTCTCGGGTTCGGCATTGCTATAAGCCAATACTTTTTGCCCAATAGCCAACCGTGCCACATCTTTTTCAAAAACACGAATATTCAGGTGAATGTCGGTAGGATTAATCAGCTCAAACAACACTTCAGAAGGGTTGATGTACTTGCCAATATTCGCATTTACCTTGCTCACAAACCCAGTGATATTACTTTTGATAGCAATACTCTTCGACAAGTTCTTGGCCGATAATGCATTTGGATCTATGTTGATTAATTTCAACTTTTCTGCAAGAGCTTGTATTTGTATCCGAAGCATTGCCACTTCTGCTTGTGCCAGTTGCATGGTTTTATCGCTGCTCGCCTTGCTTTGGTTCAATTCTCTTTGCCGGTTTAAATCTAGTTCGGCAAAATGAAGTTTTGATTGGTTCAATAAATAATCCTGTTGCAACTGTATGTACTGCTGGTCTTCAATAATAGCAATCACTTCACCTTTGTTTACGTGCATTCCCGGTAACAATTTGGTAGAGTGGAGGTAACCACCCATTGGTACACTTACTGCTACTAAATTTTGAGGTGGCACATCTATTTTTCCATTCATTTTCAGTAGGGTAGTGGTATTGGCTTGGGTAATTTGGGTGGTGGCAATACCTGCATTTCTTAATTGTGCAGGCGTAAGTACTACAACGCTATCAGTATCAGCGGTCATAGTTGTAGCCTCTTCCTTCACAGGAGTAGTACATCCGACGGCAATTGATACGAGTAAAAAGAAGTAAAGAAAGTATTTGGAAAACATGGTAATCTTTTATTTAGTAGTTAGGTAAGCCAGTTGAATCAACTGTTCGTTCCGATCCTTCAATAGCTCTATATAATTGTTTTGAGTGGCAATCGATTGGTGCGACTGTAGTATAAATTCTTGAAGCCCAATCGACCCTTTCTGCATTTGTTCCATCGTTGTTTGAAGGAGCAATTCTGCGTTTGCCAAGTTTTTTTTGCTATAATTAGCTACCTGTTTTTGCACTTTAGTGAGATGCTGTGCAATTTGTTCGCTCCGCAGCAACAATAAACTTTGTGTATGATTATATTGGGCATTCAATATCTGTTCATTCATCTGCATCGCCTTCACTTTTGCTTTTTGACTGCTGGTAAACAATCCAAAACCAACACCCACTTGAAAAGAACTAAATCTGTTCCCACTACTGTACATTTTATTATCTGCCCCAGTACCAATAAAGCTGTTATTGCTATAACCAAGGGTAAAATCAGGTAATAATTTCGATTTTTCAACTGCTACTTCCGCTACAGCAGCCTGTTTTTGTTGAGCTAGCCATTGCAACATAGGGTTTTGCTCCGGCTTTGTACTATCAATGCTCAAGTTAGGTAGTACTGCAAAGTCAATTTTTTGGGGCAACAACGGCTTGGGTTGATGCAATAACCATTGAAAAGATAAGGCGGTTTCTTCCAATTCAGCTTCAGTTTTACTAAGTTGCAACTCAATGTCCGCTAATTGATTTTCGGCCATCAGTTTGTCCTGAATCGGTATATCACCCTTTTCTAATCGAAATTGTAGGATGGATAAAGCAGCACGAAACAACGAATCGGATTTAATTAGGAGGTCTTTTTTCTCCAATAAGTATAGGTATTGATAATAAGTAAGTACTACCATTTTTTTTAACTCAAAAATCTGTACCGATTCGTGCAACTGCGCAGCCTTCCATTCCTCCGTCAACCATTTTTTCTGGTGGCGATATACTGTTGGAAAAGCCATTGATTGGCTAATGCTCCATTTGCTATCGTTATATACACTGTTAATCTGACCAAGTTCTACAGATGTATTTGTTTTAGGAAGTTCTAATGCAGTAGCAATGCGGGTTTTGGCTTGAGTTGTTTGCAACTGTTCTGTTCGTGTGTGCCAGCCAGATTGCACCGATAATGCCATCGCTTTTTCTAAAGAAATGATTTCTTGTGCTTCAGCGGCATGGAAAAACCCCATTGTTCCTACTAGTATCAACAGCATTTTCGGGGTTGCTTTACCACTGATGTTTAGTCCTTTTTCAAATAAAACGTACAGTATCGGCAAGACAAAAAGGGTTAACAAAGTGGCAATCATCAAGCCTCCAATCACCACCGTGGCCAAAGGTCTTTGCACTTCTGCACCTGCTCCGTTACTCATCGCCATGGGTAAAAATCCCAATGATGCCACAAATGCGGTCATCAATACAGGTCTTAAGCGCAATTGCGTTCCTTTTAGCACAATGCTTGTTAGTGACTCTATTCCTTGTTCTTTCAATCGGTTAAACTCGGCTATCAATACAATTCCATTTAACACTGCCACCCCAAAGAGGGCTATAAAACCAATGCCTGCACTAATGCTAAATGGCATTCCTCTTGCAGCTAAAAAATAAACTCCCCCAATGGCCGATAGGGGAATCGCTGAGTAAATCAATAAACCTTGCTTTACCGAGCGAAACGCAAAAAACAATAAAACAAAAATGAGCAATAACGATACGGGTACAGCAATCAAAAGCCTTGCCTTGGCTTGGTTCAAATTTTCAAAAGCCCCGCCATAAGTAACATAATAACCTGTAGGAAATGTCATTTGCCGCTCTACTTTTTGTGCTAATTCCTGTACAATGCTTTGCACATCCCTTCCTTGTACATTAAACCCTACTATGATTCTTCGCTTTGCATCTTCTCTTTGTATTTGGTTCGGACTGTTTTCCAGGGCGACAGTCGCCAATTGTGATAAGGGTATCTGAACCCCACTTGGCGTTGGGATAAGTAAATGCTGAATATCCGATACATTTTTGCGTTCATTTCCTGCAAGCCGAATCACCAAATCAAATCGTTTTTCTCCTTCAAATAACATACCCGCACTTTGGCCAGCCAATGCCATATTCACCACTTGGTTAATGTCGTTGATATTCACATGGTATTGGGCAATCGTGTTCCGATTATAATGGATAACTATTTGTGGCATTCCCGTAATTGGTTCTACATATAAATGAATAGCCCCTAGTACGTTTGCAACAATCTTGGCCAATTGATTGGCCGATTTGGCTAAACTATCTAGGTTTTCCCCATAAATTTTACAAACAACATCCTGCCTTGCACCCGTCATAAGTTCGTTAAACCGCATCTGCACCGGAAATTGAAATCCAAAAGTGATCCCCGGTATATCGGCTAATGCCTGATTCATTTTAGCAGAAAGTTCTGGAAAGTTTTTGGCCGATACCCAGTTCTTTTTGTCTTTCAGTATCACCATCATGTCACTCGCATCCATAGGCATTGGGTCGGTTGGCACTTCCCCACTACCAATTTTCGTCACCACTTTTTCCACTTCTGGAAAACGAGTAAGTAGTAAATGCGCAGCCTTTTGGGTTTGCTCAATGGTGGTACCAAGATTACTTCCGGTTAACACTTTGGTTTCCACTGCAAAATCGCCCTCTTCCAGCGCAGGCATAAATTCTCCACCCATACCCGCTAATAACCACACTGCCGAGGTAAAAAGTAGAACCACAACCAGTAAAACAGTCTTGGGTATTCGCAACAAGCGCTTTAATGCCAATTGATATATCCGCTCAATTCTTCTCATTAATAAATCGGAAAAGTTGGGCTGCTGTTGTATTTTATTACTCAAAAAGAAAGCACTCATCATGGGTATATAAGTCAGCGATAATAGGAATGCCCCCACCAACGCAAAAGCAACAGTTTGCGCCATGGGTTTAAACATTTTGCCTTCGATACCTTGTAGCGTAAAAATGGGTAGATAAACTATCAGGATAATAATCTGACCAAACACCGCACTGTTCATCATTTTGCTGGCAGCTTGGCTAGCGTTTTCGTCCATCTCATCCTTGTTGAGCAATACCTGTCGGCTGTATTTTTTGCTATGAACAAGTTGATGCATTACTGATTCCACAATAATCACCGCACCATCCACAATCAGCCCAAAATCCAACGCCCCTAAGCTCATTAAATTGCCGCTAACGCCAAAAATGTTCATCATACAAATGGCAAAAAGCATGGCTAAAGGAATTACAGAAGCCACCAAAAAACCTGCCCGCCAATTGCCTAAAAAAAGCACCAATACCAATACTACAATCAATGCGCCTTCAAGCAAATTATGTTCTACCGTGCTGATGGCATTATTCACCATTTTTGTTCGGTCTAAAAAGGGCTCAATTTCCACACCCTCGGGTAGTGTTTTTTTAATCTGCTCCACCCTCGCCTTTACTTCCTTTATCACTGCGCTGCTATTGGCACCTTTCAGCATCATCACCACAGCACCCGCCACTTCACCTTGGTCATTATAACACATGGCGCCATATCGGGTAGCAAATCCTGTCCGCACTGTTGCCACATCTCTAATAAATAATGGCATACCCGTTTTTGTATTTGGTAGGGCAATTTGTCCAATCTCCTCTGCGGTAGCCACCAATCCTTCAGTTCGTATATATACTACAGCAGCTCCCTTCTCAATATAAGCCCCACCCGTATTATCGTTATTGGTTTCTATCGCCGCAAACACATCTCTAATGGTTACTCCATACGCATTCAGCTTATTAGGTTCTATGGCAATTTCATATTGTTTCAGCTTGCCGCCGAAACTGCTCACCTCTGCCACACCTTTCACCCCCAACAGTTGCCTTCTTACTATCCAATCCTGAATAGTCCGCAACTCCGTAGCATGGTATCGATGTTCAAAACCTTTCTTGGGCTTTAATACATACTGATAAATCTCCCCCAATCCCGTAGATACAGGCCCAAGCATAGGTTGACCAATCCCTTTTGGAATTTGATTTTGCACCTGCTGCAAACGCTCCGATACCTGTTGCCTTGCCCAATAAACATCCGTAGCATCATCAAAAACGATGGTCACCAGCGATAATCCAAACCGAGAAAAACTCCTGATTTCTTTTAAACCCGCTATGTTATTATTAGCTTGTTCAATGGGAAAAGTAACCAGCCTTTCAATATCTGTAGCCCCAAAAGCTGGCGCAATGGTAATCACCTGTACTTGATTATTAGTAATATCTGGCACAGCATCAATAGGCAATTGAGTAGCTTGATAGCTACCAATCCCAATAAGAGCCAACACCATTAAGCCAATAATAAGCTTATTTCTTACCGAAAATTCTATAATCGATGTAAGCATGAATAAATACTTTGATGAAAAAATGAGTAATCGCCAGTCGCAACCGACGCATAAAAGTTTTTCGCTTTCACTTTACAAAACTGTAATGCAGTTGTTCTTCGTACAATCCTTACCAATAGATCAGAAACCATAAGTGCCAAATGAAAACAGATAATAATGACCCCCGAACAATTGTCTAGTCAAACATCCCAAATCCATCGCTAATCTGAAAAGGGTAAGGTTATTAAAATAGCTGCAAAAAAAAATTATGCAACCATTGTATCCAAACCTTTAGAGGCATCATGAAAATGCTATAAAGGCATATCCGCTAACTTATTCCTGCATGGCATTATGGTCATCTAGACCCATCGTAAGTGTTCGATGTAAGAGAAATTCTATTGTTCAAATGCACGCCATCAGTAAAAAAAGTGGGGGAGGAGTCGAATGTTGTTTAGTTACGATGAAAAGATAATTTCAGCAAAAAAATCAGTCTTAAATTACTTTCAAAACATTGCCAATAACTTAATGCGTACAACCTCATCAATGGTACCCAAATCCACCACCCTATTACAAAATGGGTTAACAGAATTTAGGCGGTTGCCAAATAGTTGACAAGAATTGGGAAGTGTAAAAGAAATGATAAGAGGCCTTTGGTATCAACATATAGGATAAAGGAGAGGAAGTTGCTGTTTGATGATATACCGGCAAAGGGGAGCAAAAAACGAGTTGATTATAATTGAAATGCGATAAAGATTTAAAAGGAAGTTGCTTATCCTGATCATAGTCCCCATCATGATCATCACTAGAAGCATAGTGCATCGTCAGAAATTCAAGGAAAGAGATATCCTTATTCAATTGTTGATGCGCTTGATAATGTTCAAACATCTTAGGTAGCTTCAATAATTCAGACAATTGCGTACTTGAAAACAAATACACCCCAATAAATAATATCGCCACCAGCTTTTTCAAGGCCGCTAAGATAAGTACAGACACCACACCCCCATTTTACAAATCGTAGGGGCGGAGCCTTGTGCCCGCCCACTCCCCGTAAATCAATCGCGTCATATCGTTGATAGACCCAATCAATACACCTGCCTCACTCTCCCTGAATCAAATCACCTCAAATCGTATTACCGACTCAAAATATCCGCAAATCCCCGCCCTCCTGAAAATTCTAAAATCCTGAAAATCAAGATTCAGACAACCACCCCCAAAATCATAGCCATCATAAAAATCAAAAAAATCACTGTTCAGACAACAAAAAAATGCAATCCCCCTCGCAACATCCCTTTAGAAGCTGTTTAATAACTAAAAGTTAATGCTAAAAGTTGCTAACTTTTGCTAAAATCTAATTACGAATGTAGTTGATTGTGCCAACTAATATTTTGA
>JAIXOJ010000180.1 GCA_027486835.1 Chitinophagaceae bacterium
CCAGTCGATGGCGGCAGAAATATAAAAATCAAGCCCCAAGCCAACGGCACATACAGCCGCATCGGCCTCGCCCCCAACACCTACATCGCCACCGCCCAAGCCAACGGCTACGGCATCACCGCCCCCCAAATCCTCACAATCGAAAGCAACCACCCCCTCACCGCCAATTTCACCCTCGCCCCCATATAAAAAAACGTAGGGGCGGTGCCTTGTGCCCGCCCAAAACGCCCTGCCCATCAATCACATCATTCCCCACGTAGGGGCGGTGCCTTGTGCCCGCCCCAAAATGTCCCGCCCAATAAACCCATCAATAAAATGGTCAATCAATATTTCTGGAAGAAAAACCTCCCTAACCTCCGAAACTAATAATTGGCAAGGCTTACAAAAACAGAAAAGCCTAAACTTGTAAAATACAGGGTCTTCAATTATGAAATCATCGCACAAGCCTACCAATAGTTTCGATAATTTATTATCCAAAGCAAAAAATTTTTGTGCCTATCAAGAAAGAGCACATCAAGAGGTAAAAGAGAAATTGCTAAGCCTAGGAGCCACACGAAAAGAAGCAGATGAAATAATCATAGTACTTATCGAAGAAAATTTTTTAAACGAACAACGTTTCGCTATCGTTTTTGCAGGAGGAAAGTTCAGAACAAAAGGATGGGGCAAAATAAAAATAACCTACGAGCTAAAAATCAAAAGCGTCTCCACCCAATGCATCACCAAAGCACTCTCAGAAATTGATGCCGATGATTATCAAATGACCTTAGAACAATCTGCATACAACAAGTGGAATACTTTAGATGCAAGTGAATCCCACAATAGTAGGAAGGCAAAAACGGCAAAGTATCTACAACAAAAGGGCTTCGAATTCGAACTAATTATGCAAGCTATCAATAAGCTAAGTCGATGAATAGTACTCAAATCGAAAGTTCTCCAAAAAACCTTCAGTGGTTAAGTTATGAATAGCCGTGGTTACAGCCCATTGATTAGGATTCATTGTAGGTGAAACTGATGGAATTCTAAAGGAGTCAGACCCCTCAATCGACAACTTTCTTTGCACCCACCACAAGATTTTCAAAGAATTTTTAAAAATTTTGAAAAAACTTTTCAAACAAAGTGTTTCGTATCAATCAATCCCCCTACTTTTACGCTACTAAAAATTTATTGACATGAAAAAAGTAATTCTACCAATCGCGGCTATCGCAGCCTTCATGGCTACTGCTTCTGCCCAAAGCAGCAGACTTTTTGCTATCACTGGCGACACAAAGGGCAATGTAAACTGGAATGCAGTTAGGGAAATTACTAGCTTAGATGGCTCAGTAAAGACTAACATTTATTCCCCCTCCGAAAATAAAGCAGTTCGCTACCAATCTCTTGCGAACAAAAGCATCACTCCTTCTGCCGAACCCGCTATTTCAGCAATCGCAGCTACGGGGTACGATGCTAAAACCAATCGTCTTTATTTTACCAACATGCGTGGTAATTCACTAAACTACATCGACCTCAACGAAAAAAACCTCACCGTTATAAGCAACGATGCCCCAGCTTTCAACACTGGCGACAAGTTCAAAAGCGAGGCTAATATCATTACCCGTATGACCTTCGGTGCAGATGGTGCAGGATATGCCTTAACCAACGATGGAGAACATCTAGTTAAATTCACAACAGGTAACAATCCAACGATTGCAGACCTAGGTAGATTGACTGATGGTAGCAAAAACGGAAACGTCTCTGTTCATAACCAATGCACAAGCTGGGGTGGCGATTTAGTGGCAGATGCTTTTGGCAATCTATACCTTATCACAATGCACGCTTCAGTATATAAAATCAACACAAAAACTTTAGTGGCTGATTTAATCGGTTCCATCAAAGGGTTACCTGCAAACTTCACCGCTAATGGTGCTGCAGTTAATGAAGATGGAGATTTAATTATTAGCAGTGCAGTTTACACAGAAAGTTACTTTAAAGTAGGAATCGCTTCCCTAGAAGTAATTGCTCCTGTAAAAGCTGAAGCTGGTGTGTACAATGCTTCCGACCTTGCCAGTGCAAATCTTTTGTACCAATCTAAAGCAACAGTTAAAAATGCTGAGGTTGTAGCTGCTCAAGAAAAAGTAAGTGTTTATCCTAACCCTGCTGTTGGTAAACAATTTAAAGTACAAATTGCTAATCCTTCCGCAGATAAATACACTATTCAAGTTACAGATTTGCGTGGTAAAACAATCAGTCAAAATACTGCTTCTGTAGCTGTAGAAGGACAGTCTCTAAAAGTAAATTTGCCTATTGGCACACCTTCAGGTTTATATTTCTTGAAAGTTGTTAACAACACAAACCAAACTGTTTTAAACCAAAAATTGATTGTAAAATAGTTTGCGTTAATACTTTTAGGTCATTAGAAACGTAGTATATTTTTAATTTTCGCTTAATTGTTCTAAAGAGCTACATCCAATCGGGTGTAGCTCTTTTAGTTTGCGATCGATCCTATTTATTAATCCAATAACAGTAGTTTCATATTGTTATCTCCCAATCAACCCCCAATTTCTCAGCAACCTTAACTAAGTTTTTCCTAGTTTAACACTCATTTCTCCCATATTTGCACAGCGTATTTGGTTCTTCTATTGGTAAAGATGTTTGCTTAACTACAAGCGAGTAGAAGATTAAAAGGGAAACTAGTGAGAATCTAGCACTATCCCCGTAGCTGTATATTGGTTTACTTAGGCATGTCAATAACCCGAGTAAATAATTGTATTTACCACTGTTTGAACTTTTCAAATGGGAAGGCACAATGAACAATAAGTCAGAAGACCTGCCTCTTACCAATTCATTCACGGCTTTCGGGTGAAAGGCATGGAATGTAAAAAGCTGACTGCAGCAGCTATTTATGTTTCCCTTTAGTAAATAGTTTACTAAGGAGGTTTTTTTCTTTTGTTTCATACACCTTCATGTATGATAATTGGTAATAAATGTACCCTGTTAAATTTTTCTTTGATTGGGTACATTGATTATCGGCTTACGAATAATTCTCCTAAGAAGCGCTATTTCCATATCCTGAAAGCTCATTGTTGTACTTTTTTAAAATTTTAAAAAACAATGAGCCTAAAATTAATGCTCTTTACTGCGTGTCTAATAGGTGTATCTGCCTCCGCCAATGCACAAGATACCACTCAAAACAACCTGATAGAGGTTGTAGTAACTGCAAACAAAATCAGCCAAAAACAGATGGCTACAGGCAAAGTAGTTACAGTTATAAATGCCCAACAAATACAAGAAAGTAGTGGTAGAACAATTAGCGAATTGCTAAATACGCAAGCTGGCGTTTATATAAATGGTGCAAACAATAGCCCTGGTACAAATTTGGATATTTATTTCAGAGGTGCTGGTAGTGGTAAAACCCTGATTGTATTAGATGGTGTACCAGTTTATGACCCCTCAAGAATAGACAACTCCTTTGATTTAAATAGCATTTCACTTTCAATGGTTGAACGAATTGAAATTCTTAAAGGAGGACAAAGCACCCTCTGGGGTAGCGATGCTATTGCAGGTGTGATTCAAATTTTTACAAAAAAAAATTCCCTAAAGCCATTTTCCGCAAACCTTAATTATGCGTTGGGTACTTATACCACTGAAAATTTCAATGTTGGGATCAATGGTAAAAAGGATAAAATCGGGTATAGCCTTCGTTATAACGCCCAATCGAGTAAAGGATTTTCAAGTGCAATTGATAGTATTGGAACAAAAAATTATGATGATGACGGCTTTAAACAACATAATTTAGGCTTTACTCTTGATTATGATGTTTTTAAAAACGCTCAGGTTAGTCTTTTCAGTAATTATAGCAAGTACACAAATGATATAGACGCAGGTGCTTATGTAGATGATAAAGACTATTCAGCTGAAAATAATAATAGAATCAATGGGTTAATTTATCGCCATACTATTGGTAAATTAAAGTATCAATTATCAGCGAGTTATCAAACTACCGAAAGACAATATACCGATGATAGTGCAGATATTTCCTCCTCGTTTTATAAGTATGCACACAGTAACTATACGGGAAAGTCATTAGTATTAGAAAGTTTTGGAAGCTTAGTAATTAATAAGCACATCAGTTTAGTGGGAGGATTACAATACTTAAAAAGCAAAACCCAACAATCCTACTTTAGTACGGATGGTTTTTTCCCCTTTTCCACCACACTTTCAGAAGATAGTTCCCATACTCAACAGGGCGCAGTATATGGTTCTATACTATTTTCAGACCTTAGCAACTTCAATTTAGAAATAGGCTCAAGGTTGAATTTCCATTCATTTTATGGAAACAATGCCACATTTACATTCAATCATTCCTATAGGGTCGATGATTTCACTAAATTATTTTTCAATTTTTCTACTGCCTACAAAACACCCGCACTTTACCAATTATTTGATGGTTATAGTGGAAATAGAAATTTAAAGCCAGAGCGAAGTAATAATGTTGAAATTGGATTTGAAACGGGTACATTAAATAAGTCATCTACTTTTCGATTAGTAGGATTTAGCAGGCATATCTCTAATCTAATCACTTCAAATAGCAGCTTTGTGTACGTAAACGGAGAAGTACAAAACGATTATGGATTTGAAGTAGAGGCAAATGCTCAATTAAATACTTGGGGCTCAATAGCTACTAATTTAGCCTATGTCGATGGCGAAGGAACTCAAGATGGTTTAAAAGTCAATAACCTATACCGAAGACCCAATCTAATTTTAAACACAGAACTAATATTTAAACTTAGCAAAAGGATTACGATAAAGCCATCATTTAAATTTGTTTCAAACAGAAATGGAAGTCCTTACGATGCGCCCCCAATTAAACTTGCGAAGTATTATTTGATAGACTTGTATTCTTCAGTTCAGCTTTTAAAAAGAGCAACACTATTTTTAAATTGTCACAACCTAACGAGCCAGCAATACATGGATATTAGTGGGTACAATACAAAGTCTTTTAATTTTATGACAGGATTTGCGATTCAGCTATAATAAATATTTTAACTAAAATAACTCCAATCAATAAAATTGAAGCTGGAATCATTATCGCAATCGTTCACTAAGTTTTAAAGTTTGTTAATTCTGCAAAATGATTTTTCCAATTGACCACTTACCATTATTTTGCACCAGTTAAATAAAAACCATTCAACAGTTTTAGTTCTCTTCATTAGGGTTATGTAAAGGGATTAAGAATAATGTATTTCCAGAAGTAACGTTGGAAAGATATTTTTTTCGATAGACAAAGTTTGGTTTTTGTTAAAAGATGTCATAAAGAATTAGAAATTGGAAAAAGAGGTCGTCAAGAACACAGAAAATAATGTTTCTTGCAGCACAATTTGGAATAAGTCAATTCTAAATGTTTAAAGTGTCAAAATTTGATTGTTCGATGTTATATTCTATTTTAAATAATTTTTTCGTCAGACATATAAATCGACTGTTAAACGAAGATTTTTTACCGATTAGTGTCTTTGGAAACTTTTAAGTTGAAAATAATTTTAAAAGTTCCCAATTTTCATTGTAAACTATATATTTGCGACACCTGTAATTTTTTTTTATGATTAAAAATCTCACAAATTTCATTCTGATAATAACATTGCCCATTGCGTTGATTAGCTGTGGTGGCAAGTCAAAGGGCGGGGTTATTGATGATGGTCAAGTGCATGGTGTATCACCTAGTTCAAGAGTAAGCATGTCAATGCCGCTAGGTATGGTCTATGTTCCACCAGGTACTTTTCATATGGGACCAAGTGATGAAGATATAAATTATACCTTTACTTCAAGAAATAGAGAGGTATCTATTCCTGGTTATTGGATGGATGCTACAGAATTGACAAACAATAAATATAGGGAGTTTGTATGGTGGGTAAGAGATTCAACTGTAGCTGTTATGCTTGGAGCTCCCTACTATGATACTGTTGTTCATTGGAAACAATTGAAAAACGTAAAGTATGAAGATCCCAAATTCAAAGACCAACTTGCTGGTTCTGGATACTTTATTAAAGTGGATGCTCAAGGAACGAAACCTTTCTTTAATCCAGAAAAGTTGATTTACTCATACACAACTATCAAATTTGAGGAATTAAATAAGAAGGATAATAAAGAAAAATTTAAAAAATCTCCTTTAGATTTCTTTGACAAAAGAAAAACTCCAGTTTATCCTGACACAACTGTATGGATGAGAGATTTCTCTTATTCTTACAATGAGCCAATGACTAAAAGATACTTTGCACATCCTTCTTTTGGAAATTATCCAGTTGTAGGTGTGAATTGGAAACAGGCTACTGCATTTTGTAATTGGAGAACAAGAAAGCTCAATACTTATCTTGAAAGAAAGAAAATGGCAATTGAAAGTGATTTCAGATTACCTAGTGAGGCTGAATGGGAATATGCTGCAAGAGGGGGAAGAAGTAATAGTATGTATCCATGGGGAAATTATTATTTAAGAAATAAAAAGGGTTGTTTATTAGCCAACTTTAAACCAGGTAGAGGTAACTATGCAGAAGACGGCGGTTTCTATACTGTTAGGGTTGATGCTTATTGGCCAAATGGTTTTGGCTTATACAACATGTCTGGGAATGTATCAGAATGGACTAACTCCTACTTCAACGAAGGTGCTTACAATATTGTACACGATATGAGTCCAGATTTAAGGTATGATGCTCAAGATAATGACCCTCCACGTATGAAGCGTAAGGTTGTTCGCGGTGGAAGTTGGAAGGATGTTGGTTTCTTCCTACAAACTAGTACTCGTAACTACGAATATCAGGATACTGCTAAATCCTATATTGGATTCAGATGTGTAATTGATCTAGTTCCAAGAAAATAAGTCTTTTTTCACTCTTAATATTAATTTCTAAACACTAAAATTTAAAAAAATGTCATCAGGTATCTCTCCCTTAGCTAACAGGTTATTAAACATTTTCGTATGTACTGGTGCTGCAGTTGTAATCATCGGTGCGTTATTTAAGATTCAGCACTATCCAGGTTCTGATTTATTTTTACCAATTGGGTTAGGTACAGAAGCTTTGATCTTCTTGGTATATGCTATTTTGCCTCCAGCTGATGCTGAACATCCCGCTCCAGTTGAACAAGTTAAGGGTAATCCTGCTTTGAAAACCATGGAAAAAATGTTGGAAAATGCTGATATTACTCCAGCAAATCTTACCAAATTAAGTTCTGGATTTCAAAAATTGGGTACTACGGTTGATAAGTTAAGTGATATAGGTGATGTTGTAAAATCGACAACAGATTTCAACGCAAAAACAAAGCAGGCTACTGATTCACTTGGTAACATATCAAATGTACTTACTCAAACTGCAACTTCTTTCGCATCATTGAACACTGCTGCTGATGGTACTAAACAATACCAAACTCAGGTTCAAGCTATGACGAAGAATTTAACTTCTATTAATTCAATGTACGAATTGGAATTAAAGGAAAGTGGTAATCATTTAAAGGCAATTAACCAATTCTATGGTAAATTAGAAGCTATTACCAATAATCTACAAACTAGTGCTGTTGATGCAGTTAAAACTAAAGAGCAAGTTGCTGCTTTGGCTGTAAATCTTGGTAAGCTAAATCAAGTTTACGGAAATATGTTGACTGCTATGCAAGGAAGATAGTCACTTTTAATTTGTACATTATTAATTAATAAATAAAACTAAATTTTCGTAGTATGTCTTTACCTAAAGAACCGAGGCAGAAGATGATTAATGTGATGTATTTAGTGTTAACAGCCTTGTTAGCGCTAAATGTGTCCTCTGAAATTCTAAATGCATTCAAGACGGTTAATAATAGTCTTTTAAGTTCAAATCTTGCCATTGATCATAAAAATGAAGCGATAGCTAAATCATTTGAAGAGTTGGCAAAAGATCCTGCTTCTAAAGAGAAAGCAGTAATCTGGAAACCCAAAGCTGAGAAAGCACATCAGCTTGCTGAGGACGTAACAAAATATTTGGAAGGTCTTAAACAGGAATTAAAAAAGGCTTCTAAGTTAGTTGTTGATAAAGATGGTAAAGAGCATTTTAGTTTAGATAATCTAGATGCAGCTACTCATTTATTAGTGGAGGGTCCTGTTGGCACCAAAAACGGTAAAGAATTATTTCAGAAGCTATCTGACTTCAAAGCTCAACTTTTGCAAATTGACCCTGCTATACAGCAACAATTTGGTACAAATTTGCCGCTTGATTTAGCGATACCTGAAACTGAAAGTAAAGTAGGTAAAGGTGACTGGGCGTATTCTTATTTTCACATGACCCCATCCATTGCGGCTATCACAATTTTAAGTAAATTCCAAAATGATGTAAAGAATAGTGAAGCGCAAGTTGCAGATTTTTGCCATCAGCAAGTTGGTAAAGTAAAATTTGTATTCGATCAATTCCAGGCTATTGCTAGTCAAAGTTCGGAATACTTAATGCCGGGTCAGGAGTTGAAAATAACTGGTGGTGTAGGTGCATTTAGTAGTGCAGCAAAACCATTGGTTACAATTGATGGTGCAGTCGTTGCTTTAAATGCTCAGGGTGTTGCTGAATATAAGACTACAGTTGGTGGACCAGGTAGTTACTCTAAGAAAGTGGTTATCAAGTTCAAAACTCCGGATGGCAAGGATGGTCAAAAAGACGCTGAAATTAAATATACAGTAGGTTCACCAACAGGGGCTAGCGTAAGTGCTGATGCTACTAAAGTATTCTACATTGGACTTAATAACCCTATTTCTGTTTCTGGTGGTACTAAGGGTGATGAGGCAACGCAGGCTTCAATAGATAATGGTACACTTACCAAAACAGCTGCAGGTAAGTATGATGTAACTGTTACTGGTGGTACAGAGGCGAATATAACCGTTACTGTTGATGGAAAATCTACACCTTTTAAATTTCGTGTAAAACCAATTCCGGAACCTGTTGCAATGGTTGGAAGAAGTAAAGGAGGTCGTATACCAGCTAATGAATTTAAAGCTCAACAAGGGTTGAGGGCTGATTTGGAGAATTTTATTTTTGAAGGTGTTAAATTTTCAGTTTCATCATATTCAGTTATTGCTGTAGGAAAAGGGTTTACTGAAAATATCGGGTTAGCGCAGAATGTTGGTGCTGCTTTTGGTGCTGAAACAAGGAGAATAATTGACAAGGCTGGTGCAGGTACTACAATTACTTTTGATGATATCAAAGCAGTTGGTCCTGATGGAAGAACTAGAACACTTCCTCCTATTCCTTTTAATTTATACTAGATATGAAAAATACTATTGTAATACTACTTTCGTTTTGTGTTTGTTTTCAAACATTTGGACAACCTAGAAGGCCTAGTCGGCCCTCTAGGCCTTCTACCCCTGTACAGAGAAATAATTCTAGAGGTGGGAGGAATCAAAATCCTACAAATCAACAATCACCTAATCCTACACCAAGTCAGAATACTGGTACCTCAAAAAGTTCTGGTGGGAATGGTCCAATTTACGAATTAGCACCCCCTTCTAGTGGTGGTGGGGGAATAAATGATACAGCTAAAGTTTCTAGACGAAATGATAATGCTATTGAAAGGACACCAGTAAAAGACCGTGCACCTTTATCCTACGAACACATTAGAGAGGATGATGCAGTTTATAAGCAACGTATTTGGAGAGAAATTGATTCAAGAGAGAAAATCAATCTTGCTTTTAGGTATTCCCTAATTGAGGATAATGGTAGTCAAAGGTTTGTTTCTATATTGATTAATGCAATTAGAAATGGTGTAACAGCTTTTGATGCTGATGATGATCGTTTTACAACTCCTTTAACAACACAACAAGCGCTGGCAAAATTCGGATCTAAAATAGATACGACTGCGCAGTATGATTTGGAAGGAAATATTACAAAGTATATAATCAAAGCGCGTGATGTAGAATTAGATTCTGTGTATAAATTCAGGATTAAAGAAGAAGTAGTATTCGACAAGGAATCTTCTAGAATGTTCACCAGAATATTAGGAATAGCTCCTATGATGCCTAAACTACTATCTGATGGTACATCTGCGGGTATGCTTACTTTATTCTGGATTTACTATCCTGATCTAAGAACAACACTTGCTAAGTACGATGTTTATAATCCTAAAAACTTCGGTGCAAGAATGAGTTGGGAGGATTTATTTGAAAGTAGAATGTTTAGTAGTTACATAACAAAATCAACTTTCGATAATCCCTTTGATATCACCCTTAAGCAGAAGTATGGAAAAAACACACTTTTCGCTCTTTTAGAAGGTGAATCAATAAAAGATAAAATTTTCAATTACGAACAAGATCTTTGGTCTTACTAATTTTTATAAACCTATCTATTTATGTCTCAAATAAAGTCTTCTCCAACAAAGACGTCTACCCCACAAAGTAGTAAACCTGGCAATTTAATTGCCTCATTAGCTCCAGTAATTTGTATTTTGTTAGGGTACATCATATGGAGGTTTGTGATTGGAAGTTCATCTAATTTTACCAAACCTGATAAAAATAGCTTCTTTTGGCCTGACCATGAGGGACCTATAGGAGGTCTTTCTAAAATGTACTTAGGAGGTATTATCGTACCAATTCTTATTGGTTGTTTTTTGACTGTTTTAACCTTTGTAATTGAAAGATTCTTGACTGTTACTAAAGCTGCGGGTAATGGTAGTATTTCTGAATTTATACGGAAAGTACAATTTCACCTTGCAAATAAAGATTTAGACAAAGCCCTAGAAGAATGTGAAAAACAAAAAGGAGCAGTTGGAAACGTTATGCGTGGAGGTTTGCACAAGTATAAAGAAATGACTACTAATTCAAGTCTTTCCACAGACCAAAAAATATTGAATATTCAAAAGGAGATAGAGGAAGCAACTGCACTTGAACTACCCATGTTAGAAAAGAATTTAGTTTTCTTATCTACTATCGCCTCGGTTGCTACTTTACTTGGTCTACTTGGTACGGTTCTAGGTATGATTAGGTCTTTCTCCGCTCTTGGTGATAGTGGTGGTGGTGAGGCAGCACAAAAATTGTCTCAAGGTATCTCCGAGGCCCTCTATAATACTGCTTTGGGTATTGGTACTTCTGCTGTATCAATTATAATGTATAACATATTTACAACAAAAATTGACGTAATTACTTACGGCATTGACGAATGCGGTTTTACTTTGACACAAAGTTTTGCTGCTAACTATAAGTAATACATTATTATGTCTAGACCAAAATTGCCTCGAAAAAGTACATCTATTGACATGACTGCAATGTGTGATGTTGCTTTTTTGCTTCTTAGCTTTTTCATTCTAACTACCAAGTTCAAGCCTTCCGAGTCTGTTACTATTAACACCCCTAGTTCAGTTGCTAGTAAAGTAGCGCCCGACAAGGATATTGTTCTTATTTCTATTGATAGAAATGGTAAAGTTTTTTTGTCTATGGATGATGATGAAAGAAAACAAATCATTGCAAATAATTTAAATTCTACTCAGAATTTAAATATCAATGTTGCTTCTTTTGTGAAAGCTAAATTCTTTGGTTCAAGTTTGTCAAAACTTCCTGAATTTTTAGCTTTGCCCGAAGATAAACTAAAGGCTGATTTATTACCAGGCATTCCTTGTAAAGATTCAGCTTCAAATGAACTATTTATTTGGATGAAAGCTATAAATGAAGCTTACGCAGGTAAAAAGATTAATCTTCTACTAAAAGGAGATAATATTTCTAAGTATCCTTCATTTAAAAATGTTATTGCTGCTTTCAAACGTAATGATTTCCTAAAATTTCAGATGGTTACTAATCCTGAAAGTGTACCTATTGGAACTAATCTTTGGAGAGCTAATCAATCTAATTTACCCAAAACTGAAATAGACTAAAACTATAGATCATGGCAGAGTTAGATACCTCGTCAGGCGGAGGCAAACACAAAGGTAAAGGTGTAAAGAAAGCTAAGAAATTATCTACCAGAATAGATTTAACTCCTATGGTAGATCTAGGGTTTTTGCTCATTACATTTTTTATTTTTACAACAACAATGAGCCAACCTACTGCATTTAAGCTGAATCTTCCTAAAGATGCGAATGATGTGAAGGATCAAACACCCACTAAACAATCTGGTGCTTTGACAATTTTGTTAAGTAAAGACAACCACGTATTTTATTACGAAGGTATTTTAGACGAAGCTGGTAAGAACTTTAAATCATCTTCATTTAAAGAAATTCGTGGTATTATTGAGAATAAAAAGAAGTCTGTTGATGATAAGGATTTTTTTGTAATTATAAAACCTAACGATTTCTGCACTTACCAAAACGTTATTGACATTCTTGATGAAATGTCAATAAATGTCGTAAAGAGATACGCTCTTGTCGATATTTCCGATGGAGAAAATTTATTAATTAACGCTACGGAAAAAGCTTCAAACTAAAAATTTACTACATGGAAGTTGCTAAAATTTTAGAATCAGATTTTCTAGATATACTTTTTGAAAATAAGAACAAGGCATATGGTGCATACGATTTAAGAAAATCGTATAATAAACGTGTTTTAAATGCAATACTTATTACCATTTCCATTTGTACTTTACTTTTCCTTTATTATGTAATTTCCTCTAATATTGGTCATGGTAAGAAAACTGAAATTATTGTTCAAGATGTATCTTTAGAGGACATAAAAAAAGAGGAAAAGAAACCTGAAATTCCACCTCCACCACCTCCACCAAAACAAGATCCTCCTAAAGTTGAAATCACTAAGTTTACTCCTCCTAAAATTGTAAAGGATGAAGAGGTTAAAGAACCACCTCCTGAAGTTGAGAAGCTAGAAGAAACTAAAATTGGTACAATCAACCAAGAAGGTACTAAGGATGAAGGTGTCGTTGCTCCACCTATTGAGTCTGCCGGAACTGGAAAAGTTGAGGCACCTAAAGTTGAAGAAGACTATGACAAGGTTTTCACTTCAGTACAAATTGAAGCTGAATTTCCAGGTGGTAAAGCCGGTTGGGCAAAATATTTAGAGAAAAATTTGAATAGTCAGTTACCATCTGAAAATGGTGCACCAGAGGGTAGATATACTGTTGTTGTCTCTTTTTTGGTTGATAAAAATGGTAATATTAGTGATGTTACTGCTGAGAATGATCCGAAATATGGAACTAAGGAAGAGGCCATTAAAGTCATAAAAAAAGGTCCACCTTGGAAGCCTGCTCAACAAAACGGTCGTTTTGTTGCATACCGTGCCAGACAAGCTATTACATTTGTTGTTTCCCCAGAATAATTTTTCGCCTTCTCTTAATCGGGAAGGCTTTTTTTATGGATTATATTGATGACACTATAGCTGCAATTTGTTCACCAATTGGTCAAGGTGCAATTGCAATAATTAGAATTTCTGGTTCAAGAGCTTTTTCAATTGTTAGTTCTGTATTTGTCGGCAAAGATTTGTCAACAATCAAAAGTCACTCTCTAACCTTGGGACATATTGTATCTGAGGGTAAACTGATAGATCAAGTTTTGGTATCAATTTTTAGAAATCCTAAATCTTATACTGGTGAGGATGTTATTGAGTTACAATGTCACGGTTCTGTTTTTATTCAAAAATCCATATTAACTGTCTTAATCAAAGCAGGATGTAGGCATGCAAATCCTGGGGAATTTTCTTATAGGGCTTTTCTTAACAATAAAATTGATCTTGTTCAGGCTGAATCAGTAGCGGATCTAATAGCCTCATCTACGGAGGCTCAGCAAATTTCAGCCCTTTCAAATTTATCTGGACAGCTTACTCATAGTTTGAAAGATGTAAAAAATAAATTGTTGCATGTTTCTTCGATGTTACAACTAGAGTTAGATTTTGCAGAGGAAGATGTGGTTTTTGCTGATAGAACAGAATTTGACAAGCTTATTTCAAGTCTATTACACCAAACAAACCAACTTTTAAATTCATTTCAGATTGGAAGCATAATTAGGAATGGATTTAAAGTGGCAATTATTGGTGCACCGAATGCTGGAAAATCTACACTTCTTAATGCTTTATTAAATAGAAAAAGAGCCATTGTTAGTGATATACCTGGAACTACGCGTGATACAATTGAAGAAGAGGTAAGTATTAATGGATTACTTGTACATTTTATTGATACTGCTGGTTTAAGGCAAAACTCGAATGATATAATTGAGAATATAGGAATTGAGCGTAGCATAGAACAAGTTAGAATTGCTCAATTGAACTTATTTGTTTATGATGCATCTCAGTATTCATTTAATGAAGCCCAACAACATCTTGAAACCTTCGGTATCAATTCAGAAAAAGTATTTTTTGTGGCAAACAAAATTGATAAAGTTCTTCCAATGAATACCTTGGAAACTAAGGATAAAAATACTGACTCAAAACTTATTAGTATTTCAGCACAATTTAATGAGGGTATTGAAGAACTTAAACAAGCAATTTTTCAGACTGCGATTGGTTCAAATATAGATTTTGAGAAGCCGATGATCACTAATGTTAGACATTTTGATGCTTTATGTTTATTTAAAGATGCTCTTTCACAAACACAAGATTCTATGAATAATGGTCTTCCTACTGATTTATTAAGTTTCGAACTTAAGCAGGCTTTGATTCATCTCGGAAGCATCACAGGTGATATAACTAATGATCAACAATTAGACTATATTTTTAGTAAGTTCTGTATCGGAAAATAATCTCTTTTTGGACAGCGATTTTTTTAATTAATAATATTGACTTATGAAAATTTGGTGTATTTTCTTAGTTTTCCTTTCTTCCTTTATTAACTATTTGAATGCTCAAGACTCCTTAAAGGTTTTATTTCTTGGCAATAGTTATACTTACACAAACAATCTTCCACAATTGGTTACCAATATGTCAAGTGATGTTGGTTATAAACTAGTCACTGACAATAACAATATTGGCGGTTATACACTTGAAAACCATTTGAACGATGCAACTTCTCTTGCGAAAATTAGAAAAGGAAATTGGGACTATGTTGTTTTACAGGAACAAAGTCAAATTCCATCAATTAATTACTATCGTGACAACAGTATGTTGCCTGCTGGAATAAGATTAGCCGATTCTATTAGAAAATACAATTCTTGCGCAAGAATAATCACCTTTATGACTTGGGGTAGAAGGTATGGTGGGCAACAATGCGACCCAAGTGGTACATATTGCAGCCTGGCTTTCAATAGTTTCAATGAGATGCAGGACTCAATTACTGCTTCTTATAATCTGCTTTCTAATTTAATTCAAGCACCAATTGCACCTGTGGGTGAGGCTTGGCGAAAAGTGTTAAGTAATTCTTCATACGTATTGCACACTTCTGATAACAGCCATCCTACTTTAGAAGGGTCATACCTAGCCGCATGTACTTTGTTTAGTTCCATTTGGAGAATTCATTCATTGGGCAATAGTTACACGGCGGGTTTATCTACAGCGGCTGTTTACTTCTTCCAAAATGCCTCTGATGTTACCCTTTTTAATAGTCAAGTAATCTCTAACTGGAAGGCAGATCTTCCATACATCAATTTTCATTATTCTATTTCTGGAATTCGGAATGTACAATTTCATAACTTTTCTCAGTGGGCCACTAAATTTAAATGGGATTTTGGAGACAATTTTACATCTTTTGATCAATATCCAATGCATACGTATGCCTCAAATGGCAATTACAAAGTAAAACTTATCGCTAGTAGGTGTTTCCATAGAGACACTTTTGAGCGCAACATCATCATTGAAGGTACGCTGCCTGTAGAATTTTATAATGCCAAAATAATTTATGCGCATGGAAAGCCAAAGCTTTTATGGAGCGTTGGCACCGAAATGAATGTTGCAGAATATATTATTGAACGGTCGACTGACGGAAATAATTTTGTGACTATTACTTCTTTAAAAGCAACAGGTAAAAATGAATACAATTGGATTGACCAAGAAGCGTATCCCGATAAACTTTATTACCGTATTGTAGCAAAAGATAAAGACAGCAAATTAACTTTCAGCCCATTATTAATTCTAAATAGCAATGACATTCTCTCCGCTTTGGTAATTACCCCCAATCCTGTGGTTGGCAGTACAATCAATCTTGGGTTAATCAATGTTGAAAAAGGAAAAGTGGAAGTAGCTATTTATAATTGTATCGGTAAAGAAGTTTTTACCCGCTTTGTTGAATACAATGGAAACAAGCATAGAATATGCGTTCAAAATTTTTACAGCCCGGGCATTTATCAAGTTTTTGTAACGATGCACAATGGTCGAAAATTGCATCAAACAGTTTATATTAAGTAAGTCCATTTGAAAATTTATTCTCTATTTTGGTTTAGCAATTGATTTTTTAACCAGCTACAATTTTAGGATTTACAATAAATAAAAAACTATATTGTTGTTATAAATGACCAAATGAGAAACCATTGATAATGATCAAATCATTATCCCTTTGTAACCATTAATTTCAGCTGAGAATTATACTAAGCTTTTTCACAGTTTCCAACTCCAAACGATAGCAAGATTTTTTTTACTCAATTTTCCTTTATAGATTCCAAGTACCGTTCAAATGAATTTATTTATTGGATTACTTTAGTATTTAGGAAGTCTTTTGTATTAGACAATAAGTTGGGAGATCTGAACAATTAGGTTTAGAATTTTCGAATTTATTTTCATCAATTTTAAGTGTCAGATTTTTATAAAATTTTAACTGACATCATTACGTATCACCTATCCTGTGTCATTTTTTTTCTACCATAAAAATTTGACACCATCTTGTGTCACTTTTTCTGTGTCAGTTTTTTTTGACACAAGAAATTTGACACAATTCTGTGTCATTTTTTCCGTGTCAGTTTTTTTTGACACAAGAAAGTTGACACATTCCTGTGTCATTTTTTCCGTGTCAGTTTTTTTGGTTCTACTGGGAATTTAGTGTTGGATTTATTTAAACTTGCACTTATGACAGATAAGAGTTTATATAAAAGTCTTCTTTATTTGGACAATAAATGGGAAGTAACTTCTGTGGAC
>JAIXOJ010000158.1 GCA_027486835.1 Chitinophagaceae bacterium
GAGGACAGGATGCCGAAACTTTGCTAAAAAAATCCCCCCCATCCCCTCTTTTAGGGGCATGCCCCTAAAAGAGGGGATGGGGGGGCGTAAGGACCTGACACAGTTTAATTTACATTCCCCTCGGAAATGACTTTTAGGTCATGGAAGATGGCATTTAGGCCATGAAAGATGAGTTTTGCGCCATGAAACGGGGCATTTAGAACTTGAAACAAGGCATTTTACACTCGAAAATGGCATTTTACACCCGGAAATGGCATTTTACACTTGGAAATGGCATTTTGCACTTAGAAATGGCATTTTACACTTGAAAATGGCATTTTACACTTGAAAGACGACATTTTGCACATGAAAGATGACATTTTGCACATGAAAGATGACATTTTGCACATGAAAGACGACATTTTGCACATGAAAGATGACATTTTGCACATGAAAGATGACATTTTACACATGAAAGACGACATTTTACACATGAAAGACGACATTTTGCACATGAAAGATGACATTTTACACCTAGACACGACATTTTACACTCGAAAATGGCATTTTACACTCGGGAATCGCATTTTACACTCGGAAATGACATTTTACACTCGGAAATGGCATTTGACACTCGGAAATGGCATTTGACACTCGGAAATGGCATTTGACACTCGGAAATGGCATTTGACACTCGGAAATGACATTTTACACCCGGAAATGGCACTTAAGAAAATGATAGGTGAAATGGAAAGTTCAAATCGAATGAACAGTAGAAAAAACATTCGTTTATTCGTGGCTAACCCCCTCTAAAGTTTATTTCCTTGGTTGAAATAAATATCTATTTATACTGAACAGAAAATGGTTTGCCAATTATACCTTACCCTAACCCTTTCAAAAGAGTGGAGACCACAAAGATTATAGCGACTTTTTTCGCAAACTATTTTCTTTTGAGTATATCTAGATACTAATGATTAAAAAAGTGATAACAAGTTGCCATTTTTTCAAATAGCCCCGGAGTCTACCGCTAATTTGGATTATTCAAAACTTTGTGCCATTCGAGCGAATGCGACTAAAATCATTGCTTATCGTATTCGACAAGTCTAAATCGCCATTCGTGTAATCGTGGCAATCACCCCAGAATGGCTTATTTCAGTGCTGGAAATATCTAGTACTTAACCATTCTATTGTAATACAAAAACACAAACCCAAAAAAACTCGCAATAATAGAAGCAGCAATAATGGCTACTTTGGCAATAATTTGTAAAGATTCACTACTATAAGATAGAGAAACGGTAAAAATTGACATGGTAAAGCCAATACCAGCTAACATGCCCACCCCCAACAACTGTAGCCATTTCGTATTAGAAGGTAGTGTTGCAATTTTGAGCTTGGCAGCAATAAATGAAAACAAGAAAATGCCCAATGGTTTACCAATTACCAATCCCGCTACCACCCCATAAGTAATTGGAGAGGTATAAATAGCACTAAAATTGTCAGGCAGTGCAATACCAGTATTGGCAAGTGCAAATAATGGCATTATTACAAAGTTGACAGGATGAAACAACTGATGTTCTAGCTTGGCAAGCAGGTTCAAGGGCAAGCAAAAAGCAGTGATAACCCCAGCTATGGTGGCATGAATTCCCGAATTAAACAGTACATACCATAACCCTATTCCCAAAATAAGATAAGGTAATTGGCTATTGTTCTTTATATATTGAAGACCCCATAAAGCCGCAACCAGTACAAGTGCTATGGTCAAATAAACTAGATGAATGGATGATGTATAAAATACTGCTAGGGTAATTATCGCCCCTAAGTCGTCAATTATTGCCAATGCGGTGAGAAAAATTTTTAATTGAACGGGCACTTTATTGCCCAATAGCGATAAAATACCTAATGAAAATGCAATATCGGTGGCCATTGGTATAGCCCAACCTTTAGCAGTGGGTGCACTTCCATTAAACAGTAAAAATATCATTGCCGGACAAACGATTCCACCAACAGCAGCAATTGCAGGCATTAATGCTTTTTGAAACGAGGCCAACTCCCCAATTGTCAATTCCCGCTTTATTTCCATGCCAACCAAGAAAAAAAAGAAAGTCATTAATACATCATTCACCAGCAGCAAATAAGTGTCTGGAAGATGTAAAAAAGAGATGGGCAAAGAAAATTCCTTTTTCCAAAAACCAAGATAACCATCACCGGTTGCTTCATTATTGGCAAGCACTAAAGAGATTACAGTACAGGTAATTAGGAGGATTCCGCTTGAGCGGCTATCCTTAAAAAAATTTTGTAAGGTGGTAATCAATTGTTCAAAAGGATTTGTATTATCTGATTTCTTACTCAAGAGATTTAATTTTATTGTCCGAGAAAAAAGAGTAATGAATTTTATTTCAAACAATTATAAACAAAAAAAGCCGTTTCTCAATATGAAATTGAGAAACGGCTTACACATACATAATAATTATTGTAGCTAATTAAAGTCTTAACTACCCCTTTTGCATTTACAAGTACTAATCTGCTTAATCAGTGGGAATCAAATACAGAGACTCATTGAACAGAATATTCACAAAAACTACATGATAGAATGAAATAAAATAGGAACTCTAACATCTTGCAAGACCTCACAACTTTGCCAATTCTGCATTTAAAAAGGGGGTTAAAATGAAGATGGCTATTTTTAATTAAAATAAGAAGCATCCAATTTCTTTTTTTGCTTAATTATGTTATTTTTCTTCTCGTTTTGGATAATAAATAGAATCAATCCCCCAATCCAACAAGTTGAAATCAAAAGTATTTTCCCAATTTCAGTTAGTGCAGTAGTTGAAGACTGGATTTGAATGTTGAATTCACTAGCAAAACTCGCAATTAAAAAAGTATGAGCAATCATAAAAATTATTTCTAGAGTGCAACATTACAGTGCAAAAATGTCCAAACTCTAGAGAATAAAGTTGTTTTTCCATCTCCTACCATATAAATTTGTTTTTGTATCTTACAAAAATTATCCAAAATGAAGAGAATTGTTTGCTCAAAAAATCCAAAACATAACCAAGGCTTTGATTTAAAATTGAATTATGGGGTGGTTGCAAGAATAATTACGCAAAATATCAAAGACTACAAAACCAAAAAAAGTTATCCACATTTCAAAATGCTTCTTCACTTGAAATGATACAATATGTTTGATTCTTTTAGGAGAAAATGCTATTGAGGAACTATTTGAGATATCTCAGGTGGAAAGTTTTCAAAATTTTCAACAGAACTAGAGAATTCATGTACGGGTTCATTACTTAAAGACCCTTTTTGACGGAAAGCATTTAAATACATAAAACCAATAACGCTTGAAGTTACTGAGGCAACAATGATGGCAACTTTCGCAATTACCAATAGCTGAACGTCAGCATAAGAGAGTGATGCAGTAAAAATGGACATGGTAAAACCGATGCCCCCAAGCAATCCAATTCCAAACAATTGTGACCATTTAGAATTTGAAGGTAGTGATGCAACTTTCGATTTGACCGCAAGGAAAGAAAATAGAAAAATACCCAATGGTTTACCTATTACCAAGCCAGCAATAACGCCAAAGCTAATTGTGGAAGTATAGATGTTCTGAAAACTGTTTGGTAACACTATCCCAGTATTTGCAAGGGCAAATAATGGCATTATAAAGAAATTAACTGGATGAAAGAGTTTGTGCTCTACCCTAGCAATTTGATCAAGTGGCATGGCAAAAGCCATAATTACACCAGCTATGGTAGCGTGAATGCCAGAGTTGAATAAACAATACCAAAGTAACACACCTATTAATAGGTAAAGACTCATGCTTTTGATATTGACTTTATTTATGAAAACCAAACCTAGAATTAAGACAAGCGCCAATCCAAAATAAACCATGTTAAATGAAGCGGTATAAAACACAGCAATGGTAATAATAGCCCCCAAATCATCGATAATGGCGAGTGCAGCGAGAAATATCTTTAATTGTACGGGTACTTTATCACCTAATAATGATAAGATTCCTAATGAAAATGCAATATCAGTAGCCATTGGTATTCCCCATCCTTTTGCATATGGAGTGTTTCCGTTGAATAATGAGAAAATAATCGCTGGACATATCATACCTCCCAAAGCGGCTAAGACAGGTAACAAAGATTTCTTTACCGAGGCTAATTCACCAATAGTTAGTTCTCGTTTGATTTCCATCCCCACTAGAAAGAAGAAAAATGTCATCAAAACATCGTTGATAAATAGCAAGCTTGATTCTGGAAAATGAAGCCAGTTAACAGGTATGGTAAATTCAATTTTCCACAACCCTAAATACCAATCACTTGTGGCGTTTATATTGGACAATATCAAAGAAAGTGCGGTACAACAAATAAGTAAAATACCACCAGCCCTACTATCTTTAAAAAAATCCCTAAGGGGAGTAAATATGTGTGTAACTATCTTACTCTTTTTATTATTCATGCAGGCATTGTTTTATAAATTGAATCTAAATGGATAGTTTGCTAACAAATTTATTTGAACTAATAAAAAAAGCCGTTTCCCAAAAACTTGAGAAACGGCTTTGAGAATAAAAATGAAAAATGAAAAATTGAAATCTAAGTTGAAAAAACTCAGAATTGCATTTTAATCTACATAACCATGTGCACCAGTTTCTGGAATATCTAAACCAGCTAACTCTTCTTCAGGAGTACTGCGCAACGGAGTTATTTTATCCAATAATTTAAAGAAGAAGTACATAACAGGAAATACAAAAGCAAAAGCAGCCACAGTACCAATAACTTGAGCTAAGAACTGTTTGCCATCACCATAAAACAAACCAGTTACGTTACCTGCAACACCATTCCAACCATCACCATAAGTACCATCAGCAAATAAACCTAGTGCTAAAACACCCCAAGCACCATTTGCACCATGTACTGCAAACGCACCAACAGGGTCGTCAATTTTAAGCTTTTGGTCAATAAAATTATAAACTGCGATTACTAATACCCCTGCAATTAATCCTATAATTACAGCAGATAATGAAGTAACAAAAGCACATGGTGCAGTAATACCAACTAAACCAGCTAGTAACCCATTTACAACATAACCTGGGTCTATTTTACCACCATTTTTAATCATTGAGTAGACGGTTGCTGATAAAGCAGCTGCACCACCAGCAAGTAACGTATTAACTGCAACAACAGCTAAACGGAAATCATTACCAGAAAGTGTAGAACCAGCATTAAAACCAAACCAACCGAAGGCTAATATGAATGTACCTATAATAGCCATTGGAATGTTATGGCCTGGAATCGTATTTACAGTGCCGTCCTTACCATACTTACCTATACGAGGACCTATTACGATAGCACCAGCTAAAGCAGCAACACCACCCACTAAGTGTACAACAGATGAACCTGCAAAGTCAACATGACCATGGCCTAAACCAAAGTTTGCACCTAATGTAGCTAACCAGCCACCGCCCCATACCCAGTTACCATAAAGTGGGTAAACGAACATAGAGATGAAGAAACCGTAAATTATGAATGATTTAAGTGTCCATCTTTCTGCCATCGCACCAGTAGGAATAGTAGCAGTGGTATCCATAAACACCATTTGGAACAAGAACAAGGTGAAAATACCTACATCGTAGTATTTGCTACTTAAAAAGTACCCAGCACTACCTGCAATACCCAAGTCGTGACCAAATAAAGAAATCGTAATTTCATGAGGTACAACACCAGCCATTCCTCCTAATAAACCATTGTTTAATGCACCCCCAAACATGATTGCAAAACCACTAATCCAGAAGCCAATTAAACCAATAGCATAAATTAAAAAGTTCATCACCATCGTGTGGGCAACGTTCTTCTTTTGAGTAAAGCCAGATTCAACCGCAGCAAAACCTGCTTGCATAAACATTACTAAGAATGCGCAAACCAAAGTCCACATAATGTTGATAGCAATTTTGCTATGACCTTCTGTGTTACCAATAGTAGTTACTGCCGCGGCTAGCTTATTTACACTAGCACTTACACCAGCAACAGTAGTGTCTGTTGACTTAGATAAAGTATCTAAAACACCACCAATTTTAGCATCAACATCATTAATTGTACCCGTTTTAGCACCCGTTGCATCTTGCGCATAAGACAAAACTGAAGTGAAAACCAGCACTATAACAATGCAGAAAATTGAGACCCGTCTTTGAATATTTCCAAAAACATTTTGAATCATACATTTTTTCATAAACTGTAGGGGGTTTAAAGATTAAAAAATACACATTGCTCTGCTACTCAGAACAATTTTATAAGTTGAGCATAAAGCACTCAATACCAATTTTAGATTAATAAGCTATGGTTAGAACCTAGTGTTCAATGCTCTCATCATGCTGGGAAACGTCTAAACCAATTTCTTCATCAGACTCAGGCACACGGAGTGGGTGAATCAAATCAACCAATTTGAACACTATAAAACCCATCACTAATGAGAATACAACAACAATAACACAGCCCAATAATTGCTTGATGAAAAAATCTGTACCACCATATAATAATCCATCAGCACCAGCAGCGTTCACTTTTTTGTTTGCAAATACACCAGTAAGTATCATGCCCACAATACCACCAAGTCCGTGGCAAGGAAATACATCCAATGTATCGTCGATAGTTGTTTTTCCTTTCCAATAAACTGCCATATTAGAAATAATAGCTCCGATTACACCAATAATGATACTCTGCGGAATACCCACAAAGCCAGCACCAGGTGTAATAGCCACTAAGCCAACCACTGCCCCGATACAAAATCCAAGCGCAGATGGCTTTCTACCTCTGAGTGCATCAAAGAAAATCCAAGCCAACCCAGCAGCCGCAGAAGCCGTATTTGTTGTAGCAAAGGCAGACACTGCCAAACTAGTTGCACCTACGGCAGATCCTGCATTGAATCCAAACCATCCAAACCAAAGCAAACCCGTACCGAGTAATACATAAGGTACATTGGCTGGTTGATGTGGCTCTTGCGCTACGTGAACTTTCCTTCGCTTTAAAATAATAGCACCCGCTAATGCAGAACAACCAGCAGAAATATGTACCACTGTGCCACCAGCAAAATCAAGTACGCCCATTTTAAACAAAATACCATCTGGATGCCAAGTCCAATGCGCTAGGGGGGCATAGATGAGTAAGCTAAACAATACCATAAAGAGCACATAAGAAGTGAACCGTACCCTTTCGGCAGTAGCCCCAACCACTAGTGCTGGGGTGATGATAGCAAACTTCATTTGGAATAAAGCAAACAACAAAAGCGGAATGGTAGGAGCCAAACTCCAAGGAGCTTGCCCGTTAATGCCTTTGAAAAAAAGGAAATCCATCGGATTGCCAATGAAGCCCCCATAAGATTTTCCAAAAGCTAGACTAAAACCTACCACCACCCAAAGAACACTGATCAAACCAGTGGCAATAAAACTTTGCAACATGGTAGAAATCACATTCTTTTTGGCCACCATCCCCCCATAAAAGAAGGACAGGCCAGGTGTCATTAACAATACTAAAGCCGCTGAAATCAACATCCAAGTGATGTCGGCATAATTATACACTTTAGAACCATCAAAATCCGCTACCAAAGGAGTGAACATAGCTACAATAGCTACTAATACTAATAGAATAAACGGGACTGGACTAGATTTTACCATAATTCAGCTTTTTTGGAATTGTTGAGATTGAGGAGATTAGAGAAGTTAACTAAAAATTAGAATTTGTAAGTAGCTGCAAGGATGAAGCTAGCTGCGGATTTTGAAGCTGTTCCATCACTTTTAGCAAAATACTCTTTCTTGGCACTTTCAAACCTAACTTCAGGAATTATAGTAAGATTAGCCAATTTGATATTTCCTGAAAGGGTTGTAGCAAGAACATTTTCTGCTCCAATTTTTACAGCGTCTTTATCATTGAAGTACTCACCTCTTAATGTCAAACCAAACTTGCTAATCGGGTCATAATTCAAATACAACACATTGCTGCTCCAATTTTTACTTGAACTGTCTTTATACATTTGATAAGTACCATTATAAACTACACTAAACTTTGTAGATGGTGCATAATTCAATACAAGATCAATTTGGTTCAATTGTGCTGCGCTGGAAGTTGTCCCTCCTTGATAATTCAAATACACCTTTAACTTATCATCTTTAGTAGCTGTACTCAACTGACCTATAGCCATAAAGTTTCCACTTGAATTACTAGATAAATCGGTTGGATTAGCAGCACCAATCATCAAATTTGTTTTACCACCCAAGGAGATGTCTGCTTTTGCACCAGTATGAAAGAATGGTCCATTAGAAAAAGCATAAGACATACTGTAGTTTCTATTAGAATATGCATCAACCAATTCCCAACCTACATGCGTTGCCCATTTACCAGCAGTAATTTTTAACTTACTTGAAACTGCATAGCTCAAATAAGCTTGCTTGATTGCGGCTAAAGTGCCGTATCTGTTACCAACACGGGCAGAATCTGGTAAGTTCTGACCGTATCCTACCCCATCATTGTACGAAAACTCTTCTGCCCTTCTTCCAAAACCTAAATCGGCAGTAGCGGCTACTTTTCCAAAACTATGATCCAATTTAATGGATGCCATACCCAACTCAAAAGAATTGGCCGAGTTGGTAAAACTCGTTTTGTTGTTGCCCGCTTGATTGTTGAAGTCATACCTATAATAAGCATCTACAGAACCGGTAATGGTTGTAGTCCCTTTTGTAGAGTCTTGACTTTTTGCGGCAAAGAAAATTGCCATCGCTGCACTGAATGTTAGTACTTTTTTTAACATGCTTTAATCCGTTTTAAATTGTTAAGAAAAAAAAGAAAGAAAAAAATATTCAAAAATTGTTAGGTGGTCAAACTTTGAAAACCTACAATTATTTCATCCAACATTTCAGATTCTAAAAGGAGTCATTAAGTTCCTTCACTAAAAATTTTAATTCCATCAAAAAATCAAAAGCCTTCGAAGATAATTATATCCAATTTGTCATTTAGGATGATACAGTTTATTTGAGTGGGGTAATCAAAAAAATTGCTCCAAAAAAAATTAGCTGAACCATATCTAAATAAACAAGCCAAAACCCTTGATTCCTCTAAGAACGAGGGCAAAATAGTGGGAAATTTTCAAAAAAATGAAAAAAAACAAAACATTTTTATTATCGCAAACTGTTTTTAAATGAAAATTATCCAACAAAAAAACCAAAATTTAAATTACCCTACCTTTATAGTAGATTAAATGCAGGTTAAGAAAACTGCAATTTTTCTTGTTTTTTTTAGGTTTTTTTGGACGAAAACAAAAAATATCCTTTTTTTGGGGGACTTAAATTTTTTTTACTAAATTTCTATAACATGTCATTGAGATTTGATGCAATTACAAAACTTACCGATGAGGTGGAGGCCATAGGCTCTAAATCATCGAAGGTTACTGCCATTTTTGGTGAAAATGTGTTCACACTTAAAACTGCTAGAGAGTATTTGAGTGACGACGCTTATAAGAGCTTGATTGGTAGTATTAAAGGTGGAAAGAAAATTGACCGCGGAAATGCTGGTCAGATTGCTAATGGTTTACGTGCTTGGGCTCAAAGCAAGGGAGTGACCCATTTTACGCACTGGTTTCAACCACTGTCGGGAGCAACCGCTGAAAAGCATGATTCCTTTTTCACCCTTAAAAGTGATGGTACAGCGATTGAAGAATTTGATGGGGCTGCTTTGGTTCAGCAAGAGCCAGATGCATCTTCTTTTCCAAATGGAGGATTAAGGGCAACTTTTGAAGCACGTGGTTACACCGCTTGGGATCCTTCTTCACCGGCATTCATCATTGAAATTGGATATGGAAAAACATTGTGCATTCCTACCATTTTTGTTTCTTACACTGGAGAGTCTTTAGACTATAAAGCACCTTTGTTAAAAGCACTTGAGTCTTTAAACAAAGCTGCTGTTGATGTTTGTAATTATTTTGACAGAAACGTTACAAAAGTTACCGCTACATTAGGCTGGGAACAAGAGTATTTTGTAATAGACGAGGCATTAGCTAATGCTAGACCAGATCTAGTGCAAAGTGGCCGTACTGTTTTTGGAGCAGCGCCTGCTAAAGGTCAACAATTGGAAGATCATTATTTTGGTTCAATTCCTGAGAGAGTATATGCTTTCATGAGGGATTTTGAAACAGAGTCTTATAAACTTGGTATTCCTTTACGCACGCGCCACAACGAAGTAGCTCCTGCTCAATTTGAGTGTGCGCCTATTTTTGAAGAAGTGAACATTGCGGTAGATCACAACACTTTATTAATGGACGTAATGAGCAGAGTTGCTAAACGTCATAAATTAAGGGTGTTACTACATGAAAAACCTTTTGCTGGAATTAACGGTAACGGTAAACACAATAACTGGAGTTTGGCTACTGACACTGGTATTAATTTGTTAGCACCAGGTAAAACGCCAAAAACCAACTTGATGTTCTTGACCTTCTTTGTTAATACCATCAAAGCTGTTCATGATTATGCCGAAATTTTAAGAGCTTCTATTGCTTCTGCACCAAACGATCACCGTTTAGGAGCTAACGAAGCACCTCCTGCAATTATTTCTGTTTTTGTTGGTCAGTATTTGTTCAAAGTTTTAGAAGAAGTAGAAAGCCGTGTGGGTGACAACTTCGATGAACAAGATGAAGCTATCCTTAAATTGGACTTGCACAGAAGTATTCCTGAACTATTATTAGACAATACTGATAGAAACCGTACTTCACCATTTGCGTTTACTGGTAATAAATTTGAATTCCGTGCGGTAGGTTCTTCTGCTAATTGCGCCAATCCAATGACGGTGTTGAATACCATTATGGCTGAAACGCTTAAAACCTTTAGAAAAGATGTTGATGGCTTGATTGAAAGAGGCGAAAAGAAAGAAGTAGCCATCATGCAAACCATCCAACGCTACATTGTAGAAAGCAAAAAAGTACTTTTTGAAGGAGATGGATATAGCGAAGAATGGCATAAAGAAGCGGAAAGACGCGGATTGCCTAATTTAAAAACAACGCCAGTTGCACTTGATGCAATGATTACAGAGCGTTCTAAACTTCTTTTTGAATCTAATGGCATTTATACGCATAGCGAATTAGAAGCTAGACACGAAATTGAGTTAGAAAAATACCTTAAAAAAGTACAAATTGAGGCACGCGTAATGGGAGATTTAGCTTTAAATCATATCATCCCTGCAGCGGTTAAATACTTAACTCAATTGGCGGGTAACATCGAAAAGTTGAAATCAGTTGGTTTACCTGAATCTACTTACAGAAGCCAATTGGCTATTTTAACGGAGGTGAGCGAACATGTAAACATTATTTATGAAAAAGTAAACGCTATGGTGGAAGCAAGAAAAATTGCGAACAACATTGCTGATACAAGAGCAAGGGCTATTGCCTATTGCGATGATATCAAAGGCGTATTCTTCGATGAAATTCGTTATCATGTTGATAAATTAGAACATCTTGTTGACGATGAAGAATGGACTTTACCTAAGTACCGTGAAATGTTGTTCTTAAGATAAAATTGAGGCTGGACTTACTGAGAAAATGTAAAAGCGCCGTGCAATTGCACGGCGCTTTTTTTATGTAAAGAAATAGCTGATAATTATTGGGAAACTGACCACTTCTATCCTACTTATTACCATATTTTTTGTGTTTGTCCCCAGATATTACAGAGAGTTATGACAAGTACCTTTTTATTGCAAAATTTATCTAACCCGATTTACCTAATACCTACAACAAGCTAAGTCTTATTTTCGCCAAATGGATGTCTCAGATTTAAGAATTATTTTTTTAGGAACCCCCGATTTTGCGGTGGCCTCTCTTGCAGCATTGGTGGAGGGTGGCTTTAATGTAGTAGGCGTTGTTACAGCTCCAGATAAACCAGCGGGCAGGGGCATGAAACTAACGGAAAGTGCAGTAAAAAAATACGCACAGTCTAAAGGTTTATATCTTTTACAACCAGAAAAACTAAAAAATCCTGCTTTCATAGAATCTCTCCAATCGCTTAATGCAACGCTACAGGTGGTTGTTGCTTTTCGGATGTTGCCAGAAATTGTTTGGAATATGCCTCCTCTGGGAACAATTAATGTACATGGATCATTGTTGCCACAGTATCGGGGTGCCGCTCCGATTAATTGGGCGATAATAAATGGTGAAACGATTACAGGGGTTACCACTTTTAGGTTACAACATGCTATTGATACGGGTGATATTTTATTACAAACCCCCATTCCTATTGATGCTGACGAAAACGTAAGTCAACTACATGACCGCATGATGGTTGTTGGAGCGGAAACTTTAGTTGCCACTATCCGACAATTAATAGACAATAGTTTAACGCCAATACTTCAGACTGCATTAGAGGATTCGCTACGCCATGCCCCTAAAATATTTTCAGAAACTTGCTTAATTAATTGGAATAGCACTGTTGAAAACAGTTACAACTTTGTACGAGGATTATCTCCTTATCCTGCGGCATTTACTATCCTAAATGATAAAAAACTAAAAATTTTCGAGTGCACCAAGGAAATTCTTGCTCATCACACTACCCCAATCGGAGCATTTGAAACCGACCACAAAACATTTTTGAAATTCAGCTGCCTTAATGGATTTATTCACATCAAAGCTTTGCAATTAGAGGGAAAAAAAAGGATGGAGATTGGGGAATTTTTGAGGGGGTTTAGATTGTAGTCGCGTTAGGTATTAGTGTCTGCGCAATTTCTAAGTACTTCTATTTCTCCAAAAAAGTTTTCATTTAGCATCTATTTGCAAAGACTGTAATTACCCTTGTAGTTAACTCGCTAGAAGCGTTAATATGCAATAAAAAATACCCAATAATGCAAACGCACTATTGGGTATTTTTTTATTAGTGTAAAAAAAGGGGGCTTCCTTAATTGGAGGCTGTGCTTGATTTAGGACTATACACAAACAACTCCTCAGACAATTTGTCAACAAAATCCTTTGCCATTACTACTAGATTTTTTTCATACTGGTCAAGATACTCATAGGTCATACTTTTCGTTGCGCGAAAAAAGAACTGTTCATACATTTTATCCGTATTCTGAATACTGATTACGCCCGATTTCTTGATTTTTGAACCTTCGTATAACCTGTAGCCTACCACCATTTTTTTCTTGACCGGATTGATGTAAAACTCTTCAGCACCGAAATAATAAAATAAAGGAACTGCCATCCAACCGTTGTCGTAAACTGTGAAAGTTCTAGGAAGATTGTTAATAGTGAGTTCTAGTTTACGCCCGGCCAATTTTGTTTTCAATGGGCTAACATTTGCGTAATACAAAAATGTCTGACTGAACTTGCCCAATGGAATTTTCTCGTTTAAATTAGTGGTATGGGCATGATGCCATTTCCAGAAAAGCAATAAGGGTAGCACCTTACTTTGCTTTTGTTTGGTTAATGAAGTGGTATCACCAATGTCATTTCCTTTCCCAGAAGTTGAGATAAGGATGGTATCACCAGAGTTGGTTTCCACATTTTTTATACTGTTCGCATATTTTTTATTCACCCATTCATCAATATTTCGTGAAGAAAGGCAACTCGAAAAGAGCATCATTACCATCAGGTAAAAAATAGATGCTACTACTACTTTATTTCGCATTGACATAAATAGTACATTTTTATTCGATTGTAAGTACATAATTGTATTTTTTTTAATTAACATTAAACTATTCCTAGGCTAGTAATTTGCGAACTTGAAGGTTGTAAGCAATTGACCCGTTACTTATTTTTTGCCTATCCCAAAAATGCTCTTGAGATCGTTTAAACAAAGTGTGCATCACAGACATGTGTGGCAGTGTGAGGGTGGAAATAATGATTAGAATGACTATTTTCACTGCTCCCATCTCTTGCATAATAGACACGGGCGGTAAAAATTGTTGAACCAATACAAATCCTACCACTAGCAATAGGTAGAAACCCAATAACTGTATAGCCACTCGTTTAAAAATTTGATAAAATGCAGCTCCTATATCATTCTTGATAAAAACTAAAGAATGCATAGAATGCCAAATGCCGAAGTAGAGTAGAAAAGCTTGACTGAAAGGAAGTAGCTTGATCGCTAGCAGAAAGGCCAATGTTTCTGCAATCTGTGATCGGTTTGCTTTGCCACCTAGGAGTACTACCGCTATTAAAAACAAGCTAATCGCATTCACCACTAGAATGGAAGTATTGCCCATAACAGGAAAAGATTCAAGATTTTTCCAAATGCCCAAACCAAAGATTCCATGAAAAAAATCGGCTAAATGGTTGGAAAGCATCCATCCGATAATTCCTAAGCCCAACATAAAACTGTACCAACTCTTATGGGTATTGATTCCCAGAACAGTAGTATCCGTTTCTCCGAAATGCCAGGCTGAAATCAACATGAAAATAACGAATGACCATGCTGGAAAAAAGTACCAAGCCAATCCGTAAACCACAATTTTTACATCGTAAACAAGGTGACTTTGTAGTTTGGGAATTCCTATTTTGTGTTCAATAAAAATATCGAAACATCCATGTATGATTCCTGTACTTACAATGGAGAGCATCATGAGTATATCCCAAAAATGATTGTACCCAGGCATCAATCTATTGGCTGCAATCATTACTAAAGCAAGTACAATTGCAAAGGACGAAACGGAAGAATTTGTCAGCTTCATTTTACTAGAATTTTTAAAAACGATAGCTATTGACGGATAAACTGCGCAAAATTGTTTACAAGGGTGTAGGTTAACCAAAGTGCTGCAACAGATAATAGCCTAATGTTTAGTTTTGATTTTTATAAGTTAATGGCTGGTTATTGTTCGTACGCCTTGATTTGAAAGTCGGTAACTACTAGATTTTCGTCTTCCATTGCAGTGTTAGATTTGATGAACAACTCAATATAATCGCCTGCAATCAATTCGCATTGGGTATCTAAGCGGATGTCAAATCCACTTCCTTTTGCTACACTTGTTACAGAAGCACGTGGCAATTGCACTTCTTTGCCATTTTTCATGATTACGATGGAATAGCTTCCGTTCGGATAATTGGATATAGAGGAGATGATACCTGTTACCTCAACGTTTGAACGTCTTTTACCCGTAAAAACCAATCTATTATTACCATCTACCTTAAATTTTTTCAAAGTGAGCGAACTCGACATACCTTCTATTTTGGTGTACTCGCCTACTGCTATTTTGGTTGCCTTTGTATTTTCATTGAAGTAAATAAACCCTTTTGCTTTTGAATCGGGTATTTCTGCACCGTTGTTGTTCATTTCCCATCCTGGTGTAAAGGAATCAAACCCTTCAATTTGTTTTTTAGGCCCTCTGAAGAAATTGTAGTTAAAACGACCTTGATCCACTTTTGCACCATCATCTATTTTAACTCCTAAAGCACCGTTGAAAGTAAAATAACAACCTGAAATGATTACGTCAGTAATATCGCTATTGGGCAAAAACTCAATCCCCACTTTGTCCAACTCACGGATATAAGTAAGGCTCATGGACAATTTCAACATTTTTCCAGCGAATTTTATTCCATCGGTGGTGTTCCAATAGTTTAAGCTGATACAAGTGGCTTCAAAACCAGTTATTTGACCCACTCCTTTTGTTTTAAGCCCTGGTGCATCTAGTACAGAAGTGCTTGGAAACAGGTTGCAAAACTTTGTACCTGAATTATCTACAAAATCATACGCTTGGGTTTCTGGTCCTGCACACATTACGAAGCAACCAATTAAAAACACGTTGTACCCGTTGCTTCTCAAAACAGCACCTTTTGTGCTAGAGACTATACCATCTTTTCCTGGATCAGTACCTGTTAATCCAGCACCGTTAAGGTCAATGTAGTTGTCGTTAATGCTCACCGTTCCAGACAATACATAGTGCTTAGTACCATCTAAAACAATTTTCCCACCTACTGGTGTTGGTAAATCGGCCAAGCTACTAACCGTAACCACGTTTCCGCCGGCTACCGCTTCAAGGCCGTGTTTTCCTGCTGAAGTAAAGGGCGTTGCTGTTTTTCCAAATACAGTAAGTGTCATTACACAAAGGCAAATCAATGCTAATACTTTTTTCATTCTGTTTTAATTTTTAAAGGGTTATTAATTGTTAACTGGTTGCAAACATACCCGCCCAAAAAAGTGCCTTTACTAACAAATGCCAACTTAAACCCATTTAAACAGACTACTACGATTTCCTGCTCCTCAAAGTACTACAGCCCTTACACAAGCCAAAAAATCTCCTTTAAAATACCCTCATACCTAGTATTGTAGAACAGAAAAAGCAATCATTTTCTGATTATTTACACAAACAAAAGCGCCAAAAAATTTTTGTTTAATTTTTATAGAGTAAAAGATACCTTCAATTTATAGGCAATAAATCGATTAACGATTAAAGAGGTAATAGTATGTGTTTTATAAAGCCGTTGAAAATTAAACCAACGGTTTGAACTGTTTAAAATAAAAAAAGGGCTTCCCTCATTTTGAATGGAAACCCCTAGAAGCAATGGGAGCAAAAGTTTTTCGCTGTTATTAGTTTAACCTCAACCAATCTCTCTCTAAATGCGAGAGGCAAAACACAAATCTTTTATGCATCCGCCCTAATTGTTAGTATGCAATAGAATTTCACAAGAGTAAGCAACTTGATAATTTATGAAATGCGCTAGAAAACAATAATTTAAGATTCGTATAAGTGTTCGTGCCATTGGAGCGAATGCGACTATTATCGCCTTTGAAAGTAATGGGCGATCTTTGGACATAATACGTGAATTCGTTGCAACCATCTAAAATGGCAATTTTCTTAGTTGTAAATATTTGGTACTTAGCAGGCAAAAAAAGCCCCGATTGTTTTTTGGAACACAAGTCGGGGTTTATTTTTTCAACAAGATGGAAAGGAATAAGGAGGGGTAGGAATACATAAAAAGCCTACTCGCTCTTTTTCAGAGAGAAACTATCTCATCGCTGTATAATCTGGTTTTGGCATGTAAAACAAATCTTCGGTCAAATAATCAACAAAAGTTCTGGTGAGTGCCACCATGCCTGTTTCATATTTTCTAGCAGTATAGTAATCCATTGATGCCGCTGTTTTCACGGCTAATTGTTTTAAAATTTTGTTGGTGTTGGAGGAGAGTGATACCGTACCAGTTTGTTTAACATCAGTTCCATCAAATAAATTGTAGATAATTACTAAATTTTTATTGGACTTGTTTTCTAAAAATGCTTTTGAACTGCAATATCTTAAGAAAGATTCCACTGTCCACCCGTTGTTGTAAATGGTGAAGGGACCAGTAAGCCCTTTTACAGTAATTTCTAATCTTTTTCCTTTAAGCCTGTAGCGCAAGGGGGAGGTGATGGCATAACTGCTAAAAGATTCTGCTAATCTATCGATGGACAAATCCTCCGCATGAAACTCGCCATTGCGGTTATTGAGTTTTTTAAAAATTAGGAGCTCTTTCTTTTTATTATTTGCGGCATCGTCTACACCTTCGGGTTGGTTTTTGTCTGCATTGTGTTGTACGTAAATTTCAACACCTGTGCTATCGCTTGTGTAAAATTTTGCGATGCTTCTGGAATTTTTATAACCTGACCCGAACCATTGGTTTCTTGATGAACTACAACTAGTAAGCAGCAAGCCACTAATTGTAACGATGAGTAAAAAACGGCAACTGCGGATGGATAAAATAGCAGTGTGTAATAGATTCGTTTTCATAAAAGTTAGTTTTACAGTGTAAAATTCAGGTACGCCTATGAATGCTGGTGGGTTACTGTTACTTTTCAATTACTACTGGGTGACTATTGACAAACTACAACCAAACCAGAAATCACGTCACAAACATACAAGAGAGTTTTTACCAAAAAGCTTGTTAATTTTAAATTTTACGGTTTTAAACAATATACTACACTTACCTAATCATCATATTCCTACAAAGAGTGTTTTTCCATGTCTTGAATGCGTAAAATAGGGTTTGTCGTTAGAAATTTTGTGCCAAACTATACACATAATATAATCAAAAGCAAAAAACAAATTTTCCACAAATTTTATAGCGCACAAAAAAGCCGCCCACATTGTTAATTCTGAGGTGGCTTAACTAGCGGCTACTACTTGATACCGACTAACTAAGAGCTGCTTTTTGTTCTTCTACTGTAGTGATAAATTTGTCCAATTCAGCCAAGAGAAGGTCAATTAATGAAACAGCCAGTTCTCTTTCTAACAACCTCACTATTCCATAATCAATATGATTGTTAATAAGCAAGAACAAATCGTACTCGGCCTTTTTCAATAGTTTAACGTGATTCCGTTTGTGATCTCCTTTCGATAAATTAGAAATAGTAGCTGTGAGTGAAGCGATTTCTTCATTTATAGAGGCCAAATCAGCATTTAATTCAGTCAGGTTTTCTCCATACTCCTTCTGTTTTCGTTGCTGAATCTGAGTAGGTGTAGTTTAACAACCCTAACACCGTACTTGTATCACTGGATTTAATTCAAAAAAATGTGCGAAAAATTCTGTGCGAAAAAAAACTCGCACAAAAAAACTCGCACAAATTTGTGCGAGAAAATCTGTGCGAGAAAAAATTCGCACAAAAAATTTCGCACAAAAAATATTTTGCCCGTTTAAGCAGCATTATCTTTCTCAGTCCCAACCTTTTATTCTACTAAACCATTTTCTCTATAAGGGAGGGTGGCAATAAATGCGGAGGTGCCGTCTGCCTTTGCTTCAAAACGGATGTTGCCGCCGTGCATGACCATAATTTTTTTGCGATAGCTAACCCTAATCCCACGCCTTCGATGTAGCCAACATTGCTGCACCTGAAAAAGCCAGAAAACAATTTATCTCTTTCCCCCACCGGAACGCCGATGCCGAAATCAAGGATTTTTATCTCAATTTCCGATGCTTTAAACTGGATGATGACCATGGGCGAAGGATTGCCCACAGAGTATTTGAATGCATTGCACAGCAGTTTACCCATAGCCATGTCAAAATATTGGGCATCTACAGGCACCAATTCCCTAGAGCCGCGCACATCCACAAATGCCACCCTCCCATCTTGTTGTTGCACTTCTATCCGTGCCGTACAGGCTCGCAATTGCTTATAGACATCAAGGGGTGAAGGCTGTAGTTGTATTTGGTTGTTCGATAATTTTTCCAATAGAATCACATCTGCTATCAATACGGTTAGTCGCGCCACTTCATTGTCCACCTGCCTGATGCTGGTTAACACCGTTGTAGCCATGTTGGCTGTATTGGCAGATTTCAACTTTAGGTGTATCAATTCACTGATGGAGCGAATGTTCTGGAGCGGGGCGGCAAACTCGTGAGAGATAAAATCAATAAACCCAGATTTTCTTTCGTTTAGCTGGTTGGTCTCCTGCAGTTCAACGAGTGCTTTTGATTCCTCCTTCATTTTTTCTTGAGCCACTTTGGAAATAACTACCAGCCTATCTCTACCCGCAAACCCATCATAAAACCGCTTCACTTTGCTGCAGAGCCAGATATACGTACCATCCTTGCGTTTGTAGCGGTAGGTAATTTGTTCATATCGGTAATCGCCAGTTATTAAATAAGACTCATGGTTCTCGGCTATTCGGATAACATCCTCCTTATGAAAATAGGCATAGGCCGATTTGCCCACTAATTCTGCGGGTTCGTACCCAGCAATGGTTTTGATGGATGGCGAAAGCAATACATAGCGGCCATCATCTTCATGCAGGGTAATTAAATCATCCACATGCTGCGACAATAGTTCGTAATAATGTCCGTTTTCTTTTTTGGAGGTAATATCTTTACATGTACCCTTAAACCCTACCAAGCAACCCTGCTCATCCATCACTTTTGTGCAGCAAACTTGCACCCAAAGGATTATTGTTTCGTTGAAGAACAGGCGCATGTCCGATTGGTACTCCACCTCCCCCACTTCGGAATGAAACAGCCATGCGTCCAATGCCTGTTGTTCCTGTTCCGGCTCAATATAAAAAGTAATATTGGTACCCAGTGATGAATGGACTGGAATGCCCGCGATACGCTCCCACGCTTGGTTTAAAAAAGTAAAACAACCGTTGATGTCTAGCCTAAATACGATGTCAGATATTGTATTTAGCAGATCTTGGTATTCATTGCTTAAGTGGTCTGCCGCTGCCGATGCTTGTTTTTCGGCTGTTACATCCGTCCCGCATAAACAGAAATAATGGAGCCCCATTGGTTCCTGCTGCAACTGCTGTAAGGAAAAGCGAATCCATTGTGGCGCCTGGTTGTTAAGGTGCAGGGCAACATCAAAATGATGCCGTACATTGACAATTAAGGCCGCAATGCTTTCTGATAATGGAGGCAGATCTGTAGCAATAGTTGCCAATAATTCACTAACCGTTTTGTTAACGGAATCACCACTCGAGCAACCATACATCGCTTCGGCCTGTTGGTTCATCCAAATTATCTTTTGGTCATTGGAAATGAAAGTTAAGGCATCCCTCGACAACGCAATTAATTCTTGCGCATGTGTATGGAAACAGGCATCATAAATAGATAATCGGTTGGCTATTTCTGGCATTCATTTCACTTTTTTATACGCTGCTCAGCCATTTTTGATTGTAAACCAACTAAGGTTGTACATGCTAATGAGACTGTGACAGAACGCTGAATAAATTATTTTTTTGACATCTCCCCCAAGTACATTTACTAAAAAATGTTGATAACGAAATTAGTCACCCATCTTAAAAAATTAGTTGATTATTCTCATTTTTCCTACTTGTTTTCGTCATTTTAATGTCCAAATTTGTCAAATCCAATTACTTGCCTGCAACCGCTGTGTGTATATAGTTTAGCTAAATTGTTAGTCTGAAAAAACCAAAATAACATCCATTGTCTAATTCAACATCCCCCAAGCTAGGAATGCAACCAGTCGATAACGGTAATGATGGGTCAGTTAGTAACCGCCATATTTATCAAACATTTTTGGTTATTCAACACCAATATTCCACTCCTAAATTGGCAAAGCATAGTTGATATGTTGCTATAGGCGGAAGGAGTATATTTGGTCAGAAAATTTTAGATACTTAGTAAACAACAGCTTTAGTTTTGTAAGCAACCGATTTCATACAGATATTAGCTGAATATATTGTATTTAGGTCACTCAAATAAAAATTTAGAAATGAAAATAGCAGTTATTGGTTCAGGAAATGTAGGCGGTGCCTTAGCTGCCACATTGTGTAAAGCAGGCCATGAAGTGGTCTTTGGGGTAAAAAATCCATTACTCCCTTTTAAAGGAATAGACATCTCCACGCAATTTGCCATCCCTTATTGCTCGGTTGCAGAAGCGGTTGATAAAAGTGATGTGATTATTGTGAGTGTGCCAGCGCAAGCAGCAGTGGATGTGGCCCAAAGTCTGGGTGATGTAGCCAACAAAGTCATCATAGATACCATGAATGCAGTGTCTTTTAAGCCCGATGGATTCTCTAACACCGCAGACGCCATCTTAGCCAATTGCAACAGTACCGATGTGGTTAAATGTTTCAATACCACTGGTTTTGAAAACCTAATCAACCCCATTTACCACGGCGAAGGCATCGACATGTTTGTTGCGGGCACCAGCCCCAAAGGAAAACAAATAGCCACCCAACTATCCCTCGACATCGGCTTTGCCAATTGCTACGATTTCGGCGGCAACGACAAATTTTTCGCCATCGAACAGTTTGCTTTTGCTTGGATTAACCTCGCCATTATTCAAAAACACGGAAGAGATTGGGCTTTTAAGCTGATAAAACGATAATGGGATGGAACTAAATAGCTTGCAAACGGCATTAATGAAAGTGCATAAAAGTTTTTCGCTCCCATAATTTAAACCTCACCCCAACTCTTCTCCAAAGGAGTTAGCCTGGTATTGATTACAAGACATTTTTTTGCTTTGTTTATTCTACGCATTTAACTTGCTTTTCGGTAGTTAGCATTTATCACACATCAACAGCATTGCAGTTTTGCAAAGTAAAAGCGAAAAACTTTTATGCATCCGACATTCAAACTTTAAAACCACTCCGTTCAAAAGTTTGATTCACGGCACACTTTCGTCCAGCGGGGTAATTTATTGCCGACGATTACACTCCGTCTGCCCCATATTACTTAAAACGAGAGTTAATGGGGGTTATTTCTCGTTTTGTTTATCATTTTCATTGTTGCCAAAATCAAAGTCGCTCAAGTCGAAATCAAAATTGTTCGTTTCTATTATATTTCTTCTTATCGCTTTAAATACATTTTTACCTTCCTCAGTTATTGTCCAGTAATCACTTGTGTCTTTCAAACTGTGCTTTTTTACTGAAGGTTTTACCAAGTCAAGCACGACCAAATCAGCAAAAATATTCTTCATAGTATTACTGGGAATTGGATAGTTGTCTCTAATTTCTTTGTCCTTGCTTGGTTTTTTCATAATAGCAATATAATGAGCTGTCTTTTCAGTTGATTTTTCTACCATCAATTCAGGTGCTATTAATTTGAAAATGTCAAGGAAGTCAAACTCTTTGCTGTCTTCCCATTTTGTCCCTTTCTTGTAGAAGAAGCTAATTGTAACCTTATGACTGTTTAACGTTGAAATAATCTTGTCATACTTACTCGTTTCATCAGTAACAATTTGTTGGTTAAGATTTGTAATTTCATCCCTAAGATCAGAATTCTCTTTGCTAAGTCTTGATAATTCAGTAAGAACCTCCGGTCCAACAAGTTCGTTTGCTTTTATCCATCCAACTCCTGGGTTAGTTGTGAACTGCTTCATTAAAGCAATAGAAACTTTGCCATATAGATCTTCCTTATTAGTCCAATAGCTAATTAGTTTCTTTTTGATTTTGCTTTTGAAACTATCAAGTTTTTTCTTCTTATCTGTTTCTGTATCACTTTTGTTCACTGGCCAAACTGCATTGTCTGCGATAATGAAACCTAGTGTCGGGATTCCTTTTGAGAAGGCATAGTCATATTCTTTTTCTGTGTAGCTAACTTTCCCGTCAAGGGATCCGTATCTGTGAGCAGCTATCACAACATAATAATCGCAATCGTCAATTTGTCTTTGAATTAATTTCCATTGTTCTTCATCTCCTGCACTAAACATTTCCATGCCTACGGGTATATGTCCCATTTCAAGTATTGATTTAATAACTAACTCACGTTCATCTTTTAAATCCTCAAATGTCGAACTAACAAATATTTGATATTTTATTTTCATTGTATATTATATGTCTGTTTACAATAACCGCCTTCTAGTTAAAATACGCAGGTTCAACCATTATTTCTATTTTCAAAAGGTTCTTATTAATCATAACCTACGCTTTTCTCCTGCGAAAATAAGGGGGAACTAAGTCAAATCTACTTGTTTGTTGGTTCATCTTTTTTAGAAGGCAAATTACGTACATAACTTATATATCGTTATCGTTTTTTGGGTGATACTTGATTTATTCATAATTCCATTTTAATTGTTTTTGTGAATCTATTTTATTTAATGGGCTTTTGGTTTTCATCGGAGTCTATACTGCCTCTTGCTTTTAATAATAGGCTAAGCAAGACCAGATGGGTTAATCGATTTTGAAAATTTATCCCTAGTTCTTAACACCGATTTGAACGTAACAGATTCAAAGAAAAATGTTGACCACCAAAAACAAAGCGGTAAACGGTTTTCCAGGCTGCCGCTGTGTAGCGGGAAGTTAGCAAACCGTTTTCTAGGCTGCCGCTGTGTGGAGACTAAAAACTTACAGCGGATTAATGAATTATTGTGTGAAAGCCTTTAGAACTATTATGTATCGCTTAGGATGACCAAATGCCTATTTAACTGAGATCATTTTCCAATTAATCTGGCTTTCTTACACCTATACTGAGGCAGAGGTATTTTTGCAAATCCTACAATAAGAATAGATAGCGTGTAAAAAATAGGCTTTATTGATTCTGGACTTGGATTTGGAAATCTTTTCTATCTTTTTAAACGAGATGCGCTTTGTTAACAACCGCCCAGCGAAGACGCAACCAATTAAATAATGCCTTTACCATAAACATCTACACCCTATGGTGCGATTCACACAAATAATTCCTAAGGAATTTGATGTTTATAGAAAAATGATGCAACCTGATTGGTACAACCCTGCATTTTTACCTATTAGCCACCCAAGAAACAGCAGAACGAAAGATTAGATAAAGGGCAAATGTTGGAACATTCGTTTAAAGGAAATAGCAACATTTAATCCCCCGGCTTGCTTGCTTTCTCATTGCCAACTGCACTAGGCACCACCCCGAATCGCCGTTTAAACATGGTTACAAAATTCTTTTTATCACTAAAGCCCACCATATGCATCACCTTATTTACTCGAAGTCCATTATTCTTGTTAAGTAGTAATTGGTGGGCTCTGTCTAAACGGTTATTTCTAATAAAAAGGGCAGGGGTAAGGCCAGTGATGGCTTTCAGTTTGATATATAATTGCGTACGGCTAATACCCAATTCATTCAGGAGGTGCTGGGTAACAATCTTGTCCTCGCCCGTGTAACTGTTTAAAAAGGAAATTATCTTATTGAGAAATTTTTGGTCTTTTGGGGTAATAATGTTTTGATTTTCGGCTGTCGGTTGTTGGGGTAAAGAAGCACCTTTTTTACTTTTCATGATAACTAATTATTAATAAAAAATAGCCTGCAAATGGGAAGTACTAAGTACAATAGGCAGGGGGTCTACAATTCAAAAATAAGTGGGAAAGCATGCAACTTTCAAGGTTTTTTAATTTACTGCAGGGCTAGATGTTTACGCAACGAGCCTAAAAAGATAGGTTGTATTTCCAAATCCCTATTATCTGTGCGGGCATCACGCCCTTTGGATCATGTCAACCAGTCGAATAACAAAACCAACGATAAGATAATAAGCAAATCGACGCCATTATCAGTTGCTGAAATGTTGTTGCTGGGAAATAGCAACAATTAATCCCCTGGCTTGCTTGCGTTCTCTTTGCCAATGGCACTGGGTATCACCCCGAATCGCCGTTTAAACATGGTTACAAAATTCTTTTTGTCGCTAAAGCCCACCTGATACATCACTTCTTTTACCCGAAGGCTTTGTTTTCTGTCTTGCAGTAATTGGTGGGCACGGTCTAAACGGTCATTTCTAATGAATGCAGCAGGGGTAAGGCCAGTGATTGCTTTGAGTTTAATATATAATTGCGTACGGCTAATAGACAATTCGCTGGTGAGGTGGTGTATAGAAATCTTGAACTCGCCCGTATAATTGTTTAAAAAAGTCATTATCCTATTGAGTAATTCTTGATCTTGTTGGGTAATAACGTTTTGATTTTCGGGTGTCGGTAGTTTGGGTGAAGAAGCATCATCTGGTTTACTTTCCATCATAGCAAATTATTAATAAGTAACAGCCTGCAAATGTGGAGTACTGGATACGAAGGGCAGGGGGTGTAACGTTCAAAAATAGGTAGGAAAATATACAACTTTTAAGGTTTCTTAATTTTCAGATGTGTGAAAACTGTACTAACTAAAGGGTATTTCTAATAAAGTTTATTTGCTAAATCTGGTATTAACAAGTATTGAGCAAATCACACTCCTTATAGTATTAAGCCAAAATGTGCCTGTAAGCTTATTTGTTGAGGGAGGCGAAAAGGCAAACTGACATAGTTGTTTTTATGAGATGGGGAATCCAAGACCATATTGTCCATGCTTAGGTTTGATGGTACAATTGGCACGTTTTACTTACACGAATGATAGCTGAACATCTACGAACGGCGTAGTAATGCCTTTGTGTTTTTTGGGTAGGCAAATACTCGTTTCGATGCCTTGGCAAATTTTTTTCTTCGGTAAAAAATGGGTGCATAAAAGTTTTTCTTTTTGCACCCTCGCTGAAATAGTAGAAATGCCCACTAACCTCTAACCCCTAAAACACTATTCTTCCAATTCTGCCATCATAGCTGCTAGGTGTTCTAAATATTGGCCGTAGAGTTTTTTCAGATACCATTTGGTAAAATAATAAGTACCCATTGCCACAAACACTATGTACAAAACAGTAACGGTCACAATTTGCCATAGGCTCGTAAACGGAGTGAGTAGTTTGTCAAAGGCAGGTATGTGTTTTCCGCTTTGACCTTCCTTAAAGCCTAGCGAAAATGCTAAAGCAAAGAAAATTGGCAGCAAACCCATTACAAACTGCATGTACCTTTTTACATACAGCTTCATGAGGGCATAAATCGTTTCTAGATTCTTTTTCACAGGCAATGCGGTGCTGGACAATTTGCTGATTTTGCGTGCGAATAGAAATAACGGAAGAATTAACACCCAGCACAAGCCCAGCAATACGGCAAAATATACCCTTATGGACCAGATAGGTATGGAATATACCACAAAGGAAAATGGTACCAAAAAGCCAATGGTGATATACAGTTCAAGCCAAAGATTTCGCACCATCTTGTTGATGGGCGATTGGGGGTTAGATTTCAACAATTGCTGCAAAGCCGCTGGTGAAGCCGGAGGATCACTTGGGGCAAGAGCGGATTGGTCTTTTAATAAATTCTTTAAATCATCTAATTCCATAACAAGCATTAATTAACCCTGATAATATTGTTGGGATTGTTCTTTCAATTTGAGCTTAATTCTGTTCATTTTCACGGCAACATTATTGGCAGTAATGCCCAGCATCTGGCCAATATCTTGGTAGTTATAATCTTCTAAATACAGCATCACCAATGCCTTATCTATGTGCGAAAGCATGCCTATAGCCTTGTACATGGCCTGCATTTGTTCCTCTATCGTGCTTTTTTCTTCGGCTATTTCGGGTAAAGTAACACGCAGCTCTACATTGGCCGTGCGTTTGCCTTTTTTAAAAAATGTAAGTGCGGTATTAATGGCCACACGATAAAGCCAAGTGGAAAACAAGGCGGCTCCTTTAAAATTTCCAAAAGACTTCCAAGCCTGCAAGGCTATTTCCTGAAATAAATCTGAACGATCTTCGGGAGTGTCCATGTACATACGGCAAACTTTAAACACAATTTGCTGGTGCTTAGCTAGTAAATCGATGAAGGCTTTTTCATCCTGCATAAATGAATGTTTACTTAATAATTAGCTGCCGTGGTTTATTACACTGTGAGCCACAGAAGGATAATAACTCTGTGAATCTCTGTGTTTCTCCGTGAAATTCTTATTACTCACAGTGCCACGGAAGTTTCACAGAGAACCACGAAGGGTTAATAACTCCATGAAACTCTGTGCCTCCTCTGTGTATCTCAGTGAAATTCTTATTATACAGAGAGCCACGGAGGTTAATAGCTCTATGTATCTCTATGAAATTACTCCACGTATATGAGCAAAACAATTGCGAAAAAAGTGAACGAGAACAACTTGTTTGCACCCAAAGAATCTTTTATCCATATTGAGTAATATCCCTACTAGGAAGGTAATTAGTACATTACTGGTGTAACGGATAGTCCTGCCTTTCTCAAAAGGGCGATAACCCCAGACGTTCCCCCTAAATGCGCTGCACCCACAGCAATAAAACAGGGTTGTTCCTTCACTGCTTTAGCAATGAGGGGAATCCAATTGTTGTTTCTATTGTTTAAGAGCAACGCTTCATAATGGCCAAAATCAGCATCTTCTGTTGTCATTTTGTGTAGTTGTGCAATGTCTTTATCTAGGTACAACGACAGCATATCTGCGAAACTCTTCTTGGTGCTGTCAAGATTAAACAACAGATTCTTGAGCATCTGCGCTTGGGTGCTGTAAGGGATGGTGTCAAAAACCCGCATTTGGTACTCAATGGTTTCCAATCCTTTGAGTGGAATGTGCTTTTGCTTGGCCATTTCTTGAAATTTCTGCTCCCATCCTTCTGGTGCGCAACCCAATAAAGCGGGGAAGATGGCACTCATTAGCAACATTGGTTTGGCTTTTTGCATAACCGAAATAGGCATTCCAGCCTTTGATTGAAAGATGGTGTTCATGCTATCAAAACTTGCTTTATCTACCAGATTAGCTAAGCTCTCATCGTTGTTCATGAGCATGTGCTGCATGGCTTTTGCCATCATCTGGGGGTCGCCCATATCAATTTCTAGATACAATTGGCTGGCTTGTGCAAAGCATTGCTTGATAATCGTGTCTAGCTTTATTTGTTCGCCACACATCAGGTGTATGGTACCGAAGAGGTAGGATGGCTTTTTTATTCCTTTTCCGCTTATTTTCCAAAGCAATGATTTTTCGGTAGGTGCTTGTGCGTATGACCGCTGGCTGCTACACAGCAATATGGCTAGCAATAGAATGGTAAATTGTTTCATTTTCAAATAGTTTTAGCAGTTAGTAGCGGGCTATAACAGAATATTACAGTAGGCACAAAAAAAGAGGTTTCTCCATCTGATCATCAGGGGGAAACCTCTTTTTTCTTTGTGGGTATAATGCTTATATATGCTCTTGAATTTTTTTATCCAAAACACTTTTAGGCACAGCACCAATTTGTTTGTCCACTACTTTACCACCTTTAATAAATAAAATAGCGGGGATGGAAGTGATACCGAAATTCACACTAGTTTCTGGATTTACATCCACATTCACTTTTCCAATTTTTACTTTTCCAGCGTACTCCTTACTTAATTCTTCAATAACTGGACCGATTGCTCTACACGGGCCACACCATTCTGCCCAAAAATCTACTACAGTTAAAGTTGTGCTGTCAATTACTTCCGATTGAAAGTTAGCATCAGTTAATTCTAAAGCCATTTTTTTAATTTTTAATTTATAATTGAGATGATTCTCCGAATGAAAAAAAGTTGCTGGGGTGCGATCAAATTTATACCCAAAAACTACTCTAGTGCAGTATTGACTTAAATACCCCTAATTCCTGACGTAATTGCACTATTATCCTGACAAAACGGTGAAATATATTTGATAAAGTGCTTTGATCATCAGCCTAGAGGAACAAAGCAGCTAATGTATAATCGGCTAACAAAATCAAAATACAAGTAACTACCACCGCCGATGTGCTGGCCCTGCCAATTTCTAACGAACCGCCTTTTACATGATAACCATAATAAGCAGGAATACTGCAAATAATAAATGCGTAAGTATATGCCTTGTAAAGAGCAAAAGTGATGTTATAGAAATTGAGGTTCTGCCTCAATCCTACGTCATATAAATCAGGGGCTAAAATACCAGACCAATCGCCCGCCATTTTTCCTCCCCAAATACCCAATACAGCAGAAATAACAATCAAGGCAGGAATTACCACCAAACCCGCTAAAATCTTGGGAAGTATCAAATAGCTTTTTGAGTTGATGCCCATGATTTCAAGCGCATCTATTTGTTCACTAATACGCATATTGCCCAATTCGCTGGCAATTTTACTGCCTATTACACCTGCTAAAACAATACTTAAAACCGTTGTGGATAATTCGAGTATCATGCTATCTCTTACAATCTGTGCCACAGTGGTCATAGGTACCAAAGGGCTTACCAATTGATAGGCCGTTTGCACCGTAGATACAGCCCCCAAAAAAATAGAAATAATTACTACGATGGGTAAAGCCCCAAAGCCAATTTCCACACATTGGTGCATAAACTCTTTCCAATACATTTTTGTGTTTTCAGGCTTAGTAAACATGCCTTGCAACATCAGAAAATAAGTACCAATATGCTCTATTAACGACATCTATTTTTTATTTAAAATGCACTAAAACAGGTTAAAAGTAAGGGATGGATACCGTTAAGTACAGTAGGAGTACTAACCAGCGAAAGATTATAACAAGCCACTAGCATTCATTTCTATGTAAAGAGCTTCTTTTTACCAATCCTTTTCATTTACAGGGCTAGGGTCTTTTTTCTTCTGTTGCAATTCTTTTTGCAATCGCTTTTCCTCCTCATTCAGCAATTTCAAATATTGGTCTGCTTGCTTTTTCTTCATTTCATTAGGTGGTGGCGTCCCTTCGTTCTGCGGTTGAGCTTTGGGTTTTTCTTTCTTTTTCTGCAGCTGCTCCATCACTTTTTGCAAATTTTCTCTTGTTGCCTCATCCGTATTGTTGAGCAAAAGTGACTGTTTAAAAGAGGCCAAGGCTTTGTCCATTAATTGTTGCTTCACTTCTGCCAGTCCTTTGTTGTACCAAGCTTTTGCCTGAACAAAAGGATCGGTGGTTGCGGCGGCTACTTGTTCCATTTGCTTAGCGGCTTCGCTATATTGTTCTTGCTTATACAAACTGTTGGCATGGTTAAATGCAGCCGTAATATTTTTTGGATTTTTTGACAGCACTTTTTCGTATTCCGTTTGTGCCGTTTTGTATTCCCCTTTTTTGTACGATTCGTTTCCTTGCTGCAATTGCTGTTTAGTTGTCTGAGCGCATAGCGAACCCATTGTTCCAACAACCATCAGCAGCACCATGGCCAATGATTTTCTTATTTGAAAAGCGGTTTTCTTTTCACTGATAAATACATCTGTTACCAATAAAAAGAGTGCGGCTGCCAAAAAAATAAAGTAATACACATCGTAATCCATGTAGCCTCCAGGACTCACGATGGCCTTTTTTTCCATGCTGTTAAGGTTTGCCGCTACCGCTGCGCTCACGGTTGATATATCATCAAGTTTAAAATAATTGCCCCCAGTACTTTGAGCAAGACTTTCTAATAAATGACTGTTTAAGGCCGAAACCACTGTTTTGCCATGAAGGTCTTTCTTGTAACTGTTAGTGCCAGATAAGGATATGGGCGATCCTCCCAATGAACCAACGCCAATAGTGTACAACACCACTCCATGGTTGGCCAGACTGCTGGTAATGGAGGTGGCTTTTGCATCATGGTCTTCACCATCGGTAATGAGTACGATGGCTTTGTACTTTTTTTCTTTCGTGTCTAAACTGTTGTTGCACAATTGCAACGCATCGCCTATAACCGTTCCTTGGTTACTGATTAATTCAGGTGCAGCATTACTTACAAACATGTTTAGTGCAGCCGCGTCGGCGGTAATGGGCATTTGAAGAATGGCTCTTCCTGCAAATAGTACTAACCCAATTCTGTTTTGGTGCAACTGTGCCGATAGTTGATAAATAAATGCTTTCGCTTTGCCTAGTCTAGTTGGTTTTTCGTCCTCTGCCAACATACTGTTGCTAATGTCCACAGCAATCATCACATCTATTCCAGCAGTTGTTTTGCCAGAGCCTTTTTTGGGTTTTCTTAGATTAGCAGCACTGAATACTAATAGACCAATTGCCACCAAAACGAGGATGATTTTCCATTGATATCTGGTAGCGGAATAGGCAGGTGTTAGTTGTGCTACCAATTGTTGATTACCAAATTTGGCAGTTGTTTTTTGTTTCCATTTCAAAACCAACCAAAACAACACGACCAATGGCAACAGCATCAAAAGCCCAAAAAGCCATTCTATATCTTGAAATTCCAACATTGAAATAGTAATAGTGGTTAGGGATTAGTGTTCATTTGGTTAAGTATTCAATTAGTAAAAATAATCCCTGTAAGTAGATTAAAGTACACCCCTGTATCGAAAACGTAAAATTCAAAGGCTAAAATGAACCAGTAACTTATCGTTTACCTTCAAAAAACTCTTCCTTCTTCAAAATGGTAGTCAGAATACTCTTTGATATGGTGGGCAAATCTTGCTTTGCATCTCCCTCAATATTAATCACAAAAAAGTAAGGATGCCTGTTTTCTTCTATCCATCCCATAATCCATGCTAAGCCTTTGCCATTTTCCTTTAAGCCCCAGCCGGTGGTATAACTCAATTTGTATTTGTCATTATCTGCCTGTACCATTTGTTTTTTAACAATGGTTTGGGTTCTTTTCTGGAAGTTTAATTGGTTGAAGTACAATCTTTTCACCAATCCAAGCTGTTCATCCGCAGAAACACGCAGGGTATTGTTTAGCCAAAAGCTATCAATTGCACCAGTTATTTTTTTATTACCATACGGAATACTATCAATCCAAAATTGCATAGTGTCCCTTCCAATGGAGCGAGCTACTTGCTGGAAATAGGGCAATGACCCCGCTTTAAATGCTTCAGCCATGCTCAGGTCTTTAAGCCATCCTAATGCAGTGTCTCCATTGGGCAGATGGTAGGTTTTGCCATCCCATTTGAAGATTGTTTTTTCGTTGACTATTCTGCCTGTTTCAATACCAATCAGTGAATTAATCAGGTTAAAAGTGCTAGCAGGTGAATAGGTGCTGTCTTTATATCGACCAATATTATAAATGGAAAATTGTCCACTGCCATTTTCAAACATGGCATAACAACCCTCTACCTTGGCACTGTCAAAAACAGATTTATAACTGTCTTGGATCGTAATATTATTGGGCGAACAGGCTGAGAAATTAAGGACGAACAAGCATCCAAAAAGAAAATAAAAAGTTGTAGAAATTAATCGCATTGTATAATTTAATAAAAACAAAACTAACGGTTAAGGGATTAGGTATTTGAGGGAAATTAAGGTGACATATTTCGTTCTCTAAAGAGGGGTGGAAGCGATCTAACGAGAGCTGATGGAAACATAATGAATCATACAAACCCTTAGTAGCATAAAATCGTTCAAAAGAACACCACCAAATTTGCTAACTATTCGACATGTTCTAGTGAAGCCATAATAACTTCCCTCCAAATCAACTGAGCGTTTAGGCACGAATAGTTTACAAAAATGATAGCAAGTTGTCTTTCTTATAAATAGCGCTTAATTTTAAAATTGATTTGGGTTATTCAACGATTTGTGCAATTGGAGCAAATGCGACTAATTTCATTGCTAATAGCATTCGACAGATCTAAACCGACATTCGAGCATTCGTGGCAATCACCCCAGTATGGCTTATTTCCCCACTGGCAATATCAACTATTACTTATGAAACTTTATCCCCTTCAAAATAATCCGTTTTGTGTTTAAACAATACATTAAAGGTGGTTAAAGAACCATAAATCCTAGTGATGTATTGCTGCATATTTACCTTGTCTTCATCACTAAGTTTTTCATGGCTATTGATTCTTTGCTCTAAAACCCGCAATCTGTCCCGTAGCATCACTATTTTGTGAAAAAACACATCTATAGGCACTTCCTTTTCTTTTAGACCGCCACTACCCGGCTTCAATATAAGTACTCCTCCGGTCCATTTATCTCCTAGGGGTACTACCTCGTTCACATCGCTCCAGAGGCGCAAAATCCGCATCAGGGCATCTTCTGCTTCGCTAAAGCTTTCACTATACTCTGGTTCTATTCGTTCCACTATTTCCATAGTAAAATCTTTGTTTACCATCTTAATGCCTTTTTCGGTAAAGCAAACTTCATACACCCTTTTGTGCATCCGCACCACAACTCCCAACCCATAAGATGGATGAATAACCCTAGAACCTACGCCTAATAAATCCATATACGCTTACTTTTTTGTTTCTTTCTATACAATCAATGTTGCCAAAGAAAATGAAATTAAAGCTACTAACATCAACGGTTATTTTGCAACAGGCTCATTTGTTGCACCATGTCATAAGCCCATAATAGTTATTTTGAGGCAGGTCTAAGATGTGTGTTTACCTAACCCAACAAAGGGTTTTGTCAAAGCAATTAAAGCAATAGTCACCATTTTTCATTGTCTGTAAATGCTACCACTTACTTATATCAACACCACATTTGCTTTTCTTTATCACTTATTCAACTAGTTTAGCACACTATGAGTACCATCAACGCCGCCGCTACCACCATCCTCTTTTTCTCTGCCAAACCTTATGACCAATCATTTTTCAACGAACACAATGCAGACTTTGGCTACAAATTAGTCTTATACGAAACCCATTTGGGTGCGCACAGTGTCCACATGGTTAGGGATGCCGCAGTTGTTTGTGTGTTTGTAAACGACAAGGTATCTGCCGATGTGGTGGAACAATTGGCTGCAAATGGAGTAAAAATCATTGCCTTGCGCTGTGCTGGATTTAACAACATAGATATTGCCGCCTGCAAAACACACGGCATTAAAGTGTGTAGAGTACCCGCTTACTCACCAGAGGCCGTAGCAGAACATGCACTTGCGCTTATCATGACCCTAAATAGAAAAACACACAAAGCCTACAACCGGGTGCGCGAACAAAATTTTTCGCTTAATGGATTGCTTGGGTTTAATGTGCATGGAAAAACTATTGGCGTAATAGGTACTGGAAACATCGGCCATGCTTTTTGCAAAATGATGCTTGGACTCTGCTGTAAAGTAATTGCGTTTGACTTAATTGCCAATAAAGACCTCGTAGCCTTGGGTGTAGATTACCAACCCTTGTTAACCGTTCTGGCTCAAGCAGAGATTCTCTCTCTACATTGTCCATTGAATGAACAAACACACCATTTAATTAATGAAACAACCATCGCTGCCATGAAAAAAGGGGTAATGCTAATTAATACCAGCCGTGGTGGCCTGATAGACACCAAGGCAGCGATAAAGGCGTTGAAAACCAAACAAATTGGCTATTTGGGCATTGATGTATATGAACAAGAGGACAAACTTTTCTTCAAAGATTTATCGAATGACATTATTATTGACGACACTATTCAACGGCTCATGAGTTTTCCCAATGTTTTGGTTACGGCACACCAGGCTTTTTTTACGGAAGAAGCAATGGCTCAAATTACCCTCACCACTTTTCAAAACATTCAACATTTACTGCTCGGGCAGCCTTTGGCAAACAAGGCAGCATCCATCGCTTAACCTTCATCTGAATTGAATAAATAGACGCCTTTTTATATGACACAGAAAATACGTTTTATCTCCACCATCACAGCATTGATGGTTACATTTTTAGCCGCCTGTACCAAGGAAAAAAGCCTTGAGGGAAAAGGCTATACCATATTACCTACAACAGGCACTGTTAGTAAAGTGCAGGTATTTGGCGATTATGTAAGAGATACTGCCTTAAATGCAGGAAACTATATCACTGCTTTGGTAACCTTAAACGCATCTGGCAGTTACAAACTATACACCGATACCGTAAATGGTTGTTGGTTCTCAATGGATGCAGGCTATGTTTTCGATGCCGCAACCATCACCGTTAAATTAAAAGGCAATGGCAAACCAAAAAATGTAGGTGCTTCCAAATTTGTACTTCATTTTTTAAATGATACCATTTCCTTTACCATAAACACCACTTTGCGTCCTCCCTTCTTATCTTCTAAAACAGAATTGGACTATTTTCCCATGGTGCCTGGCAGTTATGCCACTTACGACACCATTCCCAATGCAGATTTTAAAGACTCTGTGAAATTTACCATTACCAACTTAACCCAAACCATTAATGGGGAAGTATTTAGGATTTTTAGTTACCCAAAAGGCAAATATTACTATCGAAAAAACGGCCTTGGGCAGTATTACCGTTACGACCCTGACTACCTAAAACTAGAGTTTAAATGCCTCGACGATAAACTGCAAGTAGGCGATACTTGGGAAACCAATGTATTTACCTTTTCAATAGGCAGCGGCCCTTCCGCCATCAGTCTTCCAGCAAAGTTGAAATGTACCATTGTATCAAAGAACACGATTTATACCCTCACTAACACCTACCAAACCAAAGTGGTAGATAGCGTAATACAAGTGTCCGAAGATTTGCTTACCCAATCCGTTTCAGGCGGTGCATTCAATAGTGTGTTTGGCGTAAATCGTGCTTTTTATGCCAAAAACATTGGCTTAGTGTACTACTCAATTCCCTCTCAAGATTTTGTGCGAAGTGCCAGAAGTTGGTGGATTTATTAAAAGGGCTTAACTGGGTTTTAAAGCTTGAACAGGCTATACATTTTTCAGCGAGATGTATAGACTGTTTTTTTATGCCAATTAATCATTTATTCTTCAAAAGAAAGAGTTTAGCCACTTTATTAAAGCAACTTCGAATGCAAAAAGAAGAACTTATATGCTAGAAGAATTTCCCTACGGAAATAATGACTCAGCCTTCAAGAGAAGTCCTTGTACATCCTCGAAGGTTTTCTTTAAAGCATTAATGTCTAATATTTCAATTAAGCTAGGTGCCAATTTTAATTTACCATATTGTAGATTTTTTTCCTTGCCGTTTTTCTGTATTAAAAAATGTTTTTGCAGTAAAGTATTTAGCACTTTATCGGGACATACAATTGCTTCTGGATTTTTACCAAAAATTGTTGCATCATCATTCAAGTGAGTAATTGTTTTTTTTGTATATTTTGTCGAAAGATATTGCTCAATAATATCTGGCTGAGAAAGTATCCAAGCTTCCATTGTTTGAACCATAAAAAATATAGAATCTTCTATGTCCTTCAACCCGTAGTCTAGGATTTTTTTACTCTTCAACTCCTTTTCTCCATCCAAGTCAATTAGCAGCAAACTCTTTGGTAATCTTTGTTTTATAACATTGGATGTGGAATATGCAGGATGAGCTATAATCCTAATGTTTTTATTTTCTATACCGCTATTAAGTAAGGTATTAAAAGCTTCCCTAAGCCTAGATGTATTATCTATTGTATCTGCATTCGGATTGCTTGTTGGATTAGCTCCTCCTTCAAAGAATACCGTTATTACTACCATCTTACACCTCCTATTTCGCCCCTAAGCCACATTTGTCCCACTAAAAATTCTCCGTCCCAATCCTTAAAATCATCTTCGCTTTTAGTTGAAACAATGGTTTGATTACTGTTGTCCTTTTCAAATATTTTCAGGTCTTCTAGATTAAACCCATTTAAAAGTAGTGGCGAATGTGTAGCCACAATCATTTGGGTGCCATTTTTTGAGGCAAATTTTATTCCCTCACCTACAGTTTGAATCATATCTGGATGCAAACCTATCTCGGGTTCATCCAAACAGACCAACATTCCTCTATTTGGATTATATAAAATGGCCATTAAAATTAAAAACCTCAAAGTCCCATCTGATATATGTTCAATCGTAATTGCCCTATTTAAATTTTGTTCCTTTAGTGCTAATAATGTTTTGGAACTAGTAGGCTGGTTGAAAACTAATTCCCTGAATTGGGGGTTAATTTTCTTTAATAAAAGAATAATTTGGTCATAACTTTTTGTGTTATTGCCATTTAAGTAACTCAACAAATGGGTAAGATTTTCACCACTCGAGAGTAACCTGAGTTCTGAATAGTAGGGTGATAGCTGCCTAATTTTACTATCAAGCGTAGTGTCGAAATAACTATACACTACAATTTCTTCAATTGCCTTTTTTAAAGTGAATAGAGGATAAAAATTTTCAGGTTCTGAAATTTGTTTTAGTACCAATTCATTTTCATCGAAAATTGCTTGTTTTATTCCAATTTTGGCTTTGTCTTTCTTAGAAATGATCCCTTTTCCGTTTGCAACATCTAAATAAATAAACGGAGACTGACCTTTTTTGGCACTTTCATTGTAGATTTTTTCTGAAACATCATAATTGAATAAACCAACCTTATTTATTCGAATTTCATAAATCGGATTATTAACAAATTGATGTCCCCCACCATCAAAAACGGTCTTTACCTTGTCTTTATCAAAATGATAGGTAATGATTACCTCCCTCACAACTTCATCTCCTCCACAAAAAACCATTGAAGAAAAGCCGCCCCATTTCTTGTTTATTAAGTTTCTCAACCCTTCTTTTCCTGCAATTCCCTCATACAAAAATTGAATTATTTTTATAAAGTTGGACTTGCCGCTTCCATTGATTCCTACCAAAATATTAGTATCCTGATTTAACTCTATTGTCTGTTCTTGTCCAAAGCTAAAAAAAGATTGTACAGTAATTCTATTTATCATGTTTATTCAATTAGAGTTAAATCAATAATTTAAAAAATGGCTCTTAGTATTGATCAAATATAGATTCATTTATTTCAACAGTTTAACATTAGACTTCTATCAGTAATACATTACTGAGGGCGCATAAAAGTTTTTTGTTTTGCCCCTCGCCAAAGGCGAGGGGTTGGGGTGAGGTTTAATTAATTACTGCGAAAAACTTTTATTCACGCATTCTCACCAGTTTGCGCTTTAAACCATTTTTAATTAGAGGATTGATTGCAAACAAGCCATAAATATATACATATCATTCTCCTTTCGCAACCGCTTCTATTTTATCAAACACTTACCTATAAAGCATTCTAAAAAAATATACGCAGCTTATTAATAGTAGCGTCAAAACAATAATAGGGGAATCGAATTATTATAATACCAAATTATCTACAAGGCTATCTATTCTTCTAATTCCCCCCAAATTTTCTTCTTCAACTAGGTCATTTTTTTCTTCATTAGGTCAAATTTTCGCTCCATTTTGTCCGATTTTCGCTTCATTTTCTTAGTTTTTCACTTCATTTCGTCCAATTTTCGCTTCAATTTCCTTGTTTTTCGCTTCAACTTCTTTGTTTTTTTCTTCACAAAGTCCGTTTTTTTCTTCACCAAGTCAATGATATAACATCTAACCCGCTCGCTTAGAAGTTTGAATTATCCCGCAAAAGGTGAATTCAAAAGCGGTCTTTGCTGCAATCAATAAATCCTAATGAAGAAAGAGGAGTAATGGACAAAAATGATGCTGTTTTTTAGATGGTTGATCCAAGTGGACATTTTTGATGCTGTTTATTTTTTCCTATCTGTTCATTTTTTGCACCTGCCCTTTAATCTTTGTCTTATCAAGCAAAACGGGAACAGGCTCTGCTGGAGAGCA
>JAIXOJ010000051.1 GCA_027486835.1 Chitinophagaceae bacterium
GGGAATGTAAATTAAACTGTGTCAGGTCCTTACGCCCCCCCATCCCCTCTTTTAGGGGCATGCCCCTAAAAGAGGGGATGGGGGGGATTTTTTTAGCAAAGTTTCGGCATCCTGTCCTCAAACATAATGCTTAGTTGCTGAATAACCATTTTCCAATTATTTAATGGTGAAGTCCATTTTTCTTCAATCCTGTTTGAAGCCAGATAGACTAGTTTTAAAAGAGCCATATCATTGGTAAAGGCTCCTTTTGTCTTCGTCACTTTTCGTACTTGTCGATGATAACCTTCTACTGTATTGGTAGTATATATCACTCGTCTGATGTCATCCGTATATTTATAAAAGGTACTTAGTTTGTGCCAATTGTTGCGCCATGACCTTACCACCACTGGATACTTTTTCTTCCATTTTTCTTCAAATTCGTCTAGATGTACCTCTGCCACTTCCTGGTTGACTGCCTGATATACTTGTTTGATGTCCACCATAACTTCTTTTATATCCTTACTGGGTATGTACTTTACGGTATTGCGTATCTGGTGTACAACACAGCTTTGAATCTCTGTTTTAGGAAAAATGGATGCTATTGCCTCTTCGAAGCCTGTAAGATTGTCTATACAGGCAATCAGAATGTCCTTAACACCCCTTTGTTGCAAATCTGTCAATACAGTTAGCCACAATTTGGCTCCTTCGCAACCCGATACGTACGTGCCCAGTATGTGTTTCATCCCTTCTAGGTCTATTCCCAACACATTGTATAAACAGCGTGTAACCACATGGTTATTCTCGTCCCTTACTTTATAATACATGGCATCTAGCCACGCAATCGTGTATATCGACTCTAGTGCTCTTCCTTGCCAAAGCTTAACAGCAGGGATGATGCGGTCTGTAATTGCTGATATCATTGAATGACTTATATCCCCGTCATAGATCTCTTTTATATGGGATGATATGTCTCTAGTACTCATTCCAAGACTGTATAAACCTAGGATTCTTTCCTCCAAGCTATCTGCAAGAATTGTCTGACGTTTCTTTACTATGTCTGGTTCAAAACTCCCCTGCCGATCTCTAGGTGTTATCAAATCCATACTCCCTTCACTCGTCAATAACCGTTTACTTCCATGTCCATTACGTCTATTGGGTTCTGCTGCTGTTTGACCATCAAGATGGACAGAAAGCTCCGCTTCCAAGGCTGCTTCTAAGAAGGACTTATAAAGTGGAGCTAAGGCACCGCCTTTCCCCAAGAGGGGTTTGCCGGTTATTATCTGCTCTAAAGCTTTGTTTTTTACTGTCTCGTAATCAAATGAAAACGGTGTCTCTTTTTTCTCTCTCATAATATTTATCTGTTAAAGGTCTACTTTAATTTTGACCTTGACACAGTTTAATTTACACCCTCAAACTGAAAAATGGGTAGTAAAATTGCAAATAGGCACCATCCAAAAGGCACTGGTACTTGTTAAATAAACTATTTAAAAAATAAAATGGCTATGGCTCTTACATTTTCTTACAAGATTATTCAATCGAAAATTGAAGGGCTTAATTTTCCTCTGTTCATCAAATACCGAATTGAAGACAGAAAAAGCAATGTGAATGATTTGGAAAAAAAATTAGAAACTGGCAGGGGATTTTTATACAACACCTTTAAAAAGTACGACCCATTGGTATCCATATTGGTAACCATGAGTATCGAATTGCAATACAATTTGTTTGAACCCTTTTTAAGTTTATTGCCCGAGCCAATAAGGCAAACCCGAAAAGAAAAGCAATTGTAAGAAGTAATAGCCAACCTAAAAAAGGAGTTGGAGAACATGACGGTGCAGAGAGATTTGTTGTAGAAAGTGGCTATGAAGGGTGGGTAGGTGGAACGCTTTCAGGATAAAGGACTGTGTAGTTTGTTTTAAATATATGCGTTAATGCACCTATTTTTGGGTGGATTGACGCAATTGAGTTGCGTATATTTTTGAGTTAGCGGTAACCGTATGAAGACGACAACGAACATATTGCCATTTGTAATCTTACTGACTTTTATAGCCTGTGGACAGACACGACCTGACAGTAAAGGAATATCTAAAGTGACGGTAGCTTTTTCAGGTTACGGTTGCGAAAGCGAATGTCCATTTCAAGTATTTAGCGTTGACAGTAATTTGACCGCAACATTTTACGGTGGACAGTTCGCTGACAAAAATGGCTATTATAAAGGGACAATTTCAAAAGCAACTTGGGACAGTATTCAAGTTCGTTTTGATAAGTTTATTGTTAAAGGAATTGACACAACAAAATACAGAAAGACCGACCATCCAGACGTTGAATTTTTCGTTGACGATGGTTTCCGAAAGCATCGGACAAGGTTTAATGAAAATACTGGTAAAATGACCAAAGAGGATTTAGATATTTTATATTGGTTTGTAAAAATTGCATCAAGGACAGACTTAAAAGCTACTGACAGCTTGACTTTTGAAACAACTTTGCAATATCCAATACCACCTAAAACAATGGACAAATGACGAGGCGAGAAAAACGGCATACCGCTAACAAGCGTTTGGCTCAATGGCGGGTGCAGTGGTTAATTGAACATTCTACCTCGCACCAACTTTTGTGGTGTATTGACAGTTTTGGGCTCCGAAATCCGACACTGCGCCAAGCGCCAAAACGTTATGTGGCATATTAAAAAAGACATATGAAACCTATTGAAGTAAGAGATAATTTTAATTTCCACGACATCTACAATTTAGACAAAGTCTGGACGGATATTAAATTTACAGTTATTGATAAAGAATTCGAATTTATCACTTTGTTGAAAGAAAATCTTGGAGGAAATATTTTTTTTAAAGGATTTAAATTTCAAGAGAATGACACATTTGATTGGTATTGTTCACGAGGCAGATTGGAGGAAATAAAATTTAATGAGTATTTTCTTCTTTCTAAAGCTGTTCTCAGTCAATTTGACGTTTTAGTTCACAATTCTAATGGGACTGAGGAATTTGTTCCTGCTTGGGCAATTGAAAAGAAACCAGAATTAATATGGGTAAACGAATTTACTATTGATGGAGAATTTGCTTCCATACTTTATCATGGTGGTGCTTACGGCTCAAAATTTAACAGACAAGTTCGAGAAATAAAAAGACTTGCACAGAAATTTTGCTACGAACTTTTTGAGGAAGAGTATAAATATGAGTTTGTAAGATGCTACAAATCAGCTAAAGCATGGAACTCATGGTTTATTGACTTTATAATTGATGATACTTTTATAGTTATTTGTATGAAGACAAGGACTATATGGATTTTAGCACATACAGATGCCGACTAGAAATACGCCACATAACAGCACCTACCAAAAAGGCGGGGTTTCATGTTCCAAAGACAGTTTTGTGGTTAACCTAAATAGATAAAAGGGATTTCCAAATCCCATTTCTCGGTTGCGCATAGTTTCCTAACTACGTCCGAGTGTTTGCCAAACTCCAGTTTGGTGTGTTACTATAAACTGCTTCCTTGTCTAATATGTAGCCTAAGCAGCTAAAAGTGATTCGCAGATAACCAACAACGCCAAGCCAGTTTCTTTAGCTGTTATGATTCTATTTTTTGCAAGACTTTAAATAAACGAAAAAGATTTTAGTTTCACTGATATGGCAACACTGACAAAATATAATACGTTTAAAAGCTTGAAGCAAAATTCATCTGCTAAGGTTAAGAAGACTGTTAGTAATCAAAAAAAGGCAGCAGCAGATTTGGAAGCATTCTTTATGTTGCTTCATAAAACCAAAGACAAAAAAGCTTAACCCAGAATGGAGCATAACTTAACTGACGAGATACTCGCAGCAATCTCAAACTTGAAGTTCAAGCAATTTGTTTAGTTCTTAGTTGATAGTAAGCGTATCGAAGTAAGGAGAAAAATTTATGAGTAAGACAGGGGTTTTTATATGTAAAAAGTGTAGTTTGACTTTGACTAATCCCTTGGTTAAACTATCTAATTTGGATAGTTTGAATGACAACGACAAAGAAGACTTGATTCAAACAGGCAACTATTTTGTTAGCAATGGTGAATTCTATACAGATGCAAAAGGAAAGATAATCATTAATAAAAAAGACTTGAAGAACTTTAAATATCATCCAGATTCAACAAGACTAAATGGATGTTGTGGACTTGACGGATTAGACGGACTAAATATTACTTGCAAGAATGGGCACGAAATAGGCACCGAATATTCAGACTGTTGGATTCCGCATTGTATAATACTTGAACCAGAACTAATTAGAATAAAGGCATAGAAAAAATCAATCTCGACAAAATAAAAATTTAGACTTGCTATCAGCTTCAAAACCTACTAAACTTATAATTTATCATTGCACCCATATCCAAACAGAACCTCCAGATAGGATTATTGTCGGGCGATTATGTTTGGGAAGTATTTGAAAGTAAGCAATCCCCCTACCCCACCAAATGCTTCACCAACGCTATATAAGTATCAACACCATCTTTAATCTCTGATAGGTAAATAAATTCATCGGCGGTATGGCTTCTTGCGCTATCGCCCGGCCCCATCTTGAGGGTAGCGAAAGGCATCAATGCTTTGTCGCTCGTAGTGGGGGAGCCATAATAGCCCTTGCCCAAAGCAATTCCCGCCTTCACCAAAGGGTGGTCAAGCGCAATAGATGTGGACTTCATGCGGGTGGTTCTTGGCTTGAATTGGCTTTTTAAATGCTGTTGTAAGATGTTTAATATTTCATCAAAACTGTACAATTCATTCACCCGAACATCTATCACAAACTTGCATTGCGAAGGCACTACATTGTGTTGTTTGTTGTCGGTTTCTATCACCGTAACTGTCAATCGAGATTCACCCAATAAATCACTCTTCTTTTCTAGCTGGTAATTGCGAATCCATTGAATATCGTCAAGGGCTTTGTAAAGTGCATTTTCGCCTTCGTTGCGTGCAGCATGGCCTGCTTTACCCTCGGCAATACAATCAATAACCATTAATCCCCGTTCCGCCACAGCCATTTCTAGCTTGGTTGGTTCTCCTACAATGCCAAATTGGATAGACCCTAGATATGGCAACACCATTTCAATACCATTAAATCCACTAATCTCCTCCTCGGCACTAGCAGCAAAAACAATATTGTAAGGCATATTTTCCTGCGCATAAAAATGCAAGAAAGTAGCTATCAACGAAACCATGCAGCCTCCCGCATCATTGCTCCCCAAGCCATAGAGTTTGCCGTCTTTTTCTATTGGGCTAAATGGATCTAGGGTATATCCTTTATTGGGCTTCACGGTATCATGGTGCGAATTGAGCAAGATGGTTTCTTTCTCAGCATCATAAAATTTGTTCTTAGCATAAATATTATTGCCCACCCTCGTGCAAGGCACCTGGTGTTTGTTAAGAAACCCCATCAATATTTCAGCCGTAATATGCTCCTCTTTAGAAAAAGAAGGCGTTGCAATCAATTCTTTTAATAATGCTATCGCTTCAAAATGTAAGTTCATCATTTTCTCTTTGTATCAACTATGCAACACTTGCATGTTCAATGGTATTTTCGATTCCATGGGCTACACCCATGGCTAGTATATTTTCCCCTTTCAGGGCTTTTATCAAGAAGTTCTTTCTCAATAAACCTTTTCACATCCAAACAACCACTTAAAACCCATTACTTTTCACCTTCAACCTAATCAAGCGCAAATAATTGTTCCTTCTTCTCCAGCAATTAGCTCATGCAATTGTTCGGCCTTGCCAATGATTACTTTGTGCACACCACTATTAATGGCAGCGAAAGCATTGTCCAATTTTGGAATCATGCCCGCAAATATTTTAACCTCACCTGTCGTTGCATCAGGCGTTTTCAATTCCTGATAATAGGCTGGATTTAAAACCGATACTACTGAGGCATCATTGTTTACATCGAGCAATACCCCAGCTTTTTCAAAACTGTAAATCAAGGAAACATCATATAAATGGCTCATTGCGGTAGCAGTTTCTTGTGCAATAGTGTCGGCATTGGTATTTAGGAGTTGTCCATTACCATCATGCGTAATCGGGCATAGTACCAAGGCAATATTTTGCACTAGCAAACTTTCTATAAAGGGAGTGTTCACTTCATCTACATCACCCACAAAGCCGTAGTCAATTGTCGGATGGACTCTTCTATGCGCTTTAATAATGTTTGCATCAGCACCACAAAGACCTAAAGCATTACAACCATTCGCTTGTAATTGTGCAACAATATTTTTATTGATAGAACCAGCATACACCATTGTAACAATGTTTAAGGTAGCAGCATCGGTAATGCGTCTTCCATCCACCATTTGTTGTTCAATGCCCAAGTTAGCAGCCAACTTAGTAGCCAATTTGCCACCTCCATGAATGAGTATTTTAAAACCTTCAATGGCTGCAAAGTCTTTTAAAAACGAAGCAAGCTTTTGGGAATCGTCTATGATGTTGCCGCCTATTTTGATGACGGTGAGTTTATTGCTGCCCCCGTCCCCTAAAGGGGTGTTTCGAAGATTGTGGGATAGATTATTTTTGAGATTGTCTTGGGGATTTTTCTTAATGCTTTCATTTATTGAACTAGTGATTTTTGATTGTTCAATTTGTTCTGATATTGTTCTGATTACTTTATCCATTTCATTATATACTTCTTCGTTTTTGAATCTAATAATAGTTAGTCCTAATGCCTTTAAATTTATTTCTCTTTCAATATCATTTTGCTTTACTTCTTCTTGGTCATGAACATTTCCGTCTATTTCAATTACAAGTTTTAGCGAATGACAGTAGAAGTCAACCACATAATTTGCAATAGGATGTTGCCTTCTAAACTTTAGTTTCCAATCATTAATATGTAATTGCGACCAAAGAATTTCCTCTGCCAAAGTCATTTTTTTGCGAAGCTCTTCTGCTCTCTGAAAAATGATGTTACTCGCTCCATAGTACATATTTTCTTTCATAAGCCTATGTTCAATTAATTTAATTACTCGATTATTAAAAAAGAGGAGATCTGTCTCCATAATCCATCCTCCAAATCACATCTTTAGGAGATTAGGGCTGCGATTAGGGCTGATATTCTCCATAATCCATCCTCCAAAACACCCCTTTAGGGGATGGGGGCTGCTAACAATTCACTCAATACAGCTTGAGCTGCCCAAACCCTATTCCCAGCTTGTTGGGTTACAATGCTATTAGGACTATCTAAAATTTCATCACTTAGTTCTACATTTCTTCTTACGGGTAGGCAGTGCATCACTTTGGCTTGATTGGTTAAATTCAATTTTTCTTCCGTAAGCATCCATCGAGGGTCGTTGGTATATATTTTACCATAATCATGATAAGTGCTCCAGTTTTTCACATACACAAAATCAGCCCCTGAAAGTGCTTCATCTTGGTTGTGGGTAATGGTAGCCCTTTTGGTAAATTGTTCTGCCAATTCATAATCTTCGGGATGTGTGATTACAAAATCCACCTCACCCCAGGCATTCATCCATTGGGCAAAACTGTTGGCAACACATTGGGGCAAAGCCTTCACATGGGGTGCCCAAGTAAGCACCACCTTTGCTTTTCGGTTTAATGGAGGAGTGATTTGCAAATGTTCCTTAATTGTAATCACATCGGTGAAAGATTGCAAAGGATGAAGGGTGGCACTCTCTAAACTTACCACAGGCACACCAGCATACTTAATGAATTGGTTAATGAACATTTCGCTGTAATCATCCTCTCTATTCTGCAATCCTGGAAAAGTTCTAATAGCCAAAACATCAAAATATTGACCCATAATAGGGGCAGCATCTTTAATATGCTCAACAGTATTACCACTCATGATGGCACCCTCTTCAAACTCCAAAGCCCAGCCTTCTTTGTCCACATTAAACACAATCGCCTCCATACCCAAGTTTTTAGCAGCTATTTGGGTACTCAATCGGGTTCTTAAACTTGGGTTTAAGAATAATAGACCAATGCGTTTATCAGCCCCTAATAATTTGTCCTTTAGAGGCTCTTGTTTATAAGCTAGTGCTTTAATAGCTAAAGCATTAATCGCATCACCTACAATTGGATGCTCAACCGAGATCAAGTCGTTAACGGAAATAAATTGTTTCATAATTATAAAATGGAGCGATGGAAAATATGGGTTAATAGCAAATAATGGCTACTCTAAAGACGATTTTAATTGCTGGACCAATGAAATGTCAATTTCCATCATTTCTGCTATTTCGTCATCTGAAAAGCCTTTGCTTAATAGTTTTTGGATAAGCTTTTTGTCGGCAACTTCTTTTTCTCTATTTTTTTCTAATTCTTTTTCTTTTTGCCCTTTTTCGAATCCATCATCAAAACCAATCATCAAAGCCGATGAAATTTCATTGTTTCTTACACGCCGAAGGTGCAAAAACACTTCATAGCCTTCTCGTTCATCATCATTCATTTTCATGAGGTTCAACTCTTCACGGGCTTTTTGAAGGCCCTTGGCTTTGAACTGTGCTTTTATTTCATTATTCTTAAGAAAATAAATCCATTCATCTAGGGTGTCTTTTGCCAAATCATTAAAGTTGTTCACTTTCAAAATATAAAACTCTGGAAATATTTGGTACAACTCGTCTTGAAGAAAAAGCTTTTTTTGAGTTGCTGACAATTGCAATGTTCCTCCTTCATGTATGCCAGTAAATTGGGTTTTGCCATGATAAACATAGTCGTCGCCCTGTCCTAAGTCGAAGTAAGCAATGTGTATGGAAATGATTTTTTTA
>JAIXOJ010000004.1 GCA_027486835.1 Chitinophagaceae bacterium
TGCTAATATTAGGTACTTAGAGGAAAGGATATGTGAAAACCAATCTTTTAGAAAAGATGGATATTACTTCTGCACAGACAACACAGGAAAAATAAAATGCCGCTATTTTTTTTATAATAACGGAAAGCTTTTATATGCGTTTGCCTGTGATAAAGATTTGATAAAATGTGAAAATGATTTTTTGGATTCAAATTTCCGTGTCCTACAAAAAAACAACATTAATTGGACTAATTATGTTTTAAAATCCGATACTATTATTTTAGAAAGAATTTATCCTGCTCAATTTTATCCCCATTGTTACATTTATGGAAGATTAATTTCGGATTCTTCATTTGTTTTAAATAAAATAGAAGAAATAAAAGGTGAGTATAAAGATTCATTAAATGATACATTTCACTTCAAACATTATTTGCCCAAGCCTGATAGTTTAAAGTAACGCAATAAAGCTCGACTGGTCAAGAGGTTCTGTAGAAAATTTCCCAGCTAGCAAAAATAAAATCAGGGTATTGCTAAGGCTCGCTGCTACCGCACACTTGTGGTTTGGCTTCGCTCAAATGAAACCCCACCAAGAACAAAAGCGGGGTAATATACACTATAATCCTGTTGTTTCAGGCTTAGTAACAGAGCGTCAACATTGGAAGCAAAGCAGTGCCATTGATTATTTTTGTGGTTAGGGGATGCTTGAAATTGATTTTCTTAGACCATTTTATATTCGTATAAACCGTAGCGAATCCACACGTGAAACATGTGCGGTAGCAGCGAAGATGGTAACTAAGTGGTGTGAGCGTGCGGTAGTGGGGTTTCTCAAATGAAATTTAGATTTTTTTACTAATTATGAATGATTTCAAAAAGATATACAAAAACCCTGAGGCTTTTATTCCATTAAATTTCTGCTTTACAAAAAAATATAAACAATATCTTTTTTTTGACAGTGTCATTTTAGCCCAAAATGAATGTATTGTTTTATTGTTTGATTTTTTAAGGAGCTTATTTGAAAATTCAAAATCAAATAATGCAGATAATTGGGAGTTTTTAATACCCTTTGAACAAAGTGGCACTTACTTTTTTGAAGAAAACAATAGAAAAGAAATTGTTAAAGTAAACAAAGAACTAAGAGTTTTGAATTTTGAAGAACTAGTTGTTTGTTTCAAGTCTTTTAATAATAAGTTTTTGGGATCGGAACGAAGATTATGGTTACAATTAATACAGACTATTCCTGAATTTTGGATTGGCAAAGATGATGTAGTAGCAGTTTTTGCCAGTTATAATAGTGAATTAATTATAGTAGCCATTGACTCAATTTCAGATATAAATCAAACAGTTATTAATATTGAAAAATTAAAGCCATTTATGTATGACTCAATAAGTGAATACATTGATTTCTATTCTAGGCTGTTCCCAAAAGAGAATCAAGGGATAATAAAAAGCTTTGCACAACATTTTAAACAATAACCATCTAGCGCAGGCCTGTTTATAACACGGATTTCTGGCGCATGTTCTTACCCGCTGGCGCACGTCAAATCAACTCGCTGCTACCGCGTGCGTGCGGCGTGTGGCTTCGCTAAGATAATACCCAGCCAAGAACAAATTTCGGATTACATAAACTATAATCCTGTTGTTTCAGGCTTAGTAACAGAGCCTCAACATTGAAAGTATAGAAATGCCATTGATTAATTTGGTAGCTAGTGTAAGCTTGATGTTGATTTTTTTGACCATTTTAAATTTGTATAAACCATAGCGAATCCAAACGTGAAACACGTGCGGTAGAAGGGAGCCAGTTAGAAAATTGTTTCAAAACCATTTGGCTCATAAAGATGGTAATACCTTTCCTATTTTCAAAGTACTTAACAATCGCTTATCTCCCTATTTTTCACATCAAAGTTCTAATGCTTATACAACATGGTGGTAGATTCCAGAAAAAAGCTAATGTTATTGATATGGATTCTATCATTTAGCTGCAAGATTTTAGAGAAAAGTGCTAATATTAGGTACTTAGAGGAAAGGATATGTGAAAACCAATCTTTTAGAAAAGATGGATATTACTTCTGCACAGACAACACAGGAAAAATAAAATGTCGCTATTTTTTTTATAATAACGGGAAGCTTTTGTATGCTTTTGCCTGTGATAAAGATTTGATAAAATGTGAAAATGATTTTTTGAATTCAAACTTCAGGGTTCTACAAAAAAATAATATAAACTGGACTAATTACATTATAAAATCAGATACTATTATTCTAGAAAGAATTTATCCTTGGCGAAATTACCCTCACAATTTTATTTATGGAAAATTGATTTCAGACACTTCTTTCGTTCTAAACAAAATTGAAGAAGTAAATGGTGAGTATAAAGATTCATTAAATGATACATTCCACTTCACGCATTATTTGCCCAAGCCTGATAGTTTAAAGTAACGCAAAAAAGCTCGACTGGTCAAGAGGTTCTGTAGAAAATTTCCCAGCTAGCAAAAATAAAATCAGGGTATTGCTAAGGCTCGCTGCTACCGCACACTTGTGGGTTGGCTTCGCTCAGATGAAACCCCACCAAGAACAAATTTCGGATTACATACACTATAATCCTGTTGTTTCAGGCTTAGTAACAGAGCCCCAACATTGGAAGTATAGCAGTGCCATTGATTATTTTGGTGGTAAGGGTATGCTTGAAATTGATTTTTTTTGACCATTTTATATTCATATGACCCGTAGCGAATCCTCACGTGAAACACGTGTGGTAGCAGCGAAGATGGTAACGAAGTGGTGTGGACGTGCGGTAGCGGGGAATTTGATGCATGAAAACAAAGTGCTTTTTACATTTTTGTGTCTTGTTATTGCTCTGCACTAGTGCCTGCACTACTGCCTTTGGCTACACCAATGAATCGTACATTCAGAGCCTCTCGGGTAACTTTAAAAAAGGGGATTCTTGTGTAACTACGGATGACAAGTTTCAGTATATGCCCATGGAGGAATGGAACACCGTAACCAATCATTCAGTAACCAATTATATTGGGTTTGAATTGCGTAACGATACCGATTATTACTACCAAGCAAAGCCATTTAAATGCACCCTGTTTTTCTCCATAAAATACTACAGTAGTAAAGACCAAGAAAAACCTACTGAAATTAACCACCTACAGTTAGTAGTAAACTATGACACGGCCACTGGAAGTTTTTATTCCGATTTCGCAAATTATCAATTTAATGGTGGGTTTAAAGTGGTAGTGGTAATCGACTCTATTTTTTCGCCAGAATATGCCGATGCTTTACCCGCAATATTTAGAGTGACCAATAAAATAATTGTGGAAAGAACCTATTTGTTTAATCCCCAACCGGTAGAAGTGCACCAAGAAAAAGCCCTTCAGCTAAGCAATAACCTACACGAACAAATCAACTCAACTTGGCATCAGGATGGGCTTTTTTCCAATAATTTGCCTACTAGTATATATGAGGGAAGCCTTACCCAAACCGAAAATGCCATCCTCCATGAGCCTTTGTACAGCACCCAATTGGTAGCGTACCAGAACACCCTAGCCGGGGACAATATCGCTATCCAGCCATTGGTTTTTAGGGAAGCATTGTCTATACAGGAGGAAAATCAAGCGGGTCAAATGATGGCCAATGCTGCCACGCTAGAACCAGCTAACCAATCTGTCGCAAAGCCAAACTCGCTAACTGCTGTCAATAGCAATCTGGAAGAAGCAAAACTGTCGGATGCCGTTTTGAATAAAGAATTGCGGGTGTTGAATGAAACGACCAAACCAAAAAATACTGGGTTTGACAACCGCTATAGCGATGCGGTAGTTGTAAAAGGACTAACAAAGAATGATGGAAAAATTGAATTAAGTTGGGGTAGCGGAAGTACCACACCTGTAGAAAATGATATTGAATGGACTTATGTGGACATAAACAGTAGTTTGGCCCAACAATCTTTGTCAAGTTTACCAGTAAATAGTGATAATATTGTCTCAAGTAACAGCAGTGCATATATTAATATTATAGAAGCTGAAATGAAAAACAATGCTTCTAGAGTAACCTTAACAGGAAATAGTTATTCGTTCAATCTGCCCTATCAGGAAGGCTTTGTTTTTTTTAGGATAAGAAGTGTTGGGTACAAAAATAATGTACGACAGGAATCCGCATGGACTTATGTGGATAATAGTTCTTCAAAAAATATACTGGGCTATAAAACCGATGGGCATGAAAAGGAGTTGAATTGGCAGTACAATGCCACTTTTAGTGAAGGAGGCAAGCGAAAGGAAGTAATTAGTTATTTTGATGCAACCCTACGAAATAGGCAAACGGTAACTATTAATAACAGCATTGAAGACGTATCGGTAGTGGCAGAAACTATTTACGACAATATGGGCAGACCAACTGCTAATATTTTACCAGCTCCTACGCTTAAGCCAAGTGCAAAATCTGGCTTATCCTTTTACAGTGGAATTAATCAATTTAAATTAGGAACTACCTCAACTACCACGCAACCCAGCAATTACGAGCAATTTGGTTATCCTGCAGGGGCTTGCAATATCAGTGCAATGCCATTAGATAATGGTTTGGGTGCTGCTCAATATTATTCACCAAATAATGCTTTATTGTCCGCTACTACCAATAAGGATATATACGCTAAAAACCTACCTAATGCCGATGGTTATCCCTTTGCGGTTACCCAATATGAAGACGATAATACTGGGCGAATTAAACGCCAAGGCGGGGTGGGGCCGAGCTTTCAAATTGGTAGTGGCCATGAAACCAAAAACTATTATGCAAAACCGATGCAGAAAGACCTGGATCGGCTTTTTGGAATGGAAGTGGGCAATGCCTCTCACTATTTAAAAAACATGGTGATCGACCCCAATGGACAAGCTAGTGTTAGCTATATAGATGCCAACGGCAAAACCATCGCCACGGCATTGGCAGGAGTAGTACCCAACAATGTGGCCCCTTTAGCTAGTTCGGGTACTGCCGCCAGTACAAACCTCAACCAAAACCTAATACAATCTGCCGATTTTGTAAGAGATGCCACCAACCTACAAATGACTGCTACAGCAACTTTTGTTCCTTCGGTAGTGGGTTTGTACAAGTTGAATTACAATTTGGATGTTGCCAGATTGTTAGGCATAACAAACGATAATACACCTATCGCTTATTGCAATACTTGCTATTATGATTTAACCGTTTCGGTATTAGATGAATGTGGCGTACAAATGCTAGAAAATAAGAAACCGTTTATTTCAAATCCGTTTACGATTTCGCATGATGTGAATGTAAATCCTGATTTGCAATCCGGTTCACTATCATTTTATATCTCCGAAATTGGGGCATATCATGTCACTTACACCCTACAGCTAACCAAGGCAACTATTCAAACCCAAGAAGATTATTACATTGATAAAGATGAAAAGGTAAAGCAGTTGAAAGCATTTTTCATAGAAGAATTGAATAAACTGGATTTACGCAATTGTTATAATGATTGTAAAACTTGTAAAACGCTAGGAACTGTATACGATCCAGATGGACAATTTGCTACGAATATTAAAAACTATTTGAAAACAAAAAAATATAAGGACGAAATAGTTTTAGACGTAAATAGTCAGTCAATTAAAGATTGGATAGCGGACGAATGGCAGTCAGCATATCAGTTGTGTTCAACCATCTCCTGTACCGTATCTCCATGCGAAGAGAAATTAATGATGTTAAAAGAAGACGTACGGCCAGGGGGGCAATATGCGCTGTACAGTTATGACGAAAGTAAAAAAGAATATGCAATTCTTGTAGATGCGTCAAAGAATATTGATGAAACCAATGTAAGTATATTGTCAAAATATAAAGACGCAGTAGTTAATAATATTTATTTTATTGATAAAAATGGAGTTGTTAAAAAAACCAAGGATTTATCCCAAAGTGAATTTATTGAAGCCTATATCAAGCACCCAGATTGGGTCAATGAATATGTAAAGTTGCATCCAGAATATTGTAGTTATGAATGGTGTGTTGCCAACGAAAGTATTTATGTTTTTGACAAAAACGTGAGAGAAAATATTGAAGATGCATCTGAAGCAATTAAACTTAACTATTACGAAAATTACAACCCAGCTTCCCCTCCCAGTAATTATAAATTATTAGAAAACGACCCTTTTTTTAATGGTACTGGCAAAGGAGTAAAGTATAGAAACGACATGTTTAGTGATTTAGCTAATTTGTCGGACATATTAAAGGTAAAAGTTCCTACTATCGCATATGTTAATGCAGCAAGCACGTCTGCGTCAATAGATAATCAACCAGCAAAAGACATTAACGCCTTTATTGACTGGTTATTGTACTTTAAACCAACTAGTTCTGTAAAACCAACTAACAATACGCAGGATGCAAAAAACTTGGCAAATTCATGGAGCAATAAGAGCATTGCCTCAAATTGCCGTTCCCTCAACAGGCAATGGGATTTGTTTAAAAAATACTATTTCCAGTTAAAAACAAAGTATGAGGAGCGAATAAAAATTGAAAATGGAGGTTGCAGTAATTGTTATATCGGTAATTTCCCAGACTTGTCAAATGATTTAGGCAATTGTTTTGAAACCGCCAATCTTTTGCAAACTGTTAGCTTGAAAGATTTTGAGTTAAAAAAAGATGACGCGAATTGTAGTATTAAACCATTCAAGAACTACGCTTTTGCATGTCCAAACCCTTGCGCCAGAGTAGGGGCTAGTACTTTTTCTTGTAGCATTAAAGAAGCAAATAATAAATATGTTAATGTAGTTTACAAAAAAGGTGTTTGTCCTAAGACAGTTACAATCCCAGTAGAAATTACAGAAATTCATTATGATGATATCTCAGGGAGTACTACAACTGTTTGGACTAAATATGTGACCTTCAATAAAGGAGAGTCAAGTGTTTTTTTAATGTACGAATGGAATCAAAGTGTTCCTTATTGTTGTGTAGTGTGCGATCCAAGTGATCCTGGTTGTCCACTAAGCGGCGATATTTTAGATGTTTTTGATTCTAAAATTATATATAATAGTGCTATTACAGTCATAGATAATGGCCCCCCCAATACAATATCTTCTTCTTGTCATGATGATCCAAGATATCAGTTCTATATAAATAAAATTCGACGTTTCAATGATTATGTTAATATGGAAGCAATTACCTATTGTCAAGTGGAAAATGCCCCTACAGACAATAACCAAGTAAACGCTATTGAAGCTGCCACTTTAGTAAAAATGCAAAATGAGGCAAGGGCTAACCTTAAAGGTGCTAAGGCTAATTGGATAAACGTTTTGAGAGCTTTTGTTGAAGAGGAAAACCAACTTGACATTGATAATTCAAAAACGCCCCGATTTAATGCCCTTAGCGACTATTATACAAGTACTGGTGTGCTTAAAATCAACCAAACCATTCTTGATATAGCGGATGATTTGTACGATATAGCAGTTTACAGCATTGACCATGTCACCAAAACAACGGATGACTTGAACCCTTATAGAAATCTAATTACTGGTTCAGTTACTGGTCATAAAAAGGTACAATTACATTCTTTTGCGGAGGTATTTGACTCTTATTTTCCCTCGGACAAAACCCTTATCAACAATGGATTCAATGAGTACCTGCTCAACTATCCTTATTTCAGAGGCAAAGTACCCATCACTGCAAACCCACTAATTGCTGATTTGAATGGCAATAATTACGACTTATGTAGCATCGTATTTGATGATGACCATTCTCTATTTAAAATTTGGAGTGCGGACAATGCTTCTACCGATATTGCTCAGTTCCATACCTACCTCAAAGGTCGTTTTGGGGATGATTACATACTGGATGTGAATGCACTCACTGATTTGCAAACCAAATCTAGTGTCGCGTGTGCACCAAATAGAGTGTTAAACGACCCGCTAGTGGTGCCTGTAGCTTTTTTGGATACAAAAACAATTACAGCAAATGGTGCGACGACTGATGGGGTGTCTTATGGCTTGAAAGGACTTATCGAAGCGTTTAATAGCGATGCAATTTCTGCAAATCTGTCACCTAAATTAACCTATCCATCTAACCCTTCCCTGATACCCAACAAAACCTACCGGGTATTACTTACCAATTACATCAACCTCAACACTGGGTTTGTACTCGCTTATGATGACTATTTTGGGCTGTATAAAAAAGGTGCTGGTAGTAGCGATGTATTGTATAACCGTGCAATTACCCCAGAAATACCTAACAACGATTTTGCTTGCACCCAAAATTTAATTGATCTGGCTTATTCCCACGCGGGTATTGAATATGATGCCTACATAAAAATAGAGCGAGAAAAGTTTAGGAATGAATATGTTTCCAAATGTTTGTACAACAACTGCACCGTGAATTTGGAGGGCGACTTAACCGAATACCACTACACCCTCTATTACTATGACCAAGCGGGCAATTTGGTAAAAACCATTCCGCCGGCAGGGGTGCAGTTGCTTAAAGAACCCGAATTGTCGCAACTGCCTACCATCAAAAACCTACCCCCAGCCACTTGTACCGAGTCTGATTTTTCTAAAATTACCGCTGCTGATGCCGTAGGTATTTTTGGGCAGGTTAGTACAGCTATCGGCAACAGCCAAGCCAAAGCCATTGAATTGTGGTTGTTTCAGCAAGGCGGCACAACTAGGCAGGTACGATTTGTTACCCCAGATCATCACTATTTTTTCCAAGCAGCTATTGCCAACAAACGACTGTGGGTGGAATTATACACTTTGATACCTGATGGCAGTGGGCAAATGCATATAACGCTTACCAATCAAGCATTTGCTGATATCTCTGGTTTTTCTAGTTTACAAGATTGGGTGCATCTCGTGGCACAGACCCAAGACAATAATTGGCCAATGGCCGATGGCAACCATAGTTTGCTAGATATTTACTACAACGGCACGAAACTAACGACCGTAGCACCCACCGGCCCCTACTTACCTTATCCATTTGATTGGACAATTGAGGCCGCAACAACAGGAGGTGGTACACAAATAACCGTACCTGCCAACGATTTTACTTGTTTAAAACACCTAAGAGTTTACAACCGAAAAGCCAAGGATGAGGAGGTTTTTGCCAATTTCTTAAATGTATGTTTAAGCCCAGTAGCCCCGCTAGATATTATTTCCGCTCCCTTAGAAGTTTGGGGTAGGTTTAATAAGCCCGATCTAAGCACCCCAGGAGTTGTTTCTACGATAGAATCAGCCTATCATTTCGTAGTGCCAGACCATAGTTTGCCCACCAACTATTATTACAACAGCCAAAACCAAGTGGTAAAACAAACCACGCCCGATGCGGGCAAATCGGAGTTTTGGTATGATCGGTTGGGCAGAATGGCGGTATCTCAAAACGCAGAACAAGCTACTAAAAACAACTTTAGCTATACGCTTTATGATGGCTTAGGGCGTATAAAAGAAATTGGGGAGAAGCAAAACGGTGGAACAATTAATGAAGAAAATGCAAGAGACGAAGCAAAATTGACAACATGGAATGCTTCTGGCAGCAGCAATATAGATGTAACCCTCACTATCTATGACGATAATGCAAGTTATGTAAGTTGGGTACCAACTGTAGTAACAGGTACCAACCTAAGAAAACGCGTAGCCGCCACCGCCTTGCTAAGTAGTGGAAACAACCCTTCGCAAAACCTAGTGGCCGCTAGCTATTATGCTTATGATATTAGCGGCAATGTGCACACCCTTTGGCAGTACAACAAGGGTTTGTACGATGTGGAAGCTGCTGCAAACAAGGTTGACCCGGGTATCAAAACCATCAAGTACGACTTTGATTTGATTAGTGGCAAGGTAAACATGGTGAAATACCAGCCAGGCCGTTGGGATCAATATTTTTACAAGTATGATTATGATGGGGAAAACAGGCTAACGGACGTGTATTCTGGCAGGGAGGAAAATAATTTATCTACTTACAAAGATGCTGGCTATCACTATTACTTACATGGGCCGCTTGCAAGAACTGAGTTTTTTAAACAAGGCACATCTGCCAAAATTCTCCAAGGTCTCGATTATGCCTATACCTTGCAGGGCTGGGTAAAAATGGTGAATGGACAATTTTTAGAGAATGATATGGGCGAAGATGGCATGACAGGCGGGGTATTTGGATTGTCCAACAGAGACGCTTTTGGGTATAGCCTAGGGTATTTTGCGGGCGATTATAGCCCAATAGTTAGCAGCAATCCACTGTCTAATTTTAGAAATGCCTCCGATAAATCCACCGCTTCGGGTAACAACCTTTATAATGGCAATATCAGCACAGCCACCTATGCCATCCAAGGGATAAATGCAGGACAAACCACGGGCTATAGCTATCGGTACGACCAACTAAACCGATTGGTTGGCATGAACAGCCACGGCACTTTGGACATTGCCAACACTAGTTGGGGCTATTCAGGCACCAAGAGCGGCGGCAGCGATATTATAAATGCCTACAAAGAGCAAATAAGCTACGATGCCAACGGCAATATTCTTACCTACAAGCGCAATGGAGCAGTAGGCAAAGAAGATATGGACGACCTTAGCTATGCCTACAACATAGATGCTGATGGTAGATTGGTAAACAACCGCCTCCGCCATGTGAAAGATGCAGTATTAGTACCCACCAACCAAGGGGATATTGACAACCAAGGCGATGACAACTACCGTTACGACAATATTGGGAATTTAACCAAAGACGTGCAAGGGAAGATCAGTGATGTTAGTTGGAATGTGTATGGAAAAATACAATCTATAACCAAAACCGAAGGAACAACCATCAGCTATACCTACGATGCCGCAGGGCAACGCATTAGCAAGAAGGATGGTGCTGGCAAAAGCACTTTTTATGTGCGTGATGCAACGGGCAATGTGCTAGGGGTGTATCAAAATGATGCTAGTAAATCAACCCCATACACTTGGGAAGAGCAACACCTCTATGGCAGCGGCCGATTGGGTATGCGTACACCAATGATTGCGCCTTCGGCTACTTATGCTTACGATGTTGCACAAGATGCCACGGTTACGCAAACAGGTAAAAAACTGTTTGAATTGACCAACCATTTGGGTAATGTATTGGCTACTATCAGTGATAAGGTTAACCAAGTTGTTATTGGAACGAAATCCTACACAACTGCCGATGTGGTAACTGCGCAGGATTATTATCCATTTGGTATGGCGATGCCGGGGAGGGGGTTTCAATCTACTGCTGCTGGGAAGTATCGGTATGGGTTTAATGGGCAAGAGAAGAGCGATGAGATTGGAACTGGCTTTACCACTGCCCAGTTTTGGGAATATGATAGTAGGATTGGGAGGAGATGGAATGTAGATCCAATTGATTTAGTTAGTATTAGTAACTATTCTGTAAATCAAAATAATCCGTTAAAATATTGTGATCCTTTAGGTAATTCCCCTGGCGACCCAAAGACATATAAGGTGAAAAAAGGTGATAACTTAACTAAAATATCAAAAAAGGTTGGAGTTGAAGTTAAAGATTTGGTTAAAATGAATCATATTAAAGATAAAAACAAAATTAATCAGGGTGATGTGCTTAAAATCAACCCAGAGGTGGATTTTAAAGATAACCCTAATGGCGGATATTCTAATCCTAATAAATCAGAAGGGACTGAGATTCACATTGAAAATACTATTTCAATTGGTATGCAGTTTCCATATGGACTAGGAGCAGAAAATGAATTAATAACGAGTGGGAAAGCTCTTAATTCCATTAGAAGTTGGAGTAAAGTACAAGAGTTAGTTGATGAAGGAGCAATGAAATTAATAAGTGATGGAAAACTTACTCCTGGGGAAACATATACAGGTTCATACAAAGCCCCAACAATTTTTGAATATACCAAAAAATTTTTTAAGGGGACGGAGGATGTTTTTTGGACGCCTATTCATGTTATTGGTTCGTTTAATCTATCTATGCGAGTAAACGCTGATGGCCGTACTACAACAATTTGCGTTTACGATTCAAAAACAATATCGTCGTTAAGTGATAATAAGTTAGGTCAAGGGTCAAATAAACCTAATACATCCGAAAATGGGAAAAGAACTCCTTTTTCGACACAATATTTAAGATTTATATGGGACGTTACAATGTCAAAATAATATTAATTTCAGTTTGTATTTCTTTTTTATCTTGCTCTTTTGACCAAAATAATTTAAGACCAATCCTAAATCTAAAAGGCAACTATTTTTTAGCGGATAATCCATCATATTCAAATGATGGATTAATGATTGTATATACCAAAAATAATGAGTTCTATGAAATAATTTCATCAAACTGTACAGCTTTTTATAGGAATGATTCTACCATTTTGTTTAGCAAAAGAACATATTTAGAGAGCAATGAAATTGAATATTACTATCTCAAAGTAGATTCTATTCAAACTAATAATCCAGTTTTAATTAGTAGAAATACATTTTTCAAACAAATTCAAAAATTAGAAGAAGTTAAAATTCCAATTAGTATGCATAACTAAATACCCTTCTGGACAAACTGGAGATCCAAGCTTAAAAGAAAATGGAGGTAAAGAAACTTATGTTCCCGCTCCGCGTAGAGTTCCTGAAATGGAGTCGCTTGGCGTAGTCTCCCGACTACGTCAAAGTGTCTGCAAATCTCCCGATTTGCGTTTTGGATACTAGCAGAAGAAGCTAACACTTAGTTTTATCCCATGTCACAAGGTTATCAGATTTATAATCAGCAAGCTGCTTATTTCCCTGTTCGGCGTAGAGTTCCTGAAATGGAGTCGCTTGGCGTAGTCTCCCGACTACGTCAAAGTGTCTGCAAATCCCTGCTCGGCGTTGAGTTCCTGAAATGGAGTCGCTTGGCGTAGTCTACCGACTACGTCATTGTGTTTGCAAATCTCCTGATTTGCGTATCTGCACTTACGGCCAATTTGATTTAAAAAATAAATTGAAATCATTTTTTTTAACCCCGTTTTTCCACATTTTTCATCGATTTTTCCACAGTAGAAAAAAAGTTGGGTTTGTGTGGTTTTAGGTACAAAATTCTTCTATAAAATTGCATTTCATCTTTCTAAAAAATAAATATTAACCGTTTAAAAAAATTTGTATGCCAAAGGGTACAAACAGAATTTCGAAAGTAATAGTGGTAAAAGAAGTTACAGATGGATTAGATCTAATTAAGCAAGGTTATGCTAAGATTCTTCCTTATTTAATTGATGGTGTTACGGAGGATGAGCTAAAACACGAAGCCAAAATGGGTGAGGCAAGTGTTCCATTTGTAGAAAAAGGTATTGAGTTTGCAAAGTCAAATACTGAGTTAGTACCAAGAAGGTGCAATGTGGTAGAGGCAGAAAAAGATTTTATTCTGTATGAGGAGCTAAGGCCAGTAGCTACCATATTAAATCAATATAGCGAACAAGTGTCATTAACTAGAAAAGTAGCTGGGATAGAAGCGTTAGAGTTTGCAAATGATTTTTATAAAAGTGTTAAAGAAGATGCTGAAGATGGTTTGGCAGCAGCCATACCAATTGCTGATGAGCTTGGCAAAAGGTATGTAGGAAGAAAGAAAAGAAATACCAAACCAGATACTGGCAAATAATCAACTAAAAATTTTAGATTATAATACCCGGAGATGATTGTTTAATTACATCCTTCGGGTATTTTTTTGCTTTCCCTTTACCCAAAAAGGGTACGCAATATTGCTTGGTACAATTGCTTGCGTAATCGATAGAATTTCATTCAAGATTGATAGAATTTCATTGGAAATCGATAGAATTTCATTGGAGATCGATAGAATTTCATTGGAAATCGATAGAATTTCATTAGAGATCGATAAAATTTCATTTGAATTCGATAAAATTTCATTGGAGATCGATAGAATTTCATTGGAAATCGATAGAATTTCATTGGAGATCGATAGAATTTCATTGGAGAATGATAGAATTTCATTGGAGATCGATAGAATTTCATTGGAGAATGATAGAATTTCATTGGAGAATGATAGAATTTTATTGGAGATTGATAGAATTTTACTCAAGATTGGTGGAAGTTTATTCGATTTTGATATTTTTTTGTTTCAAGAATGATAGTATTACTATTGTTCTTGAAAGTGTTAGTATCATTCTTGAAAGTGTTTTTATTATAGCTGCTATTGAAGCCTCAAGTGTGCTAGATTTTTAGCTGAGCATTTCGCTTAAACAGATAAATGTGGAGTGCTAAATCCCCCCGCTACCGCACGTCAAATCAACTCGCTGCTCTCGCACTCGAGCTGCGTGTGGCTTCGCTAAGTTGATACCCCGTCAAGAACAAAAGCGGGATTACATACACTACAATCCTGTTGTTTCGGGCTTAGTTCCAGAACCCCAACATGGGAAATATATCAGTGCCATTGATTATTTTGATGCAAAGGGTATACTTGAATTGTTTTTCTTTGAGCATTTTATATACGTATGTACCATAGCGAAGCAACACGTTAGACAGGTGCGGGTGCAGCGAAGATTGTTGCGAAGGGGTTTGGAATGCGGTAACGGTGGCCAGATAACATAATGGGTTGGGATCCAATCATAGTAGGGGTTAAATTAAACCAAATAGCTGCTTTGTTAGATTCATGTCAGAAAGGATTGAAAATAGAAATACTATTGATGATAAACTTGATACTGATAGTAAAATACCAGATTCGGTTTTGAAAAAATAAAACTATGAAACTTTATTTTAGCATTGTACTTTTAATTATTTCTTCAACTTTAATAGCTCAAAAAAACAAGAAGCATGAGTATATGTATGTCGATTCGATTACAGTTAGTAAATATAGGAATATACTGTACCCTGATACCTCTAATGGATACTCATTGAAAATGAAAAAGGACTACACCATTGAATCTGTCACTTATAGTAATATTTATTTTGAGGTTGGTCAAAATTATTTTCTGGATTATAAGGAAAATGGTGTTGAAATACTGTATGTTAAACAAAAAAAAGGATTTTGGGTGTGGAATCTTCCTGAAATTTTAAAACACTTCAAATGTAATTATTTATTAAAAGGTAGAGTTTTTTATGGTACTGGCGATGATTCAACTCCTGGAGGGTATCCCATGCTGATTACAGAAATAAGATTTAAATAAGCATTTAGATGATTTGGATTATCTGTAACCCCCGCTACCGCACGTCAAATCAATACGCAGCTCCCGCACGAGTGTCGGTGTGGCTTCTGATGAAGGCAATTTCAAAATTTCTAAAGGGAAAACAAAATAGAAATGCAATATTTAAATGTTTATTGTTTATTTCACTTGCTTATCCATTTTCGTCGAAATGTCAGAATGTTAATTTAAAATTATTTAGGTATTGTGATTCTGTATTTGTCGAAAAGTATAAATTTATTTTATACCCAGATACACTTTCAAATACAGTAGATAGTTTTAAAAGAATCTACACCCTTACTAATAACCGATTCAATGAAATTTATTTTGAGGTTGATGATAAATATAGAAATCCATCTAGAGCAGTTCCTTTAAGTAGTTTAATAAAAACAAAGCAGGGGTTTATGTTTCTACCTTGGAATTTACCTCCCTTTCTTCTGAAATATAAGGTTCCATTTGTATTTAAAGGAAGGGCATTCGAAATTTTAGGGGATGAGGGTCTAGCTGGATATCCAATATTAATAACGGAGATAAGGATTAAATAACTCAGCTGGACGAGAGTGTGACGGGAATCAAACTTTTGAACGGATTGGTTCAAAAGTTTGAATGTCGGATAAAAGATGAGTAGGCCTATAAAGGTCGCTATACAAGTAGAGGCTTTAAACCGCCTCCCCGCTACCGCATATCAATTCTACTCGCTGCTCCCGCACGCTTGCCGCGTGTGGCTTCGCTAAGATGATACCCCCCCAAGAACAAAAGCAGGATTACATACTCTACAATCCTGTTGTTTCGGGCTTAGTAACAGAACCCCAATATTGGAAATATAGCAGTGCAATAGATAATTTTGGTGGTAAGGGTATACTTGAATTGATTTTCTTTGACCATTTTATATTCGTAGGAACCGTAGCGAATTCACACGAGAAACACGTGCGGTAGCTGTGAAGATTGTCGCGAAGTGGTGTGGACGTGGTAGCTGGGGGGAGCTTATTTTATAAGGAAGAATCAGAATAAAATATCATACCAATCCATACCGAACCCAAATGCAAAACCATTCGTTAAGCATACACATAAACCTTTTTACAAATGCCCGAAACTTTTCTTTCTGCCCGTTGGGAAAATTTAATCATGGCCAACTTTGAAGTGCCGCCTAGCCTCTTGAGGCCTTATTTGCCTAAGGGGGTGGAGTTGGATTTGTATGACAACAAAGCCTTGGTAAGTCTTGTAGGATTTATGTTTAAAAACACAAGTCTTTTTTCCATACCCATCCCTTTTTTAGGAACTTTTGAGGAAATTAATTTGCGCTTTTATGTCAAAAGAATAGAAGGAGCAATCATAAAAAGGGGAGTGGTTTTTATCAATGAAACTGTGCCTTATACAATAGTGGCTTGGCTTGCCAATAAATTGTACAAGGAGCATTACATCGCCATTCCGACAAAAAATACCATTCAAACTTTGAACAATACCAATAGCATTCATTATGAATGGAAAATCAATAACCATTGGTACCATCTTGAAGTAGAAACTGCTAAAGAAAATGACCCAATGTTGCCCAATAGTATTGAGGAATTTATTTTTGAGCATTACTATGGATATACCAAAATAAGTCCCACGAAATCGCAAGAATACAAAGTAAACCACCCAAGATGGTTGGTAAATCAGGTGAAAAATTATACAATTGATTGTGATTTCCGCTCTATGTATGGCGATGATTTTTCTTCACTAAAAAACCAACAACCACATTCAGTAATTGTAGCCCAAGGCTCGGATGTTACTGTGAATTGGAAGAGAATACTTTTTTAGTGGTCAGTTATTAGTGGATAGTTGTTAGTGGTTATTTTCCTTTTTTCGGCGGACGCAATTGATTTCAATAGCTAACTATTAAAATAAAAGTAAGTCCTAGCGGGACGACCCATATTGTAGCGGTGGGTTTTAACCCGCCGAAAGCATTTTTAGTTAATAACCCTAATGAAAATGCCTTATCGCACGTCAAATCAATTCGCCGCTCCCGCACGCGTGCCGCGTGTGGATTCGCTAAAATGATACCACGTCAAGATCAATAGCTGGATTACATACACTTCATTCCTCTATTTTCGGGCTTAGTAACAAAACTCCAATATTGGAAATATAGCAGTACAATAGATAATTTTGGTGGCATGGGTATACTTGGATTGATTTTCTTTGAGCATTTTATATACGTATGTACCATAGCGAAGCAACACGTGAGACTCGTGCGGGTGCAGCGAAGATTGTTGCGAAGTAGAGTGGACGTGCGAGGCATTTTTGCAATTATTGGCTTCGGTATTAAAAACTATTTCCTCAATAGACGCCAACCCTTTTTCGATGGAATTCATTGTATGAGTAGAACATAATGCTTCCTATTCGATTAGAAATTATCAGGTTTATTTAATTTTTATTTCAATTCTACTAATAATCTATTTATGAACAGACAATTAATAAGTTCAGGTTCAACTTTTGAAAGTGAAATAGGGTATTCACGCGCCGTTGTTGCCGGTGACTGGGTCTTTGTTTCAGGCACTACGGGTTTTGACTATCAAACAATGACAATTTCAGCGGACATTGAAAGTCAAACAGAGCAATGCTTTAGGAATATAATAAATGCACTTGAGCAAGCAGGTTCTGGTTTGAAAGATGTGGTTCGTGTAACTTACATATTACCTCAAGGCAACGAATTTTCAAAATGTTGGTCTATTTTGAGGAAGTATTTTGGAGAAATAAGACCAGCAGCGACAATGATATCTGCTGGACTTTCCGACCCTAGAATGAAAATTGAAATAGAAGTAACAGCTTTAAAAAGAAAATAAACGTTTTTTTAAAGTTGTACTTTGGTGTCGTACAAAGTTTTGTGGCAGTTACCATTGCGGCGTAGAGTTCCTGAAATGGAGTCGCTTGACGTAGTCTCCCGACTACGTCATTGTGTTTTCAAATCTCCGCTAAAGCACGTCAAATCAACTCGCTGCTCCCACACTCGTGCCGCGTGTGGATTCGCTAAAATGATACCCCGCCAAGAACAAAAGCGGGATTTCATACACTACAATCCTGTTGTTTCGGGCTTAGTAACAGAACCCCAATATTGGAAATATAGCAGTGCAATAGATAATTTTGGTGGTAAGGGTATACCTTGAATTGATTTTCTTTGACCATTTTATATTCGTAGGAACCGTAGCGAATCCACACGAGAAACACGTGCGGTAGCTGCGAAGATTGTTGCGAAGTGGTGTGGGAGTGAGGTAGCGGGGCATTTGTTCCTATTGATACCTACAAAAATGGTAGCGAAGAATGTGGTAAAAATGGTGATTTTAGTTTTCAATATTAAAGAATAATTATTTTTATGTGGAATGCTTTATTAACCTTGTTTGCTATGTTTCTTTTTGGAGTTAGTGGATGTGAAAATAAAACGCAGAAGACAGAGCAAATTTTGCCAAATGATACACTGACGCTGGAAAAAGGCAATGTAGTGTCATATATTTCGGAAATAGAGTTTGATACTAATAGTATTGAATATGTATTTAAAAATAACAAACTATTTACAAATGATATGCTAAAAAAAGTAGGAAGAAAGATTATTAATCATTCTGAAAGCTTTAATGATTTGTGGGGTGAATTATTTTTGGAAAATAATATTACAGTAAGGCAATTGATAAATTATTCGTATTTAAATCCTAGATTAAAAGAAGTAATTATTGAAATGACCTCTAACTACTTATTTAATATTTTAGAGGGTAGAGAATTAGAAAGAATACAAAAGGCGGGCAAAGCTGATCTTAATTATCAGATTAGTATTGATGTAGATAAAGATTCAGTATGGTTAAATAATAAGTTTTCTTTTTATTATACTGACTCTACAGCTAAACAATGCCAGGCACTAAAGGATTCTATTTTTCAAATATTAAGGAGGTAATTTTACTTAAAAGGTTAATACCATACCCCGCTACAGCACGTCAAAATCAACTCGCTGCTCCCCCGCGCTGGGGCACGTCAAAATCAGGGTATTGCAAAGAATAGCCGCTCCCGCACGCGTGCCGCATGTGGATTCGCAAAAATGATACCCCACCAAGAACAAAAGCGGGATTACATACACTACAATCCTGTTGTTTCTGGCTTAGTAAAAGAACCCCAATATTGAAAGTAGATCATTGCTATGGATTATTTTTTTGATAAGGGGATACTTGAATTGATTTTCTTTGACCATTTTATATTCGTATATACCGTAGCGAATCCACACGTGAAATATGTGCGGTAGCAGCGAAGATGGTAACGAAGTGGTGTGGGCGTGCGGTAGCGGGGAGACACAACAAGCTGTTTGAAATTAAAAATTAGAAATAAAATGATGATGAATGAAAATGGTAGACCAAAATACTAACGGCAAACAAGGATTGATGTTTTTGGCTTTCTTCTTTTTTGTAGTTATTGTATATAGTGTATTGGAGGTTTATATAAGAAAGGATGTAAAGCAAAATGGCATTTATTCAAAATGTTATGTAAAGGATGTTTTGGGGTATAAAGGAGGAGTTAGGATAGATGTCGATTATTCCTTTAAAGGGAAACAGTATAAATCTCTTATAAATTATACTGGCAGTGGCGTGGCTAAGGGGGAGCAATATTTTATCATGCTTTTACCAAATGAACCGAGTGTCATTACTTTTGAAAACAATCCAGTGCCAAGCTGCTTATTGAATACAGATGCCCCCTATGATGGATGGCAACATAAACCAACCTGCGAAAGCCATTGATTTTAATAAATAGCAAAAGCCCCGCTGCCGCAAGTCAAATCAACTTCCCTGCCCAGCACGCGTGCCGCGTGTGGATTCGCTAAAATGATACCCCGTCAAGATCAATAGCTGGATTACATACACTTCATTCCTCTATTTTCGGGCTTAGTTCCAGAACTCTACAACATTGGAAGTTTAGCAGTACTATAGATTATTTTGATAGCAAGGGTATACTTGAATTGAGTTTCTTTGAGCATTTTATATTCGTATATATCGTAGCGAATCCACACGTGAAACACTTGCAGTAGCAGCGAAGATGGTAGCGAAGTGGTGTGGACGTACAGTAGCTGGGCTTAACGCAATACTTAATTTTATGAGAATTTACTTATTCATACTGTTGCTTTTTTTAGTGTCTTGTTCTGGTATTAAAGGGATGATAGAATCGGATACTTTCGATTATGAAGTTTCAAATTACCAATTAGCGAATATTGACACACTAGTTCACATTGGTTGTGGCTACGGTTTTTTCGATGGCATTATATCCAGTAAGTATCAAAAATTACATTTTATACTTGAAGATGATACGTTAAGTAAGTATGGAGATATCATCAAAAAGAATTTGGCAAGCAAGGTTAAGAACTCTAAGTATGAACCCACTTTTGGTACAAACTCAAGGATTGTTTTTGGAAGTTCTGATTCGATTCCACTACCAACTGGGAAGTATGAAAGAGTACTCTGTCGAATATCTTTTCATTGCTTCAAAAACCGTGAAAAAATGGTTACTGAACTGGCTAGAATATTAAGTCCTACAGGAACTTTAATAATTGTGGAAAAGATAGGTTGTTTCTCTGGTGAAGGTCGCAAACATTGTAAGGAACATTCGATCTCAAAAGATGAGGTGATTCAATCATTTAGTCAACTCGAATTAGTTGACTCTTTACCGCTACTTGAAAACATTTCCTTTCTATTTAAATTTAAGAAAAGGAAAGTAGATAATAACATACAACAAAAATTAGCTTCTGTTAATCCAAATTAGACTCATGTAATTACTAGCAGCTCCCGCACGCGAGCCGCGTGTGGCTTCGCTAAGATGATACCCAGCCAAAACAAATGCGGTAGTACAAACACTTCAGTTTTCCAGCCTCTTGTGTTTACCAATTGAGCTGTGCATAAGCGTTGCGATAATTTTAAACCTTTAGGAAAATGATAAACACAACAGTTACATTTGACCAATGAAAACTTTAACGTTGAATATACCAGACACTTTGGAAATTGATAATAGAGATTTAGCAATGCTTGTTTCTACAAAGCTTTATGAACAAGGAAAACTCTCACTAGGTCAAGCAGCAGAGGTTGCTGGATTATCTAAAAGAACATTTGCAGAATTATTAGGTAGCTACAATGTTTCAATTTTTAATTTTCATGCAGCAGACTTAACAAGCGACGTAGCAAATGCCTAAAACCATCATTTCAGATACAAGTTGCTTTATCATCCTCACAAATATTGGAGAACTTGAGCTTTTGCATAAAGTTTATGGGGAAATCATTACAACCATAGACATTGCAACTGAATATGGTGATGCTTGACCGGAATGGGTAGAGATTAGAAAGGTTACTGACACTTACAAACAGCAACTATTAGAATTATAAATAGACAAAGGCGAATCCAGCGCAATTGCATTAGCTCTAGAAATACCCAATAGCACAGTAATTTTAGATGACTACAAAGCAAGGAAAATTGCTTCTAGACTTGGATTAACTTATACAGGTACTATTGGGGTTATCATAAAAGCAAAATTGAAGGGAATAATTCCTACTATTAAACCAATACTTGAAAAAATAAAGCTGACTGATTTCCGTTTGTCAATTGAAATCTAATTGCAAGCATTAAAGGAAGCAAAAGAATAGATAAAATGGAAAAACGCCTACAAACACACACCATTTGGCTTGGGATGATTAGTGATTAACGAATGTTTCCACTGAATTTGTACTTCATTATTCTTTTAAGTTAGGGTCAATATAACCCCCACTTGAAAATTCCCCCTTGATGGCGCACGTCAAATTAATTCGCTGCTCCCGCACGCGTGCCGCGTGTGGCTTCGCTAAGATGATACCCACCTCTAAGAACAAAGGCAGGATTAAAAACACCACAATCCTTTTGTTACTGGCTTAGTAACAGAACCCCAATATGGGAAGTATAGCTAGCCGAAATATTATGTGGTTATTTCCACCGATTAGTTCATTTTTTATCCCGTGATATTCACTTATTTTATCCTGTACTAATGCTAGAACCAAAAATGAGTAGGGAAACCATGAAAATGAGAAGAATTCACTAGTTATCAATAAGTGAATCCCCCCAAACTTTGAAAATCTCCCCCCCAATTCCTAAATCCCCCGCTTCTTCCCCTTATTCCCCCCTCCTTTAAAATCATCATTAGAAAAATCATCTTTCCCCTTTCCAGCACTTTTTTTCTGGCTGCCGGGGAATTTGCGTAGGTTGTAAGTGAAAGTGAGTAGTAAATAGCGTTGGAGTACATTGTTTTGTACGTCTTGCACATAGTTACTGGTGGCATTTCGGCTTACACTATTGTTTTGATCGAGCAAGTCAAACACACTTATTTTCAGCTCACCTTGCTTTTTATTGAATAGCTGTTTGGCAAAACTAGCGTTCCATAGTGGCAGATTGGCGTTGTAGCCAGCGGTAAGTCCGCTGTTGTAAGCATAATCAAAATCGCAGCCAAGCACCCAGCCCCCATTGAAGGTGTAAGTGGGTTCTATGGAAAAGGTAGTTCGATAAAAATCTTTATTGTTTTGGGGTTTGATAGAATAGCGGATGAAGTTGTAAGCATAGCTGGTATTGAAGTTCAAATCTAGCTTTTCATTCAGGTTCATGGTCCAATTGATGGCCTCGCTTAGTTGGGTATTGTTGGTGTAATTGATGGCAGCATTAATCAGGTTTACATCTCTGTTATAGGATGTGGTGGTAATAAAGTTCAGGTTGCTTTTGGGCTTGCGCAATTGGAAACCGTAGTTTATAGTCGCCCTTAGATTGAAGCTGCCATTTTGGTTTGCATAAGTGGTGGTTTGATTGCCATTATCCAATTGCGTTGTACTGTTAACCACTTTGTTTTGCACTAAACCTCCGCTAGCGAGGACAGAGATGTTTCTATAATTATAGGGGTTAACAAAAGTGTACAAAAAACGCAGGTTGTGTGCAAATTCCTGACCTAGATTGGGGTTGCCCGTTACAATATTGGCTTGGTTAGAATTATTAGGCACAGGTTGCAAATTGGCAATGCTTGGCTGCGAAGTTCGACCGCTATAGTTAATACGAATGCTGTGTTTTTTGCTGTAGGTGTACATATAGCTAGCGGTAGGATAGAAATTTTGAAAGTTGCGGTCGAAATGCGTGCCTTTACTAATGTTGTCGCTGCGCAAATTGGCAAATTGAATACCGTTAGAAATATTGAAGTTCACATGTTCGGTCTTAAATCGATAGCCCAATGTAAACCTGTTGGAACTGCTCTGGTTGAAAAACTCATTGCTTAGGCTGTCAACGGTATTGTCATATTGCTGGGTGCTGCTATCGAAAGCATAAGTTGCTTTATTGCTGGTGTTGCGGTTGATGTGATAGCCGTGGCTTAGTTGCAACACATGATTTTCTACAATAGGAATGGTGTAAGAAATATGACTTCCAAGACCATATTTATTAGCCACATGATTGTTAATTTGATTAACCAGTTTGATGGAATATTGGGGTGCAAAATATTCATTAAGAGCATAATTGGTTCCAGCATTTTCATCGTTGTTGAGGCTACCTGAAAGGCTTACAGATAATGTATGGCCTTTGGCTTTGAACCGATGCTTGAAGGTCACATTCAATTCGCCACTTACCCCTTTGCTTCCACTGCTCGTGTTTTGGTTAAGGTAGTTTTGAAATAAACGGACGCTATCTGCTTCCTTTACTTTCACGGTATTAGCAAAAGTTTGGTTGAGGTTGTCGCTCTTGCTAAAAGAGATGTCTGGGCGAATAATCAACATATTCATGCTGTCGAATGATTGTTCGATGTTCAAATTCAACCTATGATTGATGTTGTTGCGGTTGGAATTATTGGTATTATAAGAAAAATAAGAAGTATCGCTATTAGGTATAAACCGCTCCGTATTGCTTCTGGAATCTCGGTTGGTATTCAGCTTATTGAAAAAATAACTACCCGATACATCACAATGTTTGCCCCAAATATCTGTAAAGTTGAGTCCCGTGGCTTTGGTTTCTGTGATGCCAGCCCTGCTTTTACCACTGCCCCCGCCATCCGTAGCCGTAAAACCTTGAATATTGATGTTATTAGCTTGCGCAAGCAACGTAATTTTCTGGTCGTTTTTAAATCTGCTTAAATTGATATTGCCTTCATAATGCCCTTGGTCGCCTGCAGCCGCTACTGCTTTTCCAAACAGCCCTTTCTTTTTATTCTTCTTCGTGGTGATGTTGATGGTTTTAATTCTAGTGCCATCATCAAACCCACTGAAAGCACTTTGATCGCTCATGGCATCGTAAATCTGTATTTTGTCCACAATGTCGGGCGGTAGGTTTTTGGTAGCCAACTTAGGGTCGTTACCAAAGAATCGTTTGCCATCTACAAAAATGCGTTTCACCTCTTCGCCTTGGGCATTTACGTTGCCATCTTTGTCCACCAATACGCCCGGCAACTTCTTTAATAAATCTTCCACCACCGCATTCGGCTTGGTTTTATAGCTGCCAGCATTGTATTCAATCGTGTCATTTTTCACCAGCATCGGGCTTTGTTGCACCACCACTTCCGCCAATTCCTTGGGTGCCAGCTTCATGTAGATATTGCCAAAATCGTTCAATGGATGTTCTTTGGATAGCTTAAAACTGCGATTAACGGTATAGTAGCCCTGAAAGCTAAACTGCACTTCATATTTACCAAAAGGAATGTGGGCAACATTAAAGCTGCCCCCTTCTTTGCATAAATCAAGTATTTCAGTAGTCGTGTCTGCTTGGTCAATTATCTTGATAGAAGCAAATTTTAAGGATTGTTTCCCCACGGTATCCATCAATTTTCCAGAAATGCTTCCAGAAGTTTGGGCATAGAGCAATGATGAGAACAAGCAACAAAAACAAAAAAGCAATCGAGATTTTAGCATGTTAAAGTACAAGCAACAAATGTTCTTGTGGGCAAAGTATGATGAAAAGCAGGCGAAGCAAACGAATAGGAGCGCATTAGAAAACTGGGAGATGAATTCCCCCAATGGGATGCCCCATTCTTAAGTAAGACCAACCAGACAACAACCCAAATGGATGGTTTAAGCAATACTTTTCTTTTGTGTGGCTGGCTTCAATGGAATAGAGGCGGTGGGTTTCTTGCTATTTTGGGGGAAATATTAGGATTGATGTAGCCTAAATGGATAACAAGGATGTTGAGCGTGTATGTATTTGATGAAAAGAAAGGTTTACTTATCCTCAAAGTGTTTTCAAATAACAATTTTACCATTAGTTCAATAATGAACATGCAGTTGGTAAATAAATATTTTATGCTCTGTTGCTCTATTTACATGTCTATGTTCTGTTGTTATTCTTCTCAACCATTATCCTGTAAATTCATGTTTCAATGCCTCTGGTTGCCCAATACCCGTGTAAGGATTAATTTAAATTGCGTTTAAAAGATTACCAATCTTTTGTTGTACCTGTTTATTCCCACTAAAATTTCCAGAATTGTAAATCTTCAATTGCCTGTGGCAATAAGACTATTTCCATAAATTTTCTATTTTCATAGCAACCCCATACTCCATTTTTTTCGGCGCTAAATGAATCAAAAAGTCTTTTTTTATTAGCGTCACTCGACAATAGATACGTTGTTTCTTCAACTGGATTTTCTTCAAAAGGAATTTGTAAAGCATTCAGGACTGCCTTAAAAGCTTGCAATTGTTCATTTGTTTGCGAATAAGCGGTGGTGCTATTGATCATAATCAACTTTTTAGACCTCTGAAATTTAAAGCTCAGTAAAATGGGTACATAAAAATTTTTCGCTTTTTCTGTACTAAATCGCTATTATATTGAGGTTTGATAAATGATGACTATCTAAAAATAAGTTACATGCGCTCAATAAATAAAGTGTAAAAATATATTTTAATCAATACCGGGCAAAGATTCCAGTTTCCTCTCTTTTGGAAAGGGGTTGGGGGTGAGGTTTAAATTATTGGACCAAATAATTATTTTGCACCCATAAAATGCAGCATAAAAAAGGGTTCTTACACACTCTAAATGCTGGAAACGCTTTTTATAAAACCTATCAGGCAAATACGATAGAAAAGATATTCTAATTGATTTGAATAAAGTAGACAAGATATTACATTCTAATTTCCACTTTACAGAAATGCCAAAAAAGTATTGGCAGGAATACTATGAACTGATAAAAAAATATAGCAACATTTTTCAAGGTGGGAATTATATGAAAAATATTTTGTTTTCCGCTTCGCTGGGAGAGTTTTTAGCGTTGCGCATATCTATTGCCATATAAGATAATAGAGAATTCCAAATCCCATTTCAGCGATTGGTTCAGTCGTCCCAATAATCAAACTATAGGGTAAAGAGTCTAGTCGGCTAGCAGGTGAAATAAAGTGTGAAAGTATTTCTATGCAAGTTGTTATGCAAGCTTACATCTATTAGTTGTTAAAGAGGAAAAGTGAAACTGGCGAGGAAAAGTGAAAATGCCGAGAAAAATTGAAACTAGTCGAGGAAAAGTGAAAAGCCGAGGAAGGTCTAAAGATGAGTGAGGGGGGTGAAAAGACGACCGAGGAGGGGCTAAAGATGAGTGAGGAAGGTGCAAAGACGGGTGAGAAAGGATTAATCTCTTCAGAAAAGCGTTTTATCACAAATGTGTGAATTAGACAAGTGACAATGCAAACTGCGATGCAACATAGCTATATAAGCTGAATTAAACAATAGCCTTTTCTCTTACTTTCTCGCTATTGCTAAAACGATGATTTTATCAACCGTACTTTTTATTGCTTTGGTAAATAGATTCATTCGAAGATAGAAAAGTACTTTCCTTTTCCTGACTGCGTTCATCTATAATTGTTTTGATCGTCGTTGTAAATTCAAGATTACTATTGTCCTCTTCTTAAATTAAAGTTGGGCAAAAAGAGTTTTTGAAGCATTCAGTAAACTTTTAAAATCAAAAGAAGGATTATTTTAATTTTATTGTTTGTTTAGTGCATCTGTAATTTGTTTAGAGCTAAATGGTATGTATAAGTTTGAAATTGCTTTAATTTGCTCTGAATTTTTTATATTTTATGTTGTTAATTCCTTTTGTATATACTCTCGGTTCCTATTTAAGAAGACCAAATAAAAGAGAATGGATTCAATTCGCTTTTCAGTTTAATAATAAAGTAGGATTAGAAATTGGGGGGCCAAGTAGTTTTTTTAAACCAGGCAATGTGCTCCCAATTTATGTTTTTGCTAAACAAGTTGACGTTGCTAATTTCAGTTCTGAAACAGTTTGGGAAGGAACGATTACCGAAGGTTATAATTATAATTATTATAAAAATAAAACGGGCTTCCAATTTATCAGCGAGGCTACCAACTTAAGCAAAATAAAAAATAATAATTATGATTTCCTGCTTTCCTGCCACAGTTTAGAGCATATAGCAAATCCCATAAAAGCTTTGTTTGAATGGAAACGTATACTTAAGCCTAAGGGTAAGTTAGTTATAGTACTTCCTTTCAAAGCGACAACTTTTGATAATGCTCGACCATTTACTAGGTTTGATCATTTAATAGCTGATTATAAAAATAATGTTGACGAAACAGACACTACCCATTTTGAGGAGATAATAAATCTACATGATGGATCAAAAGAGTTGGATTACAAAGGGCAAGATGAATTAAGTGAAAGACTAGCAAAAAATGAAAAAATAAGATGCGCCCACCATCATGTTTTCGATGAAAAAACGGTAGTTGAGATGTTAAACTATGTAGGTTTTAAAGTCATCAAACAGGAAACTTTGCATCAATTTAATTTGGTAACATTAGCGGAACTAACTGAGTAAGTTATTTTTTATATCCTAACGCTTGGTAAACCGAGGCTATCTATAAAATCTAACAATCGGAATGTTTCAAAAAACATTTGCTTTAAACCAAAAAAGGGATTGGCAAATACCCTTTAGTAAGCATTCTGCAAAACAATTTAGTGAGTACTGGTACGCCATTGGATCATTTTAACCAACTATCCTATAATAAATCTCCCTGTAATAGCGGTGCTGCTATATAACTTCTTAGCAAAAGAGACGGTTCTGGATACTCGGTAGGTAATTCTCCTCTTGAGGGGTGGCGGAATGCCGGGGTGGTAATTACGCACAAGTTATACAACTAAAAAACTTTGGCCGCCCAAATCGCTCACTCTTCGTGGAATAAAAGTGAAGGATAATGCCGCTAACGCTCGGCAAAACAGCTCTTGGTAAGCGATGCTCTTCCCTTAAATAAAGGATAAGCAAATTCTTGGTACAGTAAATGCAAGCTAAGGTGCAGATGGATTGATTTGATGGGAGTCTTTTTTAGAAAAAATTAAATAATTGTAACCGAAAGGTTGGGTAATTAAAAGCTTCCAAACAATTTCTTTTCCATTTTTTTCTACCCACTAAAATTGATGAGCTATGATTAGTAACAGCAATATTTGCCAAGAACAATTGTACGAAAATGCACCTTGTGGTTTTTTTACAGCATCATTAAATGGAGAAATCAAGCATGCCAACAAAGCATTTTTTTCGCTGCTTGCTGTAGATGGTAACAATGGACTACATATCGAATCGCTATTTTGCCTTAACAACCAAAAATCAATCGGAGTACTTTTTCCGTCTTTGCTTCATTTGGGGGCTTTGTCTAATGTAGAATGTTGTGCAATTTCCACTAAAATACCCGTAGTAGCTAGCTTGTTTATACAAAACGACGAAGACCAATTGCCTACCTATATATATGGTGTAGTTATTAATAATAGCAAGCAATACCATTTGGAGGAATCTACAGATGTAGAAGAAAAACATTACACTGAAATTGAGCAATTGAAGCAGGCAAATGCTACCCTTTCTGAGTTTGCCTATGCGCTATCGCATGATTTAAAAGAACCATTGCGCAGCATTAAAAGCACCTTTGGTTGTTGCAGAAACGTTCAAAAAATGTGCTTGACGAAAAGTCACAACAATTTATGCAAGTGGCCGTGGATAATGCGTCAAGAATGGAGGCATTGATTCAAAACGTACTTGATTTTTCCATCACTTCTGAAATCAAGGGCGAAATGCAACCACTAGTCCTTAGCGACGTAATGGAAGCCGTTAAGCAACATTTAGCTTGTCAAATAAGTGAAACAAATGCCCTAATTCTTATTCCTGATTTATTACCTACGGTGGTTGGTTATCCAACGGGGGTGCTAAGGGTTTTGCAAAATTTGGTGAGTAACGCCATCAAGTTTGTACAAAAAGGGCAGCAGCCTGTTGTGACCATTGTTGCGGAGGAGAAGCCCACACATTGGGTTATTTGCGTAAAGGACAATGGATTGGGCATAGACGAAAACCACCAAGCGAAAATTTTTGAAATCTTCAAAAGGCTGCATGCAAGTGCAGACTATGCAGGCTCAGGCGTAGGTCTTTCTCTTTGTAAAAAAATTGTCGAACAACATGGCGGCAATATTTGGGTGGAATCGAAACTGGGTGCGGGTAGCAATTTTTATTTTACGCTAAATATATGAAGGCCAAAAAATATAGTTCAGGAAGTTTTTTTGGTCCGAAATCTTCCTTGTTTGCCTGTTCTTAAAAAATTTCCTGCACCCTAAAAATTGCTATAGCATATTTGGTTTACAGACAATGCAAGCCATTAGTTTTATCCAAAAAAAGAATGGATTGAAACCAATAGTCCATATCCGAGTACATTTACCCGCTAGCAAATGAAGATGCGATTATGTTTTGGTACGAAGAAGATGTGAAAAAAGTTGAAGAAATTAAAAAAAAGGTGCTTAACCCCCGAACGATTGTTTATGGTAGCTCTTCCATAAGATTATGGAGTAGTCTGTCTGAAGATCTTGAAGGCTATAGCCCTATCAATATGGGCTTTGGGGGATCTACTTTGCCCGCCTGTATCACTTATTTTGACCGGCTTATGGATGGTTTGAATCCAGAAATATTCATTCTATATGCTGGCGATAACGATTTGGGCGATGGAAGACACCCAGAAGAAGTGTTAATTTTTTTCAAACAAATGGTGGTGGACATTCGCAATAAATTCGGAGAAATACCCTTGCTTTACCTATCAATTAAACCGAGCATCAAGCGATTCAATATCATAGACCAAATTAAATACTCCAACAAAATCATTGCTGCAGCCATACAAAAAATGGATAGTCAGGTGTATTTTGTAGATGTGTATGGTAAAATGATGGGCGATAACAATTATCCAAACCGAGATTATTTTAATACTGATGGTTTGCATATGAATCAACAAGGCTACCAAATTTGGAAAGAGATTGTTGTTAAGTTCATGAAAGACCATAATATTGCACTACCACAAAAAAAATGACCTATAGTTTATGCACAGGCCGTTATCTACATCCATTCTTGAAAAGGGCTACAGGCGTTCTTATTACCAATGGTATAGCCCCCATTTGAAAAAAGAAATGGAATTACTGGTATTTGGCACAGGCGGAGATCCAGTAATCTTCTTTCCCACAAGAACAGCCCGGTTTTACGACTACGAAGACTGGGGTGTTGTTGATGCCTTCCGCGATAAGTTAATCAGTGAAAAAATCCAATTATTTTGTTTAGAAAGTGCCGACAAGCAAAGTTTTTACGACAAAACCATCTCCCCAGCCGAAAGAATTCAGAAGCACTATTTATTTGAAAACTATGTGCTCCAAGAAATATTACCTTTTATACGTTCACTCAATCCTAGTCCCCATTTGATATCTGCGGGTTGTAGTTTAGGCGGTTATCATGCAGCCAATATTGCCTTTAGGTATCCGCAACTATTTACCAAAGTGGTTTGCATGAGTGGCCGTTACGACCTTGGTCTTCAACTCCAGCATTTCGACGACTTATTTGATGGCCATTTTGACGAGCATGTTTATGCACACACACCCACTAAGTTCTTACCCAATATTCAAAATGCCGCTAGTGTTGCACTTCTAAGAAAACTGGACATAACCATAGTGATAGGGGAGGAGGATGCTTTTTTACAAAACAATGAATTGTTGCACCAAATATTAATCAGCAAAGACATTTCCCATAAATATTTCATCTGGCGAGGTGAAGCACACAAAGCACAGTATTGGATTCAGATGGTACAGTTGTATTTTTAAGAGGGTTAGATTTTTGGAACGCGAATGGAAAAGAGGCATTTCACTACATCTACAGATTGGTCACACAATGTATTTCAAGGGAGCAACCAACAGTTTTTGATGATTTTTTTCTTGCGATAAATGCAGTTACCCAAACATTTTAATCTTGGAAATGATGCCAGTTGTTGAAAAACCCTCTACAATAGGGTTAATCACCACCCTGCCACCATGGGCAAGTACTTCATTACTACCTACTATTTGCTCAATAGTGTAATCGCCGCCTTTTACCAAAACATCTGGTTGTATAGCTGTAATTAAATTGAGGGGGGTGTCTTCTTCAAAAAGAACTACGGCGTCTACAATGGCCAAATGGGCAAGTAGTAATGCACGGCTCTTTTCGTTATTGATGGGTCTTTCCTCTCCTTTCAATCGTTTGGTACTCGCGTCGCTGTTTAGTCCAACCACCAGCAAGTCCGCTTCTTTTGCCGCTGCTGACAAGGAGAATATATGCCCCTCGTGCAAAATGTCGAAACAGCCATTGGTAAAGGCAACCGTAACGCCTTTTACTCTCCAACCGCTAAGAATGGGCAGGAATTGAGCCAGCGTATAAATTTTCTTATCTAATACTTTACTTAATTTCATGGGTTCTTATTTTCTTATTATGCCAAGGCAACAAACCCAGACAAATAAAACCTACAATCACAACTATTAAAAACTGGGCAAACCATTGCAAAGTGCCATTGGCATACCCTACTTCAAAAGAAACATTGTTTTTTTCTAACACTTTAGCCAAGAAAAATGCATAAGCTCCAATGCCGCCGGGTGTGGCAATCATTCCAATACTAGCAAATGCCAATGCAGAAATGGCAACTCCAGGCCCAAGATTGGCAGTTCCGGAGGTGGCCATTAGACCCACCCAAGTCCCCGCTATGTATAGTGCCCAAATGCCAATGGTGCATACCACGAAAGTGCCTTTTTCCTGTAGATTTTTGATAGAGCTTAACCCCTCCCAAATACCATTGACAATTTTTTGAATTCCGATGACGATAGATAAATGTGCGTACTTCCGTAAAAGCTTTCTAGCTATCACCACGGCAATCACCAGTATTGCAACACCAGTAATAACTTTAGGTATGGAAAAATGCCCGCCTTTATTAGCCAATAAACCAAAGATTACTTGTCGGGCGTATTCACTAACAATGGCATATTGTGCAACAAAAGCAATTAAAAAAACCACACCAAGGCAAAGTATATCTGTGGCGCGTTCCACCACAATAGTCCCCACAAGTTTTTCGGCAGGTACGTTTTCATATTTAGCGAGAATGGTGCATTTTAAAACCTCTCCCAATCTTGGTACGGCCAAATTGGCCAAATACCCAATCATCACCGCAAAAAAAGTATTCAATAAACTTGGGTTGTAGCCCATTGGCCGCATGAGTGTTCGCCAACGGATTGCCCTTAAAACATGGCTTGTAGATAGTATGAGGAATACGGGGATAAGCAGCCAAAAATTAGCCGATAACAGCGCTTCCTTAAACTCCGCCCACTTGTCTGTAGGTATTTGACGTAAACTCCACCATACTAAAAAAATGCCTATGCCTAAAAAAATAAGGTATTTAAGGGCATTGGAAATTTTCTTATTCATCTGTTGCAGTTTTTATAAAATGCCAATCGTTAACGAGAAAATAGGAGCTTGCTATAATTTATTACCTTCTTTCGGAAATACAATGGAAGGTTTGAAAGTCTTGGCTGTTTCAAAATCCATTAAGGCGTAAGAAATGACTACGATGATGTCACCAACTGCACCTTTTCTTGCTGCGGGTCCATTTAAACACATCACACCGCTGCCTCTTTTTCCTTTAATAATATAGGTCTCAATGCGCTCGCCATTATTTACATTCACTACTTGTATCTTTTCGTTCTCTATGAAGTTGGCTGCATCCATTAAATCTTCATCGATAGTAAGGCTACCTACATAATTTAAGTTAGCCTCAGTAATGACTGCTCGATGAATTTTTGACTTTAAAATTTGAATTTGCATATTAGTTATCAAATGTAGGCGCACAAAAGTAAGGTTATCAAGTTCATAACAATTCTTGCTATTACAGCAGCAAATTATCTATCAACCTAACTCCCTCCAAAAAAGCAGCAACAAGCACTACGCCTTTGCTATCGTTTTCCCATTTTTCCAGTGGTAACAGGGTGTTTGCATCAGCAATAGAAACATAATCAACCTTGCTAAAACCCGATGCAAGTAAGGAAGCTGTCAGCTCCGCTTCGATAGTTCTAAGTGGAAGGGTTAACAAGGTTTGTTTTGCGTGCTCCATTCCTTGGATAATAGCAGTGGCTGTAACCATTCCTTTGCTACTTAGTCTAATATTTCTACTGCTCATGGCAAGCTTGGAGGTGGTTCTTTCCGTTGGGCAAACAGCAAGTTCAACATGGTTGTACTTGTATTGCAATAGTTTTTCAACAACCATACATTGTTGAAAATCTTTTTGCCCCATGTACAATGTATGTGGGGTCACTATGCTTAGCAATCTGTCCACTACTTGGCAAACACCTTGAAAATGACCTGGTCTAAATTTACCTTCTAATAAGTTTTCCATCTCTCCCAAAGGATACGAGATTTCTAGGGTAGTTCCTGAGGGATAGATTTCTGCTGCTACGGGCAAAAACAAAACATCACAATCTACTCGACTCAATAATAGTATGTCCTCTTCATGTTTAGATGGGTATTTTTCAAAATCTGTGGCATCGTTAAATTGTGTAGGATTAACAAAAATGCTGCACACCGTCAGGTGTTTATTTTGTTTGCTTTTTTTTATAAGGGAAAGATGCCCCTCATGTAGTGCCCCCATGGTTGGGACAAAGCCAATGGTGTTGTTTTTCTGTTTTTGTTGATTAAGAAAAGAAGCGATATCGTTAACTTTTTTGAAAATTATCATTCAATCTTCGTTTATTATTTATTGTATTATAAAACAACCGTTATATTTCGCCCCTTTTTGCGTATTTTCGCCGCCTTATTTTCAGGGTACCAAAAAAAATTCGGCCTAAGCTAGATGTCAAAGAAAAGAATTTTATTCATAGCAACAGAGATGTCGCCATACTTAGAGCTAACGGAGTTTGCAGAAATTGTAAACAAATTAGCCATCAAAAGCAATGAAACAGGATTAGAAGTACGTTGTATCATGCCTCGCTTTGGAGTGATTAACGAGCGCCGCCACAGACTACATGAAGTTGTTAGATTATCTGGAATTAATGTAACAGTAGATAATGACGATTACCCCCTGCAAATAAAGGTTGCATCGCTTCCTAATGCACGGTTGCAAGTTTATTTCTTAGAGAATGAAGATTTTTTTAAGCGCAAGCAAATTTTTCACGACGATAATGAAAGATGGTTTGATGATAACGGATTAAGGTCTATTTTCTTCTGCAAGGGAGCATTGGAAACGGTAAAGAAATTTGGTTGGGCGCCAGATGTAATCCATTGTAGCGGTTGGATGTCTTGTTTAGCTCCTGCTTACATTAGAACAGCGTACAAGCGCGAGCCGGTTTTTGGCAATAGTAAAATTGTTTTTACCATTGGGGATACCACGTTTCCTGAAAAGATGCCCATTGATTTCACAAAAAAAGCATTGATAAACGCAAATATTAAAGAGAAAGACCTAGAGTCTTACAAAGAATTGACCAACACAGGATTATATAGAGGTGGGGCTACCTACGCGGATGCCATCACTTTTAGCTCTGAAAATCCTGACCCAGTGTTAGTGGAAGAGTTTGGTAAAGCAAAGGGCAAAAAAATTCTCAATTTCAAAGGATGGGATAGCGATCTTACCGAGTACCTTGAATTGTACAACAGCTTTTAATGCAACAGCGGTTGTGATTCATTTTCCAAGTGCTTTGCTAAAAAAACTCCACAGCGTTTACAGACTATTATATTTGTCCACTTTAAATAATTAAATTACTTATAGATGCCTTATTTATTCACATCGGAAAGCGTATCTGAGGGACACCCAGATAAAGTTGCAGACCAAATTTCAGATGCATTAATCGATCATTTTTTAGCTTTTGACCCAGAGTCGAAAGTAGCTTGTGAAACACTTGTAACTACTGGTCAAGTTATTTTGGCAGGAGAAGTAAAAAGCAAGTCATATTTAGACGTACAGGAAATAGCAAGAGGCGTAATTAGAAAAATTGGCTACACCAAAAGTGAATACATGTTTGAGGCAAATAGCTGCGGTGTACTTTCTGCTATCCATGAACAAAGTGCTGACATTAACCAAGGTGTTGACCGTTCAAATAAAGAAGAACAAGGTGCTGGTGATCAGGGAATGATGTTTGGCTATGCAACCAACGAAACAGAAGATTACATGCCTTTGGCGCTTGACTTAGCACACAAAATCTTGATTGAACTTGCTGTTTTGCGTAGGGAAGATAACGAGGTTAAATACCTTAGACCTGATGCAAAAAGTCAAGTAACATTGGAATATGACGATAACAACAAACCAGTGCGCATTGATGCTATTGTTGTTTCAACCCAGCACGACGATTTCGATAGCGAAGCCAACATGCAAGCTAAAATTGCCAAGGATATCATTGAAATTCTCATTCCAAGGGTAAAAGCAAAATATGGCAAGTATGCTGCTTTGTTTAACGATGAAATTAAGTACCACATCAATCCAACTGGAAAGTTTGTAATTGGTGGCCCACATGGCGACACTGGGTTAACAGGTCGTAAAATCATTGTAGATACCTACGGTGGTAAAGGTGCCCATGGTGGTGGCGCATTTAGCGGTAAGGATCCAAGCAAGGTTGACAGAAGTGCTGCATACGCTACAAGGCATATTGCTAAAAATTTAGTAGCTGCGGGTGTTGCTGAAGAAGTATTGGTTCAGGTTTCTTATGCTATCGGGGTGGCTAAGCCAATGGGTATTTATGTAAACACTTACGGTACTTCAAAAGTGGGCAAAACCGATGGTGAAATTGCTAAGATTGTAGAAAGCATCTTCGATATGCGTCCTTACTTTATTGAGCAGCGTTTGAAGCTTCGTAATCCTATCTATAGTGAAACAGCCGCTTATGGACACATGGGTAGAAAGAATGAAGTAGTAGTAAAAGAATTCAAAGAACCTTCAGGTGCAATCTTGAGAAAAGAAGTAGAATTATTTACCTGGGAAAAATTAGATTTTGTACCAGTGGTTAAATCTGCTTTCGGATTATAGAAATAGTTGCATGATCGAAAAAAGCTGTCTCCACATTAGAGACAGCTTTTTTGCTTTTTTACCCTTTGATTCGAATAATTGCGGGGATAATGGTTAGGGGTTTTAGTACAGTTTGTGTTTAAGTAATTTTTTGAAACTAGAAAGGCATGGCAAGGGATAAGAAGCAGGCGGCAATGGGTTTTATATTTATCACACTCCTTATAGATATCATAGGTTTTGGGATTATCATCCCCATTTTACCACAGCTCATTCAGGGTTTAATTAAGGGAAGTTTTAGCGAAGCCTCTCTTTATGGGGGATGGCTCATATTTGCCTACTCCTTCATGCAGTTCTTATGTTCACCCATCATTGGAAACCTAAGTGATCAATATGGCCGACGACCGGTTTTGCTCTTTTCCCTCTTTGGTTTTGGAATCGATTATTTGTTCTTAGCATTTGCCCCATCAATTATGTGGCTTTTCGTTGGCCGATTAGTGGCTGGGTTAACTGGCGCAAGTATAACTACTGGGTCTGCTTATATAGCAGACATTAGTACGCCTGAAAACAAGGCGCAAAACTTTGGACTATTAGGCGCAGCTTTCGGTTTGGGTTTTATCATTGGGCCAGTATTAGGGGGATACCTGGCGCATTTTGGTGTGCGGGGGCCTTTTATTGGCGCAGCTATTTTAACCCTAATTAATTGGTTGTACGGCTTTTTTGTGTTACCAGAGTCTTTAGCCGTTGAAAATAGGCGCAAGTTTGATTGGACAAGAGCAAATCCAGTTGGGTCATTAAAAATGTTAACAAAGTACCCCGTCATCGGGGGCATGGTGGCCTCCATTACATTGATTTATATAGCGTCTCACGCAGTACAGACTACATGGAGCTACTACACCATTGAAAAATTCAAATGGGATAGTAAAATGGTGGGCAACTCCCTAGGTGTTGTGGGGGTATGTGTAATGATAGTACAAGGGTTGCTTATTAGAACGGTAATTCCCAAGATTGGACAGGCTAAAAGTGTGTATGTGGGGTTGAGTTTTTATGCTGCGGGTTTTTTGTTGTTTGCGTTGGCAAGTGAAACATGGATGATGTTTGCTTTTACCGCCGTTTACTGCCTTGGAGGTATTGCAATGCCTGCCATTCAAGGGATAATTTCCACTTATGTTTCTCCGAATGAACAAGGGGAGTTGCAAGGGGCATTAACGAGTTTAATGAGCCTCACTTCTATTGTTGGGCCAGTATTGATGACCACCATTTTTGCTAGGTTTAGTTCCCATACAACGGGTATATACTTCCCTGGCGCACCATTTATTCTGGGCTGTGTGCTTACGGTGGTAAGTGTTATTTTGGCTTACCGTAGTTTGCATGGGACAAAACCTACTAATGCTTGATTGGGATTTTAAAAAATAGTTTTTGTGAATTTTAGGGGGGGATTAGTTCATGGATTCTTATACCAACTAATTGTAGAGTAGTATCAGTTTCATATTCTCTAAGTATTAACCATAGCTCATTTGTATCGATTGTTTGGAAATAAAGGGGGGAATACACTTTAAATGGTTGTTGGCGAAATGAATTGTTGTTGGATTTAAATTATTGAAATGATTACAGATAAAGGATCTTTTGAAGCGGGAAGGGTGTTATTGTTTGATAAACCAATTGGTTGGACAAGTTTTGATTTGGTAAGGAAGGTGAGAAACCTTCTTAAAATTGCCAAAGTAGGTCATGCGGGTACCCTAGATCCTTTGGCAACAGGTTTGTTGATTATTTGTACAGGTAAGTTTACCAAGAAAATTAACGAATACATGGGTATGGAAAAGGAATACACAGGCACATTCACACTCGGAAGCACTACTGCCAGTTATGACTTGGAATCCCCGCCAGAAAACTTTATTTCAACAGAACATTTAACGGAGCAAGACCTTTTAACAGCCACTAAGCCATTCATTGGTGCTATCATGCAAATGCCGCCACAGTTTTCTGCTATCAAAAAAGACGGCAAACCGCTTTATCTTTCCGCCCGTAAAGGTATTGAGGTGGCGGTGGTGCCAAGACCCATTACCATTACTGAGTTTGCCATTACCCAAATTGCTTTGCCTATTGTTCATTTCAAGGTAGTTTGTACCACGGGTACTTACATAAGAAGCTTAGCCCATGATTATGGCAAAGTGTTAGGTGTAGGTGCACATTTAAGCAGTTTAGTTAGAACGAGGATTGGGGTGTTTTCCAATGAGGATGCATTGCAAATTGAGGATTTTGTTGCCCAAATTAAGGATGGGCAAAATGCTAGTGCAGCAATTGGAGAATAGCTGTAGGTTATAAGGTATTGCGGAATTTAATGTAATAGTATCGTGCTTAATTTTTCTGTTTATTATGGTGCTCCCATAATAAAAATATTTTTTAAGCGGCCCGTTAATATCGCAATGTCAAACTGGTATTTGGCAAGGAAGGTATGGTAGGGTAGTGGGTGGTAGAGGGGTAGTGGAAAAGGGCCTAGAAAACTTTTAATTGCCCGTTATTGTATTCTCGTAAAATTGTTTTTAAAATTGCATTGAATCGAGTATAGATTTTTGTTGTTTATCAAAGTGTCAATCGTCAAAAAGTTATGTCACAGTTACCGTTAGCACTTAATGAAGAAGAGCGCCTCAACGCACTCAAGAGCTATAATATATTAGATACCCTGCCCGAAGAACAGTTTGACCGGCTCACAGAGTTGGCATCTGTTATTTGCAATGTACCCATTGCTTTAGTGAGCTTAATTGACGAAAACAGGCAATGGTTCAAGTCTAAAATAGGTCTCGATTCTTCTGAAACGGCGCGGGATATTTCTTTTTGCCAATATGCCATCACGGATAATATTACCCTTGAGGTAGAAGATGCAACCATTGATGATCGATTTAAAGATAATCCCTTAGTGAACGGTGATCCCAATATTCGGTTTTATGCTGGTCACCCTTTGATAGACCCAGATGGGTATGCCTTGGGTACACTGTGCGTTATTGATAAATATCCAAGAAGATTAGAGGCCAAACAACTGCGGGCATTAGAAATTTTGGCGCAAGAAGTGGTGGCACAAATTGTGGCAAAAAAAGAACGTAACGAACTGGAGAATTACGAGCTATTATTTAATTTGTCCAAAGACTTATTGTGCGTAACCGATAAAAATGGTTTTTTTAAGAAAATTAACCCAGCATTTACCGAAACCCTCGGATGGGAACAAGGAGAATTAGTAGGCACTTCATTTCTTAGTTATATCCACGCAGATGATGCTGCCGCAGGCAAATTGGAGGTGGAAAAATTAGCCAACGAAAGCACCACTTCGCATTCGTTTAGCCGGTTTAGGACAAAGGAAAATACCTACAAAATATTAGAATGGAGTGCCAGTAGGGATATTGATTCTGGTAATATTTATGCCAGTGCGCACGACATTAGCAAGATTCGGGAATCGGATAAAAAATTAAGGCTGAGCGAAGAACGCTGGAAGTTTGCCCTAGAGAATTCTGGCGATGGCATGTGGGATTGGAACGTGGTGGCTGGTAAAGTATTTTATTCCGATAAATGGAAGCAAGTGCTGGGCTTTGCCCCAGACGAAATAACCGACTCACTTGAGGAGTGGGGCAAAAGATTGCATCCAGATGATACGGAAGGCTGTTATGCCGAATTAAACAGGCATTTTAGTGGCGAAGTGCCCATCTATTCCAAGGAGTTTAGAATGTTGTGTAAAGATGGCTCATTCAAATGGATATTGGCCAAGGGCAAAGTGATAGATTGGAGCAAGGATGGCAAGCCACAGCGGGTTATTGGTACCCATACCGACCTTACCGAGCAGAAGCAAGCGGAAGATTTAATTATCAAGGCGAAGGAACAGGCAGAGGCAGCCAATATTGCCAAATCGGAGTTCTTGGCTAACATGAGCCATGAAATTCGTACCCCGCTTAATGGGGTTATTGGATTTACTGATTTGTTGTTGAGGACCAACCTCAATCCTACTCAAACCCAGTACATGGCTGCCGTGTATCAGTCGGCTAATTCTCTGTTGGATATAATTAATGATATACTCGACTTCTCCAAAATTGAAGCAGGAAAGCTGGAGTTAGATGCAGAGAAAACGGATTTGTTTGAAATAAGCAATCAAGTGGCGGATGTAATTACCTACCAAGCCCATCAAAAGAATTTAGAGGTACTGCTTAATATTAGCTCCGATGTGCCCCGCTTTGTGTGGGCAGACCCCATCAGGCTACGCCAAGTATTGGTAAATCTGTTAAGTAACGCCGTAAAGTTTACTTCCGAAGGAGAAATAGAGTTAAAGGTTCAGGTATTGCCTAGCGAAGATGCTGCCGAAAATGAAACCCATTTCCGCTTCTCAGTTAGGGACACAGGAATAGGGATTTACCCCAAAAATCAGTTGAAAATATTTGATGCTTTTTCACAAGAAGATGCCTCCACCACCAGAAAATATGGCGGTACGGGCTTGGGGCTTACCATTTCTAATAAACTTTTGGCGTTGATGGATAGTAAGCTGCAACTCAAGAGCGAACCGGGCAAGGGTAGTACCTTCTTTTTTGACATTAAATTCAAATCGCAATTGGGCGAACCGCTCGATTGGGAAGTGGTCAACCACCTGAACAACGTGTTGATAGTGGACGATAACGCCAACAACCGATTGATTTTAAAAGATATGCTGGCCATGCGTTCTATTAAAACAGAGGATGCCAGCAATGGCAAAGTGGCCCTGGAAAAAATAGCCGCTGGCAATCAGTACGATGTAATTCTGATGGATTACCACATGCCCGAAATGGACGGCATTGAAACCATTAGAAACATCCGCTACAACCTTAACCTAAAGGCCGATAAACAACCCATTATTTTATTGTATAGCTCATCCGATGATGAGAGTATCAACGTTTCCTGCAAAGAATTGGAAGTGCAGCAACGCCTTATTAAGCCTATTAAAATCAAACAACTATACGAGGCACTGGGCAAATTAAAAACCAGCACCAGCAAGGGTAATGAAGAAGGAAACGAACAAAGCGGGGATACCTTGGCTAACCAAAAAGGCGACATAGATGCAATACCTCCTACGAGTACTATTTTGGTGGCAGAGGACAATATTGTAAATATGTTCCTAGCCAAAACCATCATTGGAAACCTATTGCCCAAAGCCACTATTATTGAGGCAACAAACGGCAAGCAGGCCGTGGAACTGAATAAGATTGCCAAACCAAATATTATATTCATTGACGTGCAGATGCCCGAAATGAACGGATATGAAGCCACAAGAGCCATCAGAACATGGGAACTACAAGCCAACGCCACCCAGCGGGTGCCTATTGTGGCCCTTACCGCAGGTATAGTGAAAGGGGAGAAGGAGAAATGTATGGAAGCAGGTATGGACGATTATTTGAGCAAGCCTGTGGTAAAAGAATCCATTGAAAAAGCACTAACCTATTGGTTGGTTACAAAAAAGAAAGAAAATCAAAACGAAACAACAGTGGATACTAGCGTAAATACCCATTTTGACATGGCCAAGCTAAAAGCGAGGCTAGGCAACAAAGAAGAAGTGTATCAACAGTTTTTGGTGTTTATACAAAACAATATCAACGACACGCTGACCAATGGCATGGCCGAAATTGAAGCCCATGTGGCCAATGAAAATTTAAAGGGAATAAAGACCATTATCCACAAGATAAAAGGAACCGCCCTTTCTGCTTGTTTCGATGAATTGACCATCTGTGCCAAAGCTTTTGAGCAATTAGAAGAATATGATCAAGCACGGGTAAAAGAACTGGTGCAGAAGCTGGCCACGGAGCTACAGTACTTAAAAGAATTGATAGGATAAAGGGCATGGATACAGACAACAAAAAATTATTTTTTGAAAAAATAATGAAATTCTTTGGCTAATCTAAGCTACACCCCTATATTTGCACTCCCCGAACAAAACGGAGCGTTGGTCAAGGGGTTAAGACACCTCCCTTTCACGGAGGAATCACGGGTTCGATTCCCGTACGCTCTACCAAAACTAAAGGCTGTATCGCTACGATACAGCCTTTTTTGTGCGCTATACTTTTTGGTAAACGCATTCAGTAGCGAATAGCATGGTTTATTAACCCTCCTCCCACCTTTTCTAAATCGTTGATATTATTTGTTACACGGAGTACCTCTGAGGTTTAACAGAGTGAGAGATTGGGAGCCAATGTTTCTTAGTTATATAACTTGCGTCACGACTCTCGCAGCTAAGATCATTTGTGTTATTGAGTTTGAACTCATCACAGAGTTTGATTCTGACCA
>JAIXOJ010000120.1 GCA_027486835.1 Chitinophagaceae bacterium
TAATGGTTTGCTTGCTGCTTTAAAAATTCCTAAAGATGGTACGCAACACAATGCTGCTGAAATCACGTTAAAAAATGAGGATGGTAGTTTGTTTGAAGGTCAAGCTTCCGCAACCGACATCAACGCTAAAGAAACCTCCATTTATGTAGTGAATAATAAGAGTGAAATACAAGTTCCTAGCCACAAACTAGGTAAAGCCCCCTTTAATGTTACTGCTATCGGCAAAGAAAGCCAAACGGTAACCATAGATTTTAAGAAAGGAATTACTGTGAAATTAGTTGTTGTATTAGTGAATACTTCTGATACCTAATTAATCCATTTTTAATTAATTGCTGTAACCCGATTTATATATTTCTTACGTTTTGGGCTACCAATAAATATAGTTTTATTGGTAGCCTTTTTTTTGTAACTTGTACTAGCTTATTGTTTATTCGCTTTCTATTTATTCCAAAATTTGCTTTAATCTTTAGTATTGCATTAATTTAAAACTTAAAAATCAGACAAATGACCAATGAAGAAATGCAACAATAAGGCATTGTTTTAGACTTTAAAAAGAAACAGCTTGAAGTACTCAGACTTCAAAAGGAAAATGAAAAACTGAATGAAAAAGAGAACGGATTCAACTTGAAGTAAAGCCGATAAAAACTTTTCAAATACTGCAATTAGTGGTTTAATAGCGATGAAATAAGCAAATGGGATTTGCAAATCCCAATTATCTGTTTAGGCGAGATTCGATTCGTTAATATCTCGCCCAGCGGATAAGATCTTAGCTAAGGGTACAAGTGCGCCCTCGTACCAGCGGGGAAAAGCCAGAGATTTGCAAAGCCTATATGTTGGGTAGCCACTTTTTTAAATATCATTCACTGAATTATGATTTCAACATCATCATCAAATACACCAGAAGAAATTCTTAAAAGTTCAGAATCCTTGTGGAGGTATTTAAAAAATTCATGTGGTCTAGATAGCTTATTTTATGATCAAGATTTGCTTAACGGCAATGAAGTCGAAAAGGGTTTATACAATCATTTGAATATTACAAAAGATAATAAGGATTTTGAAGAAGACTTGAAGCATTATCAAATTTCTGTTGAGCAATTGTTGGTAGCTTTTTTTAAAACCTTGCAGCCATTTTCTCAAATGATGAGTGATATGTGTGTGTTTTTTGAGAAGCACTCAATCAAGGAAACCAATCAAAATCTTAGGATAGAATTTGATTTTGACAATTCAGAGAATGAAAAACTTGAATTTAGCCTTGAACATTTTAGAGAAACATTAGCAAAGCTAAATAGAGTAAGAGAGTTAGACACTTGCTATTCTTTAAATTCAGAACAACTATGGTTATTACTCGACATATTTGCAGAATATCGAAATGGTCAATGCGAAAATAAGCTTATAAGGTCTTGGGTTGATAATAATAAAATATATGACCTTGAAAAAAGAGCAGCCTCTATTTTTGGTACACCTGAATTTGAAATTCCACCATGTGAGATTGATTCCTTAAAGCAGCAACTTAAGAAGGTATTGCAAATCTTTAAGAGTTTTATAAATACATGTATAAGTATCAATACTTGTAGAGGGACTTTTAATGAAATAATGAAAAACTTTATTTCTAATCAAGAAGAAATTAGAAATAATTGGATTAAAGAAAAAATAACTCCCTGGATTGCAGAAGATTTAAATAACGCAGAATATGAATGTTGGCCATACAAACTAATTGACTGTGTATATGATAAATTAGAAAAGATAGGAAAATTGGATAGCGTAGCAAAAATCCAAGCCGAAGCAAATCTTGCAGTTGAGATAGAAACATTTTTGAACACACTACCAACTGTCAAACGAAAAGAAGAGAATCTGTTACAAGAATTAATCGACTTGTTAAACATTCCAGTTTGGAAGAAGCGATATGAGTTGTATGCAGCTTGGGTACTAACGCAAATCGTTGAGTCCTTTAATGATTATGATTACGAAATACATCACATAAATGGGAAGCTAACATTATCCTTATCAGCTACTCATTTGGCAAGTATTAAAACCTCAAAAGGAACTTTGCAACTATGGTCTGAGGTACGAACCTTAGTAGAAAACACGGAAAAAAGACCTCTTGAAGGAAAATCAAGAAAAAGAGGGATTCAGCCTGATTATACAATCTATAAAGGAGAAAGCAAAAGCTGTTATGATTGTATTCTTGCTATTGAAGTAAAACAATACAGAAAACACTCCTCTAAGAATTTTAATGCGGTATTGAAAGATTACCCTCGAGGGCTACCTAATGCTCATATTATACTCGTGAACTATGGTCTAATTTCTAATAAAATGATTTTACCAGATAGGTCGAATTGCTATGGTCAAATGATACCAAGAAGTCCTAATATTGAATCTTTTAAAAAGGAAATAAAAAAATATTTACCAGAGATAAGGTATCCCAGTAATTTTTCAAAAGAGGACTTAACAAGTCTGTTGCTGAAGCCTATTGATCATCTGTATGTAGATATCTCAGGCTCCCTTGACAATGTTGATTATAAATTATTTATTGAAGAGCTTGTTTCATATCTTGTTATTAAGGGGAAAGTTAAACGACTTATTGCAGGAGGCAATGGAGAAGTTGAGGTGTGGATTGATCCAGCACCTAAACATGTAACGGAATTGGTAGGACTTTCTTTTATTCACCAAACGAAATTCGCTGAATCAATACCCTACAATGGCCATATTGTTGTGATTACAGACGAAGATGGAAAAAACTCTTTAGAAGTATCTCGTAAAACAGCTCTTGTAGTTCAGTACAATGGTAAAGATGACTATGAACTAAAAGAAATCAGATTTTGAATTTCCAGCTAAAAGAATGCATTTAAGGAAAATCTTAATTGATATGCCATTGTAAATAAATTGCAGCATTTTCATAACTTATTGCGTTGTTTGGAATGAAATTTTAAAAACTTATACTTATGAATGATACACATGAAAATTCTAAAGCGATAGTTCACATTGGCTCAAAAGATATTGTTAGAGCTAGTATTTCAATTGATATTACTAAAAAGTTGCTATATGGGAGAATTGAAACGTTATTTAATGAAGCTTATAGACTTCTTTATGATGAATTAAGCACGGTTAATATCAATATTCATTTTGACATTGTTAACAACCCCAGCTTTTTAGAAAAACTAGATGTTTTCTTCGATAATCGCTCTTACGCTACGGATGAAATCAATTACCACCAAGCAATAAACCATTTATCTGAAATAATAAATTTGAATCCTTTTTTTGAGTATTCTTATTATTTTAGAGGTATTGCATATGAGAATATAGGAAAGTGGGATTTGGCTTTAGAAGATTATTCAACATTGATTAAGTTATCAAATAAAACAACATTAGGCTACAGGAAAAGGGCTTATTTTTATTTTATCCACATTGGGGATGCGAAAAAGGCTTTAGAGGACTGTGCTGAAGGATTAAAAATAAATGAACAAGACGAACAATGTTTAGAGATAATGATTCTAATAAATGAATGTATTTTGAATGATCTTGAAAAAGAATTCGAATTAGTAAACAAACTATTAGAAATTAATCCAAATCATTTGGATTGCCTAAGAAGGAGAGCTTTTTATTATTATAAAAGGAAAGAATTTTCAAATGCCATATCAAATGTTGATATAGCTATAAAACTTAATCCTAATAATGTAGGATTATACTCATTAAAAGGACGGATATGTGCTGCAAAATTTGATTATCAAATTGCAATCCAAAACTTTACTTATGCTATAAATAATTGGAACAAGGGGATTGAAAAATCATATGTCATTTCTAATGTTTACATGGAAATTTCGGATATTTATTCCAAAATTGGAAATAAAGCTGAAGCCTTAAAAAATCAAATATTATCACAGAAATGGAAGGGATATTTGCCATTTTAAAATAGTTTTATGCAAACAGAAGCAGTATTTGAAAACATTGGAAAAAGAATAGAACAAGAAATTGGCAAAGCAAAAAGAACCATTTTTATTGCCGTAGCTTGGTTTACCAACCAAACATTATTCAATGAACTTGTCAATAAGGCAAAGAATGGTCGTACGGTACAGCTAATCATTTCAAACGATCAAATCAACAACAATTCAAGTATCAACTTTGATGAACTATTGATTGAAAATTCAAGGGTGTATAAAATAGGAAACGAAGATTCTGTACTGATGCACAATAAGTTTTGTGTTATCGACAATAACGTCGTTATCACAGGTTCATATAATTGGAGCTATAAAGCTGAGATTAATTTTGAAAATGTAATTGTAACCACGGAAGATCATTTGCTGGCATCACAATTTGTAGCTGAGTTCAGTAGGATAAGAAAACAATATTTTCCTGATGAAGAAAAAATTGAGTTCCAATTTCCTATTGAAAAAATAATGAAGCGCATGGAAATTCTAAAAAACTATATTTTTTTAGAAGACCTTGAAGAATTGGAAAAGGAAACTTCCAAACTGAAGCAATATAATTTTGACACTCAAATTCTGGAGATATTAAGCCTTATTGAAAATAAAGAATATGGAGCAGCTATTCTTAATATTCAATCGTTCATATCAAACAATAAACAACTTTCAATTTGGTCTGACCCTGAAATCGCCGCACTTAAACTAGAAATAAAAAACTTAGAAAATCAACTAAACGGATATGATAATGAGAAAATAGATTTACTAAGAATTGTTGCCGACTTTCAACATAGGCACACAAATGAATTGGGTTCGATAATTCTTGAAATATTAAGACTAAGAAAACTGAAATTCAAAGATGATAAAAAGAAGTATGAGGAAGCTGTAAATGATGAAAAACAATATCAAGAACAAGTTGAAACAGAAAAGGATATCATTGAATTACCCCAAGAGCAGAGGGAAGAATTAAAAAAGAAGTATCGGAAAGCCACGACGCTTTGTCATCCTGATAAGTTTATGAACGAAACAGTTGAGATTCAGCAAAAAGCAGAAGCCATATTTAAAGAGCTGAATTATGCTAATGAAAATAATGATTTACAAAGAGTATCAGAAATTCTTGCCAACCTAGAAAAAGGAATCCTTACAACAAGCATCGGCGATAAACTAGCCGATAAAGAACGACTAAAAGCAACTATCATAGAATTGCGTAAAAAGGTAAAAGCTCTTGAAGCAGAAATAATTGCAATAAAACAAAGCGAAACATTCATTACCATTAAGGAAATAGATGACTTAAACGAATACTTTAAAATCTTAAAGAAAAAATTGCAAGTTGAACTAGAAGAATTACGGACTCAAATTGAGTGAAATATGTCCCGCTGGCCGACATGTTCCGGAGGACATGTTGGCTGAACAGATAAATGGGATTTCCAAATCCCATTCACAGATTTACTAAAGCTTATTATAATCTACTTTTCGGATAAACCACTAATACCAGATTCACTTTGTAGCTTTTGCTGTTTACTAATTTGTGGAGGTCACTATTAGTTGTTGTGACAGTTCTAGCAATAGATAAGTATTTTTTGCATCAGGTTCAATGTAGCTTGTAGATAATGGGATTTGGAAATCCCAATTATCTGTTCAGGCGAGATGCGCTGCGCTAACAGCTCGCCCTTCAATAAATTTTTCACCTAATACTCCGCTTGGCGTAGTCTCCTGACTACGTCAAAGTGTATGCAAATTTCCTGATTTTCGTTTTGGATACTAGCAAAATAAACAAAGCCCTCTGGATGAAAGTGTGCCTTGAATCAAACCTAAGAGCGCAGTTGTGCCGCTGGGAGGCATGTTCCATAGGGCATAGGTCGCCTGAATTGATAAATGGGATTTCAAAATCCCTATTTTTTTCACCATAAATCTGCTGCTTTTAGCATAATCAACCCCAACTATACTTACCCCTTCATAAGTTTGTTCAAATAACGATATGAAAGCTTGCCTTTCCCTGCTGCATTTACTAATTTTTGTTGGCTTAATGGCCTCTTGCAAAAAAAGTACATCCCAGCAACCCGACACTGCCGATACCACAAAAAAGGAATATGTCTGGACAAAGTTTGTGATGGGGGCAGATCTTTCCTATGTTAACCAAATAGAAGATTGTGGAGGTGTGTATAAAGAAACTGGAATGGTACAAGACCCTTTCCAGATTTTCAAAAACCACGGTGCCAACTTGGTGAGGGTAAGGCTTTGGCACAACCCCGCTTGGACTGCCCCGCTCAACAAAGGCAAATGGTACAGCGATCTTGCCGAAGTGGAGAAAACCATTCGCAGGGCAAAAAACTTAGGCATGGCCATTGACCTTGACATTTATTATTCCGATACTTGGGCAGACCCAGCCCACCAAACACTGCCCACTGCCTGGAATAACTTGCCGCTTGCCGCCCTCCAAGATTCGGTGTACAACTATACTAGCAATGTGCTGAACTATTTGAAAACCAA
>JAIXOJ010000182.1 GCA_027486835.1 Chitinophagaceae bacterium
CAACTTATAAAACACACGGTATATGAGACAATTTACCCGACATGCTACCAGCCTATGCTGCTTTTTTTTATTGTTTTCGCTGCTCCCTTCAATGGGTTATGCCAAAGAGAAAGTGACCATTATCCGTGCCTTAACTGGCACAGGGCTAAAAAAAGACTCTTCCATTTCGCTAGCAGATACGGTTTTTACCAATGCGGCACTTGCAGCGCGGGTGCAGCATTTTGCGTATAAGAACATCCTCACTTTTAAGATCAACGAATCGTCGGGGCAGCTATTGCCCCACACGTTTACTGCTTCGGTGCGGGTGTTTATAGAGCGTACCCGCACAAACGGAACTGTGGACACGGCCACGCATTTGTTTACCCTAGCTTACAACGATTCCTTGCCCTATACCAGCCGCACCTCCCTGGTGTTGCAGGGTGCTTATCGGGTAAAAATGACCATAACCAATGCCAGCCAAATACCCCCCGGCTTGGAAGCCTCGCTGATGCTAGAAAACACCTTGGAGGCGTACCATGAATATTATTTTGCTTGTACCGACAGCAGCTTACAATCCTTATATCTAGACAGCAGCACGTTGGCAGCCAATCCCGTAGAAATACATGCGGCTTGGGCCAATGTGGTGGGGGCAGATGATTACGAACTAGAATGGGCCTTTATCGATTCTTTTGCCCTGTATGCGCCGGGTAGTGCCTACAGAAATGCCAATGGCAGTTTTAATAGTGCTGCCATTTTTAGTGAAAACGCCAGTAGAATTGTTACCGCTGGTAATAGTTATGCCATCCCCTTATTGTACGACGAAAATGGTCGGTTGTTTGTGCGGGTGAGGCCGGTGCATGAAAAAGACGGCGGCATTAGAGTAGCAGCCCGCTGGACATCGGACTATGCCACTGGCCTGCGTAGTGCCGCCGTAGCGGCCCACCAGCGCAACCTCAACTGGCAATCGACCATAAGCTATGCCGAAGAAGGCAAGCGCAAAGTGGCGGTGCAGTATTTTGATGGCAGCCTCCGCAGTCGACAAACGGTAACCATTGACAACAGCACCAACCATGTGGTGGCTGGAGAAACCTACTACGATGCCCAAGGCCGACCCGCCATCAATGTGCTGCCGGTGCCCACGTTGCAAAATGTATTGGGCTATATCCATCGGCTCAACCGAGGCGTTAATGGGGGGGAATATGACCTAGGCCAATACGATACCCTGGGCGACCCATCTACTTATTGCGACCTACATGCCCTGCCCATGCAGCCCGATAGTGCAGGGGCGGCTCAATATTATTCATCCTTTAACCCCCTTAAAAACCAAAGCTTCCATCGATTTATACCCGATGCGGGTGGGCATCCCTTTACCGAAACGGAATATACCCCCGACAACACAGGCCGCATTAGCCGCAAAAGCGGAGTGGGGCCTACCCATCGCTTGGGAAGTGGCCACGAAACCAAATACCTCTACGGAGGTGCACCCAACCAAGACGAGCTAGACGCGCTGTTTGGTACAGATGCGGGCGATCGATCGCACTACCAAAAAACGATGGTGCGGGATGCGAATGGACAGTTTAGCGTGAGCTATACCGATATGGCAGGCCGCACGGTAGCCACCGCCCTTTCTGCACTGCCCGACACCAACAGTGTTAAGCTGCAAACCCTGCCCGGCTACGATACGGTCTATATTACCGAAACGCTGTCCGACACCACCACCCTCACCCTAGATGGGCAAGACCTTCTTACGACCAAAAGCTTGCTGGTGTCCAAAGCAGGGGTGTATCATTTTAGCTACCAGTTACCCCCGCCCGTTTATACCCAGGCCAACTGTGTAGGCAAAGCTGTATGCTACCCCTGCCTGTTTAACCTGCGATTTACCATAACCGACGACTGCAACAACCAAAAACTGGGCGGTGCGCCTTACGATACCACGCTGAGCAACCTGCCCACTACGGGCAGCATCGATACGGCTTGCCAAACGCCTAACCTGACTTTTGACACCTACTTGTATTTAGAAAAAGGGGTGTATGAGGTAAACAAACGCCTCTCCTTGAGTGCGTATGGACTGGCCTACTACCGCGACAGTGTATTTGCGCAGCAGAATACCTGCAAGACCCTCCAACAGTTTATTCAGGAGCAACAAATCATCAATCGGCAATTGTTGGTATGCCAACCCGATTGCGAATCTTGCAAAAACAGTGTGGGTGAATACCCTTCTTTCCGCACAAACTACATCCTAAGCACGGGCATCGACAGCACCCAAGCCGCCGACACGGCAGGCATTTGGCTGGCCTACCAGCATGCACTAGACGCTTGTAGGGCCTTGTGCGGCACCACCAACGAGGTGGACGATATCAGGCAATCGATGCTGCAGCAAATGATGCCCCCCACGGGCGAGTATGCCAAAACCGATACCAGCTATAGCTTGTACGATAAATATTCTATTTTCTTTGCTTCTCCATTAGATTCCACCAACATTCATAACCCCCGCTACCAGCGGTCAGACATTCGATATTTAGACGATAACGGAAGACCCGACTCCGTAACCGTGGACGATGGAGGCTATTTGGCCGAACCGGGTCAACTGGATATGAATGAGTTTTCCAGTAAGTTTAAAACGTCTTGGGCCGAAGCCCTCCTGCCGCTCCATCCTGAGTATGGAAAGTATAAGATATACGCAAGTTTAATGAACCCGAGTGCTACTTGGGATAGGGAATTTGAAAAATCAGATACGTATGCAGATGCCCTTACTAAAGGCTATCTCAACCCTATTGGTATTACCAAAACGCCCTACAATGCCATCCCTGCCAATAGTGCTTATACCGATCCCTTTGCTTCTATATCTGTGTTCAATGGCATGGATTCTATGGAAAATGTGCTGGTCAAATACCAAAAACTCTACGATTCTGTCAACAATACAACGTACACATTTAACCTATGGGCTTTTGCTGCTTCAATGGTTCATTGCGATACGGGTACTGCTGCCAAACCCTGCCTAGTTCAATTGGCTACGATTCAGCCCGTAGCCGTGGCACAAACCCTGCCGCCTGGCGAGCGGGACATGGCTTGGCGACAGTTTAGGCAATTATACCTACAGGCCAAAAAAGACCTTGCCTTCCAATGGATCAACAAAGGAACACCCAATGACACCGATTATGTACCCTCCGATTCGTTGGTAGCGCATGGCCACACGCCAATATTTACAACCTCCAA
>JAIXOJ010000098.1 GCA_027486835.1 Chitinophagaceae bacterium
TAGCGTAGTGGTAGGGCAAGGCACGGTGCTTTCTGGCACGTTTAGCAGCATCAATTGGGGCGCAAGTGCCAAGTTTGTACAGCAAGATTTAGACACAAGCGGCACAGGTACACAGTTTTTTACCGTGGGTACACAGCAATTGATGAGTGTGCCGTATGCCTTGCATGCTTATAATGGTTTGCCAAAAGGGCAACCCAATCAGGTGTTAATTACCGATAATACAGGTACTGCCCAATGGAGCAATCTTGGCAATACCAGCAATTTCTACGGCATCAGTACGTATTCGGTGTATAACATCACAGACAGCATTGCTTACACAGGAGGTAAATACAACTTTTACAACGCTTCTGGCCAGGCAGTAATTGCACAAGGGGTTTGTTGGTCAACTAGCAAAACACCTACCGTTGCATTATCCACCAAAACCGTTGATAGTACCACTGGTGATTTCAGCAGCAAACTCACTGGCTTATCGCCCAACACCACTTATTATGTAAGAGCCTATTGCACCACTAGTGCTGGAACTACTTATGGGCAAGAAATTAGTTTCCTTACAAAATCGGCCGCCAGCTCAACAACTTTTCGTATTGGACAATATTATGGAGGTGGTTATATTTTTTATATTGACAACACAGGAAGTCATGGGCTAATAATGGATACGGCTGATATTTATAACCCAACTGTTGACCAAGTGAATATGTATATTTGGTCAACAGGATTGCAATACCTTTATTTCAAAACAAATGCCGATTTAAGTAAACTAAATTCATTTAGTACTTCTGGAAGTTTAGGAACTGGAGCCGCAAATACAGATTCAATAATACTTGCATTTGGGTCAGATTGCTTGGCCGCTCATTTATGCAAAATGAATACTGCTAGAGGTTATACTGATTGGTATCTACCATCATTAGAAGAAGCTAAACTGATGTGTAAACGGAGTTATCCCCCTTTTAATATTGTTAGCAATGTGGGTGTAGCTGATATTCCGGAATATCATCATAGTACCATTGCCTCAGGTAGTTATCTACCTTATAATACTGTAAGTGCTACTACCAAAACAACATGGGGCTATTCAAGAATAAGAGCAATCCGATCATTTTAACTGAAGTATTTCTGACTATTGTGTAAAGCATAACCGAGTGATGGTATCACTTCATTTTCTCAAAAAAATTAAACTCATTGTTTATGTTCAATAAAGCATTCCTTTTTATACTCCTAGCTTGCTTCCTAACCCTCACCACCCAAGCCCAACAAGGTATTTACTACCAAGCCGTAGCCCGCAGCACCGATGGCACACCGTTGATCAACAAGGCCATTAATGTGAAATTCTTGATTCACGATACCACAGCCACAGGCAAAGTGGTGTACAGCGAAAAACACAATGTAACCACCGACATCTTGGGCATGTTTAGCGTAGTAGTAGGGCAAGGCACCGTGCTTTCTGGTACGTTTAGCAGCATCAATTGGGGAGCTAGTGCCAAGTTTGTGCAGCAAGATTTAGATACCAGCGGCACAGGCACACAGTTTTTTACCGTGGGTACACAGCAGTTGATGAGTGTGCCTTATGCACTGTATGCTAATAATGGGATGCCCAATGGAAAGTATGAAGGGGATATGTTGGTGTGGAAGAGCGGCAAATGGGACAGTATCCCAAAAGGAAAAGCAGGGCAGTATCTGGCGTTGGACTATTCTGGCACACCCAATTGGAAGGGAAATGGTGTTAATGCTTTTGATGGTCTGCTTACTTCCAGTGTTTATAACGTGACTGACAGTGTAGCTTTCAGTGGAGGTGAGTATGTGGTGTATAATGCTTCTGGCACGTATGGCTTATCACAAGGTATTTGTTGGTCCACCACTCCTAACCCTACGGTTGCATTAGCTACCAAAACCGTTGATAGTGCTCGTGCAGTGAGTTTTGGTGGTAAGATGACCGGATTAACCCCCAACACCACCTACTATGTGCGTGCCTATGCCACTACAAGTGCTGGTACTACCTATGGAAATGAAATCAGTTTTCTTACAAAACCTGCTGCTAGCACTGCCACTTTTCATATTGGTCAGTTCTATGGCGGCGGCTACATCTTTTATATTGACAAAACAGGTAGTCATGGGTTAATAATGGATACCGCGAATCTGGTGGATAGTTCAACTTATCGGTATACAGGCTTTACTACAACCCTTATTTTAAGATATACAGCAGACCCTACGGATTTTAATTCATTATATACTTCGGAAGTTCTTGGATCTGGTGCTGCCAATTCTGCTACTATAATGACCACTCTTGGAGCCGATTGCACCCCTGTGTATTTATGCAGAACAAGTAAACGAGGGGGCTATTCAGACTGGTATCTCCCTTCATTTAAAGAGTTAAGCCTACTTTATCGCCATCACTACTTACTAAACAACTTTCTATTTGGTACAACAGGTTTTTGGTGTCTTTATCACAATAGCACAATAAAAGGAGGCACTTATAATTTGTTTGATTTTGACAATGGAAATTATGTGCCATACCCATATGGGCAAGATGGTTACACACGTGCCATTCGTTCTTTTTAAATCATTGTGTTATCAATTAAAACAAAAAACGCCAATGCAAAAAAAGCATTGGCGTTTTTTGTGAAAATAGGTTCTTTCTTTTCAAGAATTGGGAGGTTTAAGTATTAGAAGTTATTAGTTCAATGATTTAGTTTTTTCAATTAAGGCTATTGAAAGAGATCTAATGATGGTATAAATAAATACCCGAATACTCGAAGGAATTAGTTTGCCTTGGTTAACTCCCCCTACTTCTCTACAACACCAATTGGTTTATTTCCGAAGCGAAATCTTTATAAATCTTGGCCAAAGTGGCACCATCGGAAATCACATGATCTAGCGAACAACTTACGCCAAGGATGCTTCGTTTTTCGGTACTGTCGGGCGTGTCGGCTACTTCTTTGTACATGCCAATGAACATGCCTGTGGAGTGGAAATGGCTGGGTATGCCGTACCAGAGGTTGCCGATGCCGGCCTGCATTAAGGAACTGAAATACACATTGCCGCCGTTGGCTTTGCGCATTAGTGGATTGCCCATCATGTAATCGTAAAACCAATAGCGAATGCGGTTGGGCAGTTTAAAAAAGATACGCTCTGCTTGTGTTATTTTCTTGGTCATAGTTGTGGCTTGTTTAATAGCTTCATCCAGTTCTTGAACCGTTTTTCGGTTAGCTGCTCGAATTATTTTACACCAAAGCAGGCGTTTATTATCTGTTGTTTTAATTCTTACGGGGAAAAATAAATCAGCGTCTTCAAAAGCATACAGTTTACTACCTCGCCCCCGCATGGCCAATGTTTCTTTGTTTTTATCCAATGCCCGAGCGTAGCCATACATTAAGCAGGCCAATACAGACACACTCAAGCCTTTTTCCCGCTTGGCTTTTTTCACTGATTGGCGCAGTTGAGTAATGTCCAATTCAAAAAATGTGTTCATTAGCCTTACATACTTATTCATGTATGCGCCATCTGCGGCCATTTTCATTTCAATGGTAAAAGGGCTAATGCTGTAATTTCTTTCTTTCATCTTTATTAAAAATGCAGTTGTTTATTTCTGGGTTTTCCATTTGTCTAGTTTTTTCTTTTTGCATACCAGAAATAAAAATCCGCTCACAATATTTCTATTCACTTTCACTACTTACTTCTACTTTCGAATCATGATGCTCCTTTTTGCAAAGAATGGAAGCATGGTAACAATCTTTTGATAATGAAATTGTGCCAATTGTTGTATTTGCACCAGCAGTACTAAAAGTTGAAATAAAAGGGGCGGGCGTTTTCCAGTAGGTAATATCTAAAAGGGTGGGCTGGTAAATCCGTAGGCTTCAATTGCAACAAAATGATCTGTCTCCAGCCCACTATTTTTGTTGAGCAGCGCACCATTCTTGTCGTCCAGCGTACCATTCTTGTCGTCCAGCGCACCATTCTTGTCGTCCAGCGTACCATTCTTGTCGTCCAGCGTACCATTCTTGTCGTCCAGCGTACCATTCTTGTTGTCCAGCGTACCATTCTTGTTGTCCAGCGCACCATTCTTGTCGTCCAGCGTACCATTTTTTTCGTCCAGCGCACCATTCTTGTTGTCCAGCGTACCATTTTTTTCGCAAAGCGAATGATGCTACTTGTTGCCAAAAAAGTGTAAATAGATGTTCGGATACCAGAAACACAACGGTTAAGCTATCGCTGATATACAGTAGAAAGGATAAGGCAAGTACACAATAATTTAGAAATAGAAATAGATAAATATTGTACTGAAAACCTTAAAGGATAAGCGTTCTACGACAAGGAGTAAAGCGTTGCGCAATCATTTCGATTTCATCAGCCAACATCCCTCTCCCTCGGAGAGGGGATAGGGGTGAGGTCAAAAAAAGGTGAGGTTAAAAAGGACAATTTGAAAAGAAGCCCAAGAAAGCAATTCGATTTCATCAGCCAACATCCCTCTCCCTCGGAGAGGGGATAGGGGTGAGGTTAAAAAGGTCAATTTGAAAAGAAGCCCAAGAAAGCATTTCGATTTCATCAGCCAACGTCCCTCTCCCTCGGAGAGGGGATAGGGGTGAGGTTCAAAAGGACAATTTGAAAAGAAACCCAAGAAAGCGAATCAGGTTCATCAGCCAACATCCCTCTCCCTCGGAGAGGGGATAGGGGTGAGGTCAAAAAAGGGTGAGGTTCAAAAGCCCCACCAATCATTATTACATCTTACTAAGTATATTTTTTTTATTAACAACCCATTTTTTCATTTTTAAAAAAGAAGACTCATGTCAAAGAAAGATTATCTACCCACAAGTTTAGCAGATCGTAACGTCTGGTTCATCAATTTTGTAGCCAAGTTAAAAACCCATGAAAAAACACTCGGCATCAGTGCAACACTGATGGCTATTATCATTGCCGATGGTTTAGCTATCAACTACACCCTTAGCCTAGTAGAAGCGGCCAATGCTTCATTAGGCACCATGTTAGCCTTTCGGGATAATTTATTTAATGGCCCTGTAGGCACCATAGCCGCCCCCTTTCCCGTATTTACCACCCCTGCTAACCCACCTGCTGCGGTAATTCCAGGCATTTTTCCCCGCACGAGGCAAACAGTTAGAAGTATTAAAGCTAACCCTGCTTGCACCCAAGCCATTCAGGAAGATTTAGGCATTGTGGGAGAAGATACCACCGTAGATTTTGATAATGTAAAACCAAAGTTGAAAGCAAAATACAGCGGTGGCAAAGTGGATGGAAAGTATATGAAAAAAGGCGCCACAGGCGCATTGATAGAGTCTAAAAGAGGCGATGAAACGGAGTTTAGCTTTCTTGTTATGGTTACCAAAACAACTTTCACCGACAAACGCCCCAATTTAGTAGCTGGCAAAGCCGAAAACAGGGAATACCGCTGTTGGCTACTCTTTAATGATGAAAAAGTAGGGCAAATAAGTGATGTGGTAACTGTGTTGGTAGGGGCGTAATGGGGGGGATTGTTTATTACTACACTCCACATTAAGATTAAATCCTTCATTAACTTCTCGAAAGTTTTAAGCTTTCGAGAAGTTTAACTGAAAATATTACGAACGCGTCTTTTTCTATATTAAATATAACATACACCCTCAAATGCAGAAAAATAGTTACAACACCATCGTCGGAAATACGCGCCGCTATTGTTTGATGCAACTCAACGACCCTTAAAGTTTATTAACCTCTTGGTTTTCATGGTTTACCCACTGGTAAATTGTATTGACAAAAATAATTCAATTACAAACTTTTTAATTCTCAAATGAATGAAACAAATTTTTTTGGCCATTCTATTGGTCTGTTCTAGCTTTTTTGTTGCACAAGCGCAGCAAGTTTATTTTCCTTCGCCTAGTATGCATGTTTACGACTCCATAAAGTTAGCTAAAGCTAACGCGTACAATGCTTCTCATACAACAAGAAAAGCAATGCCATTTAAAACTGTAAAAGCTAAGTCTATAAAAAATTATGCATTGCCTCTTTTGCACAAGGAATTGAATTGTTATTCAGCCCCAGATTCTACTTTTATAGTTGCACCTATAGACCCAGAAAATGAGGATGGTTCTTATGGACCGATTAATTTGGGATTTAATTTTAATCTGTATGGAACTATTTATACACAGGTTTGGATAAATGTCAATGGGAGTTTAACTTTCACTGGTCCTTTGGATACTTATAGCTCCACAAGTTTTCCAACCAATTTTCCAATTGTAGCAGGTTTTTGGGCTGATGTCGATTTTAGAGGAGCAGCCTGTGGGAATATATCTTACAAATTAACAAGTACTAGCTTGATTGTTAATTATACAAATGCTGGGTATTTTTCTGTTAATGACAATTTACTCAACACTTTTCAAATAATTATTTCAGATGGTACCGACCCGCTTACGTACGATTATTCTAATTCTACTCAAGGCAACGTAGCATTCAATTATAAAGATATGAATTGGACTACTGGCGATGCGTCCGACGGAATAGTAGGTTTTGGTGGGATACCCGCCACAGTTGGTGTTGACGACGGGTTGGGACACTACGTTCAAATTGGGCGCTTCGGATTAGACAGTACCAATTATGATAGTTCCAACACTGCTATTAATGGGGTTCATTGGTTAGATAGTAGTTGCTTTAAATTTAGTATTGATAGTTCTTCCAATTTGCCACCCATTCTTTTCTCTGGTAATACTATAGATACAATTAGACTATATTGTGGAGATACTACTAACCTTCATTTTGCTTTTTCAGCTCCAGAAGTTTCTCAAACAGTTAGTGCATCTGTTAATAGTGGGGGAATTGCAAACTTTTCTTCTACTATTTTAAATGGAGATACTGCAACTATTGATGTGGTTATTGTTGGCAGCACTTCTAACTACGGCACTCATGTTATAACCATTGCTGCAACCGACAATTTTTCACCGCCAGCAACAACTGTAAAACAATTTGTTGCCATTATTTCCCCAATTACTTCAAATATTCAACCCATTATTGGCGACTCAAGCTTCTGTGCAGGATCTACCTTGCAACTAAGCGAAAGCTCAACGGGCGGTTATTGGACGAGCAGCGACCCCGCAATCGCTACGGTAGATAACAATGGTTTGGTCACGGGTTTAAGCACTGGCAACGTAAGTATTAGCTACCATCTATCCAATGCTTGCGTAAATGATATTGTGTCTAAAACCATCACCGTAAATCCAACCCCAGTTGTTGCCCCCATCAGTGGCTCTTCATTGATTTGCCTAAACGGCGCAAGCAACACAACCGTACAACTAACCGATGCCACACCAGATGGAGTGTGGTCGGTGGACGACCCTAGTATTGTTACCATCGATGCCAGCGGCTTGGTTACGGCACATGACCAAGCGGTTGGGTTAGTATATTATACAGTTACTAATGCTACTGGATGTTCTGCCACCGTTCAACATACCATTGAGGCTAACTATGCACCCGCCCCCCCTACAATTGTTCTTCCTAAAGCAACGATATGTGAGCGGGAATCTATCCAATTGACTGCCGATCCCTCAGGTGGTATTTGGGCTAGTGCAGACCCCAATATTGTAGCTATTGATGCGGGTAGTGGCTGGGCTACTGGGGTGAAATCAGGATATATAGAAATTGTATATTCTTATACCGAGCCGAGTACTAGTTGTAGTGTACAATCAGCCGTTGGAATAAATGTAACCAATGATTGTGATATTAACCCTATATGCAAAGGTGTAATAAACGAAACACTTGAAGGGGATTTCACAGACAGAGTTTTTGATGGCGGTAGCTATTATGTTGCCAATCCAGTGTTTTTTTACGGCAATATAGTATTAAGAAATACAGACGTTGTTGTAGCACCTGGTGCTTCCATCACCATTTCGCCGAACGCAACTGTAACCATCGAAGGCAGCCATTTGTATAGTTGTACTGAAATGTGGCAAGGGATAAATGTACAAACAGGGGGTTATTTAAGAATTACAGGCAACAGTTTGCACTCATCCCTTATCGAAGATGCAATGACGGCCGTAACCCTCAATTTTAATCAATCTTTAAAGCCTGTCGGTAGTATGCGTTATTTCTTAGACATCGATAACACGGTATTTAATAAAAACTTAAAATCGATTAGTATTGCCAATTATTTAAATGAAGACCTCACCGATTATCCTTTTTCAATAAAAAATACGGTGTTTACCTGCAGGGATATATACTCTTCGGTAGGCAACTGGCCCGATGTGGCAACCGTAAAAGGTATCACCCCCATTGCAGCATTGATGGGCAATCCCACCCGTATAGCCAATGAAATGTCGGCGCCCTACATTAGCGATATACAGTTTCCTGCAGACAACAGGTATGCCTATTTAAAAACACCACTTGATGGCCAAAAATCTGAATTAGCCATTGAATTGAACAACATTGGGTGGTTAAGAAATGCCAACTCATTTGGTGGTATCACCATCGGCAAATCGCAATCGGAAGCCGAACCAACTAACACCACGATTAAAACTAACCCCGCTATTGCTAATGGGCTAACCTACAACACCAATGTATTTGACAACATGGTTAAAGAGGGCATAGATGCCCAAAATGCTAACTTAAAAGTGGTGAACTCGGTTTTCCAAAAACCATATTTTTTTCCTGACAAAATTGCCACGACCCATTGCTGGGGCATATTTTGCCGCACGGAAAATGAAGAACACATTCCACACAAATTGGAAGTGCTGCAAGAAGATGCTGGATTACCTAAAAATGGCTTTTTTGATATGAGCGTTGCAATTAACAGCAATTATGAATTTGTGGAAGTGAACAACAATGAAATTAGAAGTGCACTAAAATCAACAGCAGACAATGGTGCGGGCTTATATGGCATACACTTACCCATACCTTATACCGTGCAGCTTAATGCTAATAACAATCGGTTATACAACATCAACAACCCCATTTATCTACAAGATGAAGATGAAAATTATGGGTTAGCGGATCCTAGGAGCATTAATATAAATGGTAATGAAATCGGGCTTTCCTCTAACTCTACAACGGTAGGTTCTGAACAGGTGCATACAGGTATTTGGTTATCATCCCGTAGTAGGAATAATGTGGTATACCCAGTTATGTGCAACAACAACCAAATTGTAGGGGCATATAATGGTATTCGCATAAGCGACTGGACAGGAAAACCCATTGATGTTCAAACCAATAACATCCAATTGGTACACGACGGCAACACAACCGAGCAGTTTGGAATCCGTTGCGAAAAACTCGTAACCCCAAGGTGTAGAGTAAGTGACAACCTAATCAATGGCGATGACGATGGCAGCACAGGTAATGCCAACGCTTCGGATATTGTAGTGGCTATGTCTAATAATGTAAGAGTAACCTGCAACCGAGTAAAGAGCGGCCTGCATGGGCTTCGTTTTTGGAGTGTTAATAGCAATGCCGTAGTAAGAGACAATGCCATTGAAGCCTCTAACCTCAACGGCTTAACCCTAGATGAACAAGGTGTTGTGGGACAACAAGGCACAACTACTTATGCTTCCGGAAATGTATGGGAAGGCAATTGGAACTCCACAACAGGGCATTACAAAACTGCGTGTATCAACAGTTCCGATGCTCAATGGTCTCCGCTATATGTAGACCAGTCTGATCCAATTTATGACCCAAGTAATAGTTATGTATTTACGGTTTTAACTCCTTACTCAGCTTCGTATGGTACAATAATCCCTATGAACGATGCAGGGAATTCACATTGTACTGCTAGAACAGTAAGAATAAATACCCCTGTTAAGATTCCATTTATCGGAGGGCAGCCAAAAATTGTTCCTGTAACCCAAAACCTTACTGCCCAAAGAACCATTAGCTATGATGAATTAATAGCACAAGGTGCTTTGCCCTTAGGTGGTGCAGATTCAGCACAAAGGCTTTATGTATTGCAGCAGCAACTGTATGCCCAATTGCTTAGAGATTCTGCTACGCTCAATAACAGCAGTACTTTCCAAAGTTTTGTAGGCTTAAATGCCTATGGCAATATTGGTCAGTTATATGCCATCGACAGCTTATTAGGTAAAGGCGATACGGCTAGGGTGCAAGACCAATTGGCCAACATAACCCTTAGCAATGTGGTGGATATCCATTATGTACAGTATTACCAATGGTTGCTCAAGCTATGGAATGGTGCAGGATTGCAAGGGACAGATACGGCTGCCATTTACGCCCTAGCCCAAGGCTGTCCTGCCATTGACGGTTCGGTGGTATATGCCGCCCGTAACTTGTACAATCGGGTAACTACAAGTGCTATTAACTTTATAGATGCTTGTCCGAAAAGTAGCAGCAGGAAGAAAATAGAAACAGTAAACGGTAAAACGTCTTCTAAAACAATAGTTTCCACAAATACTAGAAATGTATTAGTTTTTCCAAACCCAACGAGAGGTAAATTAATACTGGAAATACCTTCAACCGACTACGGCAAAAGGCGAATGATTATTACCAATATGTTTGGCAAAACCATTTTTGAGAAGAATATTGCCGCAGAACAGAATCGATTTGAAATTAATATAACTGGTAATACTGGTATCTACTTCATGAAAATGGTTGATGAAAATACTGGTAAGGAAATATCTAGGCAGTCAATTATTAAGTTATGATTAATTTAAAGTTAAAAATATCAATTATTTTGATTGTAATGAGTACCCTCCCCAAATGGGGGGGGGCTCAATACAATCTTATTCCCAATCCTAGCTTTGAAATGCTATCTATACCTTGTGATAGTCTATCTAATGAAGGGGGGGGGGCAAGTTTTTGGAATAGTATAATTAAAGGAATTTCCATAACACCAAGTTCTTATTCAGTTGCAAATACTTGTATCCCCCCAAATAGATGTTGTCGAGTACCATTTATAACATCTGGCTATAATTACCAATACCCTCGTTCTGGAAATTCAATGATTATTGTATTCCTAGCAGGATATCCTCCTAACCGTACAACTCCATTGAATTTAAGAGATTATGTACAAACGAAGCTAAAGTCAAGTTTTATAAAAAACGAACTCTATTTTATTGAATTTTTTGTAAATAATCCAAATGCATGGCGATATGGCATAAACAATATTGGAGTACATCTAAGTGATACCCCACTTACCAATACTGGCCGTATTGTAAAACCACTACCCACACACTTATTGTCTTACGGTAATCCTGTAATACTTGATACATTAAACTGGGTCAAGATTGCTGGAATTTATAAGGCCAGAGGAGGCGAGCAGTATTTTACAATTGGAAATTTTAAATACGATATTGACACAGATACAATAACTAATAAATCTATGTCTTATGGTGCAAGTTATTTCATCGATGATGTCAGCGTCATCCCCCTAGACAGCCTGATACTCAAAGCAGATGCAGGCAGAGATACCACTATTTATAAAGGAGATAGTGCATGGATAGGCAGTCGAATATCGGGCATAACAGATATGCACTGGCGCACTGCCGCAGGGGGTATTGTAGCAGACAGTGTACCGGGGCTATGGGTAAAACCCACTACCACCACAATCTATATACTCGACCAAACCATCGGTGGCCAATACAGTAAAGACACGGTAAAAGTAACCGTGGTGCAGCCGGTACCCGTGTTAGTGGTTAATGGTCAGTTGTTAGTGGTCAAAGAGGGTAAAGCGGTTGAGTTCAGTTGGCAAACGGCCAATGAGGTAAACCTCAGCCATTTTGTGGTAGAACAAAGCCCAGACGGCCTCCAGTACCAAGCCGCAGGCACCGTAAACGCCAACGGCAGCCACAGGTATCGTTTCGAGATACCCACCGCATCCATCTCCCAGTTACCCCCCTTTAGGGGATGGGGGTATTACCGCCTAAAAATGGTGGATAAAGATGGTAGGTATAGCTACAGTAAAACATTTAGTGTGCCATTCTCCATGCTCCATGCTCCACTCTCCATTATTCCCAATCCTGCCAAAGACCAGATAACCATCACAGCTAAAAACGTACAGCGTTATCAAATCATAGATAATCTAGGCAGCGTGTTGGTAAACACCAAAGCAGCCGACGGCACGCAAACAATAGATGTTTCTGGTTTTAGCAAAGGAGTTTATCTGGTAAAAGGCTACAGTGCAGAGGGTAATGTAGTAACAGGTACGTTTTTAAAAGAGTAAGTTGTTCCATCGCGTATCATCGTACTCAATAAAATCAAGAGA
>JAIXOJ010000202.1 GCA_027486835.1 Chitinophagaceae bacterium
TATCGTGAATTAAGAATTTTACATTAATCGCCTTGTTAATCAAGGGCGTACCATCGGTACTGCGGGCAACGGCTTGGTAGTAAATGCCTTGTTGGGCTTGGGTGGTGAGGGTTAGGAAGGAAGCTATTACGAATGCGAAAAAGAAAATTTGTTTGCACATGGCCTAGCGATTTAATATTATTTGCTGGAGTTTTTATTTAATAGCAGATGAAATCATTAATGGGGTTGATAATTCTTTACCGCTTCCTTTTATCACCACATGGTATAGACCAGAAGGGTATTGTGCGCTATTAAATCGTAGTGCTAACTTATTTATGCCAGATACCACCGCGGCTTTTTGTTGGTACACCATCTTCCCTGTTGCATTAATAATGACCAGTTCCACCGTTTTGGACTCCGTAGCGGTAAATTGTACAGTTGTCATGTCTTTTGCTGGATTCGGACTAAGCTTTACCGTCATTTCTGCTAGGCGATCAATTGTTGGTTGGTTTTTGAGTACAATATGGTGCATTCCGTAGTTGTAATCATAGGCTTCAATGGGGGTTACGGTGTTGTTCAATACTAACTGCGGTTGGCTATTTTCAGTTCCAATGGGTTGTAGCAATAGGTTAAACGCTACCGTCTCGTTATCCAAAGTGAGCGGTGCATTTTTGGGGTCAATCCATAGACCGCTAATCAATCCTTCTTGTTTTTTGGCAAGTCCCCATTCCATAGGAATGGCTTTGTTTTCCACTCCTGCCAATTGATATTTAGTTGCTTCAAAACCTAGGGTAAACTGCAAACCAACTATGTTTTTTAAGGCACTCGCTTTTACAGGCACTCGAATGGTGCCATTATTGGCCAATTCATAGTTAGCCGCCATCAATTCAATGGGTTGAGAAAAAGAAGGCGCTGCAAAAACAGTATTGTTCCAATCCTCGTTTACATCGCCGAGTTTAATACCATAAAAGGTTTGATTGTCTTTTGAAATTAGTAATCCATTTGTTTGTTTGCTGGAAGGATAAGGGAAAGGATTGCTAGGATTAGGAAATTGGTAGCTACTGTCCACAAAAGCCCAAAGCCTTTTATTAGGGAATAGGGAATCTAGCCCAAGAATCATTCGCTTGAGGTATAGAATATCTAACACCGTTACACTACCGCTATTGTCCACATCGGCTGCTATCAATTTATAAGGAGAAGTAAAAGGTATCTTATTAAGAATATGTCCTTGCACAAGCAATGCATCCACCACAGAAACGCCATTGCTCTTTACCATATCGTTGTTTTTAGTTGGTGTGATGATGTATTTACCACGATAAGACAAAGGAAAATTGTATTTGCTGTTTTGGCTTGTTTTAAACGAATCTGTAATGCTACCGCTTAGATTTAAGGATACAAATGGAATGGGCTTGTTCTGAGGAGAAATGCAACGACCCCTGAAAACCAATTTGGTATAAGACTGCTGTGCACCAGGGGAAAGCAATACACCATTGGCCTGCGACGATTTGGCGAAAGTACTCCCCATGCTGTAAGAAAGTACCTTAGAATTACCACCAGCAGATACAAAACCAACTGGACTAGCTCCTGTGAACTGTGCATTAACAACTGCACTAGAAAGAAGCAAAAAAAGACAAACGTTAATTAGGGAAGCAACCTTGTTCATGTTAATTTATTGAATAGTGAGAAAGAAATACTTAATTGTTGTACAAATGTTAAGGCAAAGAAAAGGGAATACAACATTCAAATTTCAATTCCCTTAACATTTATTTTTTAAGCCGCAACCGTTTGCTAAAAAAGAGGGCAAATTTTGTTATTTATAGTAGCGATTTCGCTTGAATTGTGCCAAAACAGCATTATCCTCATTATCCCCAACCGCTTGCAGATATTGCTTCTTCTACAATCCCAATCCCCACCCAACCCCCTTAATCAACAACTCAGCGGTATTTAGCCATCTTACTACTTACACACCACCTAGCTTGCCCCCAAATGAAAGAATGTATGATGTTGAAGCTGAAAGGGTTGATGTGGGTGCTGGGTGCGGTATTGTGTTTTACAAGTTATGGTCAAACGAACAACCACCAAACCATTCGTGGGGTAGTGGTGGACAAGCTGTCTCAGCATGTTATTGAAGGGGCATCTGTTCTTTTGGAGGCAATGGGCAAAAACACCATCACAAATGCCAAAGGCGTATTCACCCTTGCGGATGTTGCACCAGAACGCTATGAAGTTAAAGTGAGTTTTGTAGGGTATCAATCGCTTACCATTCCTAATGTGGTGGTTACGGCAGGCAAAGAAGTGTGGCTGGACATTGGCTTGGAAGAAAACATTAGCCAACTGAACGAGGTGGTAGTTCATAGTTCGGGCAAGGCGGGTACCATTAATAAGCTAGCCACAGTGAGTGCAAGAACTTTTTCTATGGAAGAAGTCAATAGATATGCTGGTGGAAGAAACGACCCCGCCCGACTGGCCGCCAATTTTGCAGGCGTGAGTGCACCAGATGATAGCCGAAATGATATTGTTATCCGCGGCAATTCACCTACGGGTGTGCTTTGGCGTATCGATGGTATGAACGTAACCAACCCCAACCATTTTGCTTCTGTAGGTACAACGGGTGGTGCGGTGAGTGCTTTGAATACCAACTTGCTTAAAAATTCCGATTTCTTCACTTCTGCTTTTCCTGCCGAATATGGCAACGCTACTTCTGGCGTGTTTGATTTAGGGTTACGAAATGGCAATACCCAAAAGCGAGAAACCACGTTGCAATTTGGTGTTATCACTGGTTTAGAAGCAACTACCGAAGGGCCTTTTAGCAAGAAAAAAGAAGCTTCTTATCTGGTGGGTTATCGTTATTCACTGGCAGGAATCGCCCAATCTGCCGGCCTTAATATTGGCACAACAGCTCGTCCTGCTTATCAAGATTTGTCGTTTAAAATCAATAGTGGCACTACTCGGTGGGGCAAGTTTTCGATGTTTGGCATCTTGGCCAATAGTACCATTAGTATTGATGGGGGTAGTTCTAGCACGTTGTATGGCAATGGTAACCAAACGGATTTTTATAGTGCCATCGGCATTGTTGGGTTGAACCATTTTAAACAATTGAATAGTCGTTCTTTTATTAGCAGCAGTATTGGCCTTAATTACTCCAAAACCGACATGACCAACTATGATTCTGACCGTCCTACAAACACTTCATACAGCAAGGAAACCAACCAATACACCAAAACAGGTTATAATTTCAGCACCAGCTATAACACCAAAATCAATTCGAGGCTGTTTGTAAAACTCGGTTTACAAGACGAAATAATCGGTTTGAAACTCGACTACCAAACCAAGATGAATATTGGTTCTAATTGGCAACAGATATGGAACAACGATACAAGCACCCATTTGGCACAGGCTTATGCTGAAATGAAATACAAAATAACCAACCGATTTAAGTTCAATGGGGGCATCCATGCCCAACAATTGTTCTTGAACAATTCCTTCGCCCTAGAACCACGGGTGGGGTTGAAATATGAATTGAATAATCGCAACAGTATCAGTTTTGGCATGGGGCTTCATTCGCAGATGCAACCGATTAACATGTATTTCAACGGTAGTGGTGCAAGCAGCAATATCAACCTCGGCTTTACCAAAAGCCAGCATTATGTGTTGGGTTACGACTTGCTGCCTGCTAAAGATTGGCGCATAAAGGCAGAAGTGTATTACCAATACCTATATAATGTACCAATTACCAACTACAGCAGCAGCTATTCTATGCTCAACACTGGGTCTAGTTTTAAGGCAGACACCACAAGCAGTTTGGTAAACACAGGCACTGGCAATAACTATGGCGTTGAATTGACCTTGGAAAAGTTTTTTAGCAAAGGCTATTATGCCCTCTTTACGGCTTCGCTTTATAGTGCCAAATACAAAGGCAGCGATGATGTGGAGCGAAATACGGCCTTCAACGGTAAGTATGTCTATAATGTTTTGGCCGGAAAAGAATGGAAAGTGGGTAAATTAAAGCAGAACAAACTAAGCCTCGACTACAAGTTTACCAATGCTGGTGGTAGGGCTTATACCCCCATTGATTTGGCTGCCTCAAAATCATCTGGCAACGAAGTGTTGGTTGCGGATGCCTATTCAGGTAATTATACCAATTATTATCGCATGGACATTAAGTTTGGATATACCCTTAATAGCAGCCGCAAAAAAATATCGCAATCCCTTTCTTTGGATTTGCAGAACGTAACCAACCACCAAAATGTGTTCAGCTATAGTTACAACCAACAACGAAATGCGCTCAATACAACTTATCAGTTAGGAATATTCCCTAATTTGGTGTATAAGTTTCAATTTTAGTTAGCGATTTTATTTATGCTCAAAACCAAGAAGCGTTTTTTATACATGATAGCATTGGGCGTATTCATCGCTTTGGTGTTCAAATATTTTATTGAACATGGAAGGACAGAACACCCCTTTTTTCATTCCTTGCTGGCCATAGTAGTGGTTACCATTTTGCTTTGGGAGGCCAATCTTTGGATGGATTATTTGCTTAACCAATATTACCCTTGGCTGCCCAACACCCGAAAAAGATTGTTGATTCAAATTGCGGTATCATCTGGAACCACCGTTTTATTGCTCATTAATTGCATCATCATTGCCCACGCCATTATTGATACACCCACGGACCGTCCTAAACATAAGATTGACCCATTGTTTTTTCCAGGTCTCTTTGTTGCGTTTGCTGTTCTAAGCATTGATATTGGCAGCCAATTTTTAAGGGCTTGGAAACAAAGCGTGGTAGAACTTGCCGAATACAAAAACCAAACAACCCTCACCCAACTGCAACATTTAAAAACCCAGTTGAACCCTCATTTTTTGTTCAACAACCTTAGTGTACTCACTTCTTTAGTGTATAAAAACCAAGACGAAGCAGTTGCATTTATTAATGAACTTTCCAAAGTGTATCGCTATACCCTTGAAACCCAATCGGCAGAATTGGTTACCCTAAAAGAGGAGCTTGACTTTTTATATCACTATATCTATCTGCTAAAAATGCGCTTTGGCAGTAGCTTGAATTTTAGTTTTCAGGTGGCTAAAGCGGCAATGGACAAAAGATTGCCCCCCATGTGTTTGCAGTTGTTGGTAGAAAATGCCATTCAGCACAACGAAGCTTCTCAAGCCAAGCCATTGACGGTTACTATTCAAGCTGATGAAACCTCCCTTAGCATTAGTAACCCCATTCAATTAAGAAGTGATAACACCCAAGGCACCAGAACGGGTTTGCAAAACATAGAAGCCCGCTATGCTTTTTTTACTGGCGATAAACTTCTAATTGCTACTGATGAACTACTATTTAAAGTAACCTTGCCCCTAATTGTAGCATCATGACGGCCATAATAATAGAAGACGAACTGCTTTCAGCCCAACATGTAGCAATGTTGCTCCATCGGTATGATGCTGGTATAAACATCCTATCAACTTTCGATACCGTAAAGGCTTCTGTTGCAGCGTTTCAAAATGGGCTGTTCGCCGATGTGTTGATGCTAGATATTCATTTGGCTGATGGCAATGGGTTCGACATTTTTCAGCAAACAAAAGTTTCCATGCCGGTCATTTTTACCACCGCCTACGACCAATATGCCATACAAGCCTTTAAGCAAAACAGTATTGACTACCTACTAAAACCCATTGCATTTGCCGATTTGGCTTTTGCACTAGACAAACTAAAGCTTCAACAAACAACTAATTCTGCTGCCATCGCCCAACTAATGATGGCCTATCAGCAGCCATACAAAACCCGCTTTTTGGTAAAAACTGGCAACACCATCGACACCATTCCTGCCGAAGCCATTCATCATTTTACCACCCAAGAAAGTTTATCCATTTTGGTAACACCAAAGGGTAACCGATATGTGATAGATTATTCCCTAGACCAATTAGCCACGCAATTATCCCCCAAAGATTTTTTCCGTATCAACAGAAAAACCATTGTGCATATCCAATCCATCGAAAAAATACATACTGCCCCGAATGGACGGTTAGCCATTGCCTCAAAATTGCTTAACGAAACCGACAATATCGTAAGTAGAGAACGGGTACAAGCTTTTAAAACATGGCTGGGAGGATAGGCTAATAAGTATTGAAGATGTTGAAAACAGCCCTTCTTTAGACCTGACAGGTTTTTAAAAACCTGTCAGGTCTGGAAAGGGAGAATGTGTCTCCAACTGAGAAACCTCATTTCTGGCTGGCGCAAGGATTCACAAGTTATGAAACCTCATTTCCCGCTGGCGCAAGGATTCTCAAGTTGAGAAACCTCATTTCCGCCTGGCGCAAGCTTTCACAAGTTGTGAAACCTCATTTCCGGCTGGCACAAGCTTTCACAAGTTGTGAAACCTCATTTCCGGCTGGCACAAGCTTTCACAAGTTGAGAAACCTCATTTCCAGCTGGCGCAAGCTTTTATTGAAATTTACAAGATTAATTTGTTAGTTATTGTAACTGCCTTTTTTAATGGATTAGTTCCTCCAATGAATAGGAATGTATAAAATTTTTTGCACCTAAACCAGCTTATAAATTCACTCCAAATAACTTACCCACTTGTAATAAATCATCCAACACAGCAGCTACAAGGGGGATGCCTGTTTCTAATCGAATGGTGGTCATTTCACGTTCAGGATCGCCAGGAATAAGCACTTTTTCTTGTCCTGCAATTGGTTTTGCAGCACGGAATCGAGTAATCCAATTGTCCATATGCCACTTAAATTCATCTGCTGTTCTAAAGGCATCAATTCGCATGGCACCAAGAAAATGACCCAAGCCTTCGCCAGGCATATTGTCGGGCAATGGAATGTAAGCTGGAAAGGGAGGTGCCCAGGGGCCATAGCTCGCCCCACTTAGCACTGCCGAAAAAATATCTACCACACTTCCGAGCGCATATCCTTTGTGGCTACCATGCTCACGATCGCTACCGAGGGGCAATAAGGCTCCACCCTTTTTAAGTATGTGGGCATCTGTAGAATGGCCGCCTTCTTGGTCTTGCACCCAGCCGAGGGGTGTTTCGGCATTTTTTCTTTGTAAAATTTCCAGTTTGCCATTAGCGGCAGTAGTGGTGGCCAAGTCTGCAACAAAAGCAGGTTGATCGCCCGCAGGTATGGCCACTGCAATAGGATTGGTACCCAGCATTTTTTCAACGCTAAAAGTAGGTGCGACTAACGCACTTGCATTGGTCATGGCAATGCCAATCATATCTTTTTCCAAAGCCATCATGGCATGGTATCCAGCAATGCCAAAATGGTTACTGTTTTTTACAGTCACCCAGCCCGTGCCTACATTTTCTGCTTTTTTCATGGCTACTTCCATGGCAAAAGGAGCAACCACAAGGCCCAACCCCGCATCGCCATTGACCACTGCTGTAGAAGGTGTTTCGTGTGTGATGGCTATATTGGGTGTTGCATTGATTCTACCAGCCTGCCAAAGGCGCACATACCCGCTTAACCGTGCCACCCCGTGACTATCAATGCCCCTGAGGTCGGCAGATAGCAATGTTTTGGTAGCCAATGCTGCATGTACTGGGCTGCAACCCATGCTTAAAAACACCTGTTCAGTAAAATGTACCAATTGTGTATAGGAAAAGACGGTCGCTGACATATTTTTATTTAAGGGGGAAAGGGTACAAATTAAGGGGGTAGAGGGGAGCTGGTGATCAATTTAATTGAAAATGTATTGGAATGAATGAATTGCCTGTAACGAAAAAGGCTTGGCGTTTGTTGGGGAATTAGCATTCCGTGTGCCCATAGCTAAAGCCCAATAATTGCAATATTGCCGATATTCTATTCATAAGACAAATTGATAACGTAAAGCCCGAACTGAAGCACAATAATGAACAAATGACGAGGCTATATTCGTCAAGCCTCAATAATGCCAAACCTAATGTTGGTTGCTGTAGTTCCTCTATTTTGTATTTCCAAATAGATACTCATATTTTTTTGAGTAGTCCTCTTTCTCTATAAATTGTTTTGTCTTTGTGTTGTACAAAAACTCAAAAGTTATAGGCATTTTTTTCCAAGGATTGTCAACAGAATATGAAATTGTTTTTCCATTTTTTAGTTCATTGTCATACCAACCTGCTTTGTCTGAATATGCTTGAAGAAAAACTAATTTTCCACTAAAAACAATGTCATTAAAACCGTCTTTATTAATATCATAAATTTTACACTCCAATTCATAAGGCTCGTTTATAGTGTTGTCTTCATATCTGTCAAATGTTTGAGGTCTATTTCCCAAAAAACCTTCATATAAATTTTCTAAAGTGTCGTTTTGGATTCTATAAACTTGATGTCGTCCATTACCTTTTGCTGTTGAATAAGTGCCAATTAAAAACGGGTTTTCATTGGGAAATATCTTAACGATGTCAAGATGAATTGCCGATGAGATATTTATTAATTTTCCTCTACTGTCGAATATTATTTGGTCTTTCCAAGGAAAAGATGCCATTGAGCCACTTTTAAAATCGTACTCTAAAATAAAGAAGTCTTTATCTGAACCATAAAGTTTTGTCTTTTTGAAATAGTTGATAGTTTCAAATTTACTTTCTCTGTCAAATAAGTGGCAGTTGTCTTTTAATTCAGTTATAAATTTTGTTGTATCTGAAATGTGAGGAAAATTTTTCACTTGATCAAATAGAGACGTTTGAAAATCATAATCTTGAGCAGTCTCTGTGTTTGATTGAATTTCTAAAATTGTTGAGTCAATAGCTACAGTTTCTTTTTTTTGTAAAGTCGAGTTGCAAGAAATTGTCAAAATTGATATGATTATTGCAAGGTGTCTCATTCTATAGCAGCCAACTGTATTTTTCATCCAATACTCTACTTTACTGTGAAAGCGAAATTTCCGTTCACCTCTAAATTTTGACTTTACTGGCCATTATTTTAACCTAGAAAATTCTCCTTCCTTAAAATTCGGATTTGCCCACTCAAGCCTTTGATTTTCTCCTTTAAAAATCAATCCTACGCCATTAATAAACCGTTTTGCTTTTGCCGTTTTCAAAGTCTTTAAAGATGAAAGCACCCAGTTTGTCTAAACCTGCAAAAAAGGCTTTACCATTATTCATTTCGGTAAATTCTTGCACAAAGCTTTGTAAGTAGGGGTCGCTGGCTATCATGAACGTGGTGATGGGGATTTTTAATTTCTTGCATTGGGCTGCTAAGTTGATGCACCGATTAACCACCTTTCTGTCTAATCCAAAACTGTTTTTGTAATACTTACTGCCTATTTTTAAACAGGTGGGTTTACCGTCGGTAATCATGAATATCTGTTTGTTGGGGTTTTTGCGGCGGCGCAATAAATCCATGGCGAGTTCTAATCCGGCTACCGTATTAGTATGGTAGGGTCCTACTTGTAGATAGGGCAAATCTTTCACTTCTATTGTCCAAGCATCGTTGCCAAATACCACAATGTCTAGGGTGTCTTTGGGATACTTGGTTTGAATGAGTTCGCTCAAAGCCATTGCCACTTTTTTTGCAGGGGTAATTCTGTCTTCCCCGTACAAAATCATGGAATGCGAAATGTCGATCATCAACACGGTGCTGGTTTGGGTTTTAAAGTCATTTTCTCGAATTTGCAAATCATCTTCTTGCATAGAAAATGCTTCCACGCCTCTGTTTACTTGTGCGTTTCTAATACTTTCCGTGAAGTCGATTTGCTCCAGCCTATCGCCAAATTGAAAAGGCCGAGAGTCTGAACTGGCTTCGTCGCCTTGGCCATGTTTAAATGTTTGGTGATTGCCTTGCTTTGATTTTTTTAGTTTCCCAAAAATTTCTTCTAGGCTTTTCTTTCGGATTGTTTTTTCTGTTTTGCCTGTTATTTTAAAATTACCGTCTTGAGGATTTTCTTTGAGGTAGTCATTTTCTTTTAAATCGTTGATAAAATCGCCCATCCCATAATCATCGTTGGTAAACCGATATTTTTTATCCAATTCATTCATCCAACTTAGCGCTTCCGTGGCATCGCCATTGGTATAGGTAAGCAATTGGGTAAACAAATCCAACATTTGCTCGAAGGTTGATTTTGCGTTTTCGTTGGGATTAAACTGGGAAAATTGAAATCCAATCATGGTACAATATTTTTTTAAGTGGAGATGAACGCAAAGTAAGGGGTAATGCCTAAGCTTTCTAATACCCTAACAATTGGGGGACTAAAAGTTTTCCGTTTACAGTTGTTCTGTGATCCATGGTGGGGGTTACTAACGACAAAATGAGTTGCAAAGAATTGAAACCTATTTTTTCTTCTAAACATTTCTTGCTGTATTTCAGCCTCGTTTTCTGTTTCGTTAGCAAATGGGTAAAAACAAAATAGACCTAATTTACTGGTTTCAAGCACCGAATTAATAGCAAGCAACTGCGTAGTAGCACTTTCTTCCATAGATAAATAGATTTAGGTAACAACAAACGGAATATCAGAGCATATCCCTTATTTTTACGGTTCATCAAAATAATTGCGAATGAATAGACACATTACTTCGTGGCATAGCCCAACGTTGAATAAACAGATGCCGATTGCTTCTTATGGACATTTTGGTTTTTGCTTGCTATTAATACCTACTGCCGCGGCTGATTATTTAGAGTATGAACGTTTTCAATTGATAGATGCCCTCGCTCCGTGGATTAATGCTGGTAAATTAAAAGTATATAGCATTGACAGCATCAACAAAGAAAGCTGGATGAACAACCAAATGCAACCTGCCCACAAGGCCATTAGGCAAAACCAATTTAACCAATACGTTTTTAATGAAGTAATCCCTTACATCCGCAACCAATCGGGGCAAAACACTTTTGTATATACCTGTGGTGCTTCTTTTGGGGCATTGCATGCCATGAATTTGTTTTTGAAACGTCCTGATATTATTAATGGCGTAGTGAGCATGAGTGGCGTTTATGACTTGACCGAATACACCAAGGGCTATTGGGATGAGCAAGTGTATTACAACAGTCCGTTTCATTATATCCCCAACTTAAATGAACCTTGGTATTTGGGTAAAATAAAAGCTAGTCATCATATCCATATTTACACGGGCAGCGGTGATTACGAAGATCCAGAGGCCAACAAAAGATTTTCGCAAGTACTTTGGAGCAAAGGCATTTGGCACGAGCTGGACATTTGGGGTGCCGATGTTAAGCATGATTGGACTACTTGGCGCAAAATGTTGCCGTACATTATTGACAAGAAATTTTAATTAAAGAATTGATTCCCACAAAAAAAGCCAGCATTTCCACCTTAATATTGGTGAGATGCTGGCTTTTTTTAGTTACGATGGTTGATAATCTAGATGAATAGAGAACACTTCCCTTTTAATCCAACTAACTCTTAGTAAGCCTTAGCGCCGCTTCTGCAATTTTGGGTAAGTCTTGATTTTCCATGCATTTGAAATGACCTTTCGGGCATTTGTTACTGCCGATTTTGCTACAGGGTCGGCAGCTTAGTTTGGGCACTTCAAAAGTCAATTGTACACCTTGATAGTTGCCGAAGTATGGGGTCATGCCAAATTCGGGTACGGTATTTCCCCAAATGGATATGATTTTCTTCTTAAATGCGGCGGCAATGTGCATCATGCCTGTATCGTGGGTAATAACTAGTTTGGATTGCTGAATGATCCATGCAGATTCGTTGAGCGAAAATTTTCCGCAGGAGTTATAAATGCGTATGGGGTCTTGGGCGGCTATTTTTTCTCCGGCAGTTTGGTCTTCCTTTCCACCCACCAAAATGATTGGATACCGAATAAGCGCACATAGTTCGATTAATTTTTGGTCGGTGAGTTTTTTAGTGGCGTAAGATGCGCCAATGACCAAAGCAATGAAACCAAAACGATGCTGTGCAGGCAAATCGTTGGGGGTAACTGGAAGGTCTTTAGGAAGAAAATAGTCCAACCCTTTGCCATCATTTGTAACGCCCAATGTTTTGCTTGTGGCCAAATACCTATCTACAATGTGGATGGCTGGCATTCGATTGATTTTAAAAGTGGTGTACAACCATTTCTGTATATTGAGTTTGTCAAAAGAAAAATGGGGTACTGGTTTCAGTCCCTTTTTGATGCGAAGGGTGCGTAGATTATGATGCAGGTCGATAATACAATTAAAATTCTGTTGCTTGAGTGTTTCGATGATAGCCTCTAAATTATCATCAAACAGCCACAGCTTGCTGATATGTGGATTTGATTCCAGTAAAGTAGCAAATGATTTCTTGGCTAAAAAATGAATTTCGGCATTGGGTACTTGCTGTTGCACGCACCTGATTACGGGAGTAGTCAACACAATATCGCCAATGGATGATAAGCGAATGATTAAGATTTTCACTGGCTGAACTACAGGAATTTGCTCATCAGTAAGTATGTCCAAAGAATGTTGCATGATTAGTGGTTAGTGATTAGTGGTTGGTACTTTATTGCTTTGTTAAACCAATAAAGGCTAAAAAAAGTGTTTGATACTGAACATTGGTCCTCTTTTATGCCATTCATACACGAGAGGGCTGAATTAATTAACTAGCGTGGAAGATTGTTTGGCACTGCATTTATAAATTACCCAAGAAAAACTATTATTGTTCTGTAAACTAACTTACGAACAACCATTGCTTCCTTATCTATTCCTCCAAGAAATTCATATCATTTCCAAAGGTTTCTTTGGTATAATAAGCTGAAACTACGGCAATACCCATAACCAAAACACCTACCAATTCTGCACTAAGCAAATAATTGTCGTTAGTGATGGATCTCAACCCTTTAAACAGCAAAATCATCAATGGCAAAAATCCCCTTACTACGTTTGGAATAGATATGGCCGTTGTTGCCCGAAGATTGGTGCCAAACTGCTCTGCACTCATGGTGATGTACAACACAGAGAACCCTGAACCAAAACCTAAACAGGCAATGAGTAGGTACATGGTGGACGCACTACCACCAGATTGGGTAAAAAACAAAATAGCAGACAAAGTGCAAATGCCATAGAAAATAAACAAGGCTTTTTTTCTGCTTTTTAAATAATTGCTCAAAAAACCAGCACTAATATCGCCAATGCCAATGGCAATGTATTGGTACATAATTGCCTGACCTGGATCGATATTATTTACCCCAAGCCTACGTCCAAATTCATCAGAAAAAGTTATTAATATACCGATGACATACCAAACGGGAAGGCCAATAAACACTCCTTTTGCATATCGCCACAAGCGATCTTTATTGCCAAAAAGCATCAATAGGCTTCCACGAGCTACTTCCTTTGTTTTTATTTCATCATAAAGCCCACTCTCGAAAATACTCACCCTAAGCAAGAGCAAGGTTAAGCCCATTCCACCACCGATATAGTAGCACAAACGCCAATCACCAAAAGCTTTATACACGAAAAATGCAGTTACCGCCCCTAATACTCCCACGCTTGCGATGATACTAGCTGCAATGCCTCGTTTTTCTTTTGGCAATAACTCACTCACCAGTGTAATGCTTGCACCCAACTCACCTGCCAAACCAATACCAGCAATGAACCGCAACAGGGTATATTGTTCCACTGTTTGCACCATTCCATTGGCAATATTGGCTAAGGAATAAATAAGTATAGAACCAAAGAGTACACTCAAACGGCCTTTTTTATCACCAAGAACTCCCCAAAATATCCCTCCCACAACCAGCCCAATCATTTGCATACTAATGATAAGCTCGCCTTTGGAAATTAAATCGGAAGTACTTAGGCCGAGTGATTGTAAACTTGGTTTACGCACGATGCTAAACAGCAATAAATCATAAATATCTACAAAAAAACCCAACGCGCCTACTAGCACAGTGAGGGAAAAAAGACCTGGTTGTTTCGTTTTCATGCAATCGTTAAAATAGTCTTCTGCATTGATTAATATATCTAACGCTTCGGAAAATAGCGGCAGTTTAGAGACGTTAACTGTAGAGAAAAGAAAGAAAAAGACATAAGCTACGGACGAACCTTGGCTTTTCCGAAAATCAACTTCACCAATACTGGAGCCGTGGTGATGAATACAATTCCTAACACAATTACCTCTAAGTGTTTCTTAATGTCAAATTGGTAATGCTCCATGAAAAACTTATCCAAATAATGTCCGCCTGCCAACATACTACCCACCCAAGCAATGCAGCCTACGATATTGAAAAAAGTAAACTTCTTATTGTCCATTTGAACAATGCCTGCCACAATCGGGGCAAACGTTCTGACGATTGGAACAAAACGTGCAAACACAACAGCGCCACCACCATACTTTTCATAAAAATCATGCGCTTGGTGCATGTACTTCTGCTTAAACAAGAGATTGTCTTTCCAATTAAACATGGCAGGGCCAATTTTTTTTCCAAAAAAATAACCAGTGGTATTTCCTAAAATTCCTGCAATTGCCGACAATGCAATAATCATCAATAAGTTTAGAAAGCTATTCCCTGTATCTACTACAGAAGCCGCCAGCTTCTCACTAAAAATACCCGCTACAAATAATAATGAATCACCTGGAAAAAAGAAACCGACAAATAAGCCTGTTTCGGCGAATATGATCAACAACATCAACCATAAGCCCCCATTATCAATATAAAACTGTGGTTGAAGTAACTGGTGCAACTGAAATGCAAGAAAGGTAGCCATCATAATGTGAAAAAAAGTGAGTGATTTAATATGTATCGGTGGTAAAGAAAGGGTAAATAATTATTCACTATCGCTGAAATTACTTGGCCAAACACTGAATGCGTAGGCCATATTACGCTAAATGAGGGTAAAAATTACTTATTCTGTCTGAATTGATACCCATATTCTATGCATATTTGGCTAAACTAATGGCAGAACAACTAGAAAATTTTTGGGTTCTAAATCCCAAACTTGACTTGTAATTCATCAACTTGGTCGGGCAAACACCATATTCCTTTTTTTGAGTGAAGGAAAAATATTAAAAGCCAAACCTTTATATTGCAAGCCTAGCGGTAATTCCAAAAAAAAGAACATGAGTTTAATTGATAAGCTGAAGCATTTTAAATTAGTACGTTCCCTTATTTACACAGTGGTTGGTGCTATGACCTACCCAGGAATTGCCATCATCAATAAAATCAAAATAACAGGGACTGAGCATATTAAAAATTTGCCCAAACAGAATGTATTGTTTGTAAGTAACCACCAAACCTATTTTGCTGATGTAATTACGTTTATACACATTTTCTGCGCGGTTCGGTGGCGGAAGGAAAACAAGCTAGGTATTCCTTACTATTTATTGAGTCCCATTACCAATTTGTACTTTGTAGCTGCCGAAGAAACAATGAAAAAAAATTGGATTAGCAAACTGTTTCTAATGGCAGGTGCCATTACGGTAAAGCGCACTTGGCGTGCAGAGGGACAGGAAGTGAGGCGGGGGTTAGACCCTTCCGATACTCGAAACATCAATAATGCCTTGCGCACTAGTTGGGTAATTACCTTTCCGCAGGGCACTACTAAACCTTTTGCGCCCGGTCGTAAGGGGACTGCCTATATCATAAAAAACAATCGTCCTGTAGTTGTACCTGTTGTGATCAATGGGTTTTGGCGGGCATTTACTAAAAAGGGATTGACATTTAAGAAAAGAGGTTCCTTACTTACCATTCGCTTTAAACCACCTTTGGAAATTAACTATGAAGCTAGCACCGAAGCAATTCTTGATCAAGTGATGGATGCGATAGAACAAAGCAAAAAGTATATGCTAAAAGGAAAGCATCATAGGATGTCTATCGTAAGCAGCGAAGTATAGGTTTGATGCAGTTAATATCCTCTACTTTCTGTCATAAACATCCTTAATAAAGTATTTGGGGGCTGATTTAAGGAAAAGAACATTGCTCAAAAAATCAAAATTGCGGCTATAGTTCTGTTGCTAGTTGCAAGGCAAAAAACAACCCCAATGTAGCACCGTTTACATTAGTGCTACATTGGGGTTGTTGCAATTCAATCTAATTTATTTTATTTTTTTATCTAGTTTTTTTCACCAGCTTGGTTAATCCAATAATGCAAGTAAAGAATACAGCTATCTGGATGCCAATTACGGTGTTTAGTCCAAGGGGGAGAATAAAATAAGTGCCGATAATAAATAAAATAGCCACTGGAACTAGGGTAAATAATATTTGTCTGTGGTTAAACCCTCTGTCAAGTAAAAGATGGTGCAAGTGATTTCTGTCTGGAGAAAATGGTGAACGGCCATGCAGTATTCTTATACCAAACACCCGCAAAGTATCTAATAATGGTACCAACAGAATACCAAAACCCATGGCCGCAGCCGTGTTTTTGGGTAAATAATGAGAGGTAGATGCGGTTTCGATAAAATGAATAACGAGAATGGCGTTAATCAATCCAAGTAACATTGAACCCGTATCGCCCATGAAAATTTTGGCTGGGGAGTAGTTGTAAATTAAAAAGGCAAATAAACTGGCTGAAAGCACAAAACCAATTAAGGCATAAAACAAATCGCCATTTAGGTAAAAGAAGGTTGCAAAGGTGGAAGAGGTGAGTATGCCTAGACTACCAGCCAACCCATCCACACCGTCAATCAAGTTATAAGCATTCATAACAACGATTATGGTGATTAACGTTAGAATGTATCCGAAAGAAGGAATGATATAAGTAACTCCGAGAAAGCCGTACATATTGGTGAATACCAACCCAGCCTTGAAAATCAGAATAATGGATACAAACAATTGACCCAATATTTTTTTCATTGGCTTAAGCTTAAGAATATCGTCTTTAATACCGTAGAAAAATACTACTAAAAAAGCTGCATAATAATATTGTAACACCCCCCCGCTCTGCTTGATATATTGTGTGAGCAATAGCCCCATCATAAACCCAATAAAGATGCCCAAGCCACCTAAAGAGGGAATAGGTTTTTTGTGAACTTTTCTTTCATCGGGATGGTCGTACAATTGCGCTTCCTCGGCTAATTGGATTATAATTGGGATGGCATAGAAGCTAATGATAAATGCAATTATTACACCAATAATGATATTATTCATAAATCTGACGTCCCCCTTCTTTTTAAATCTCGTTAATTTTATTTACCAAGTGAATGAGCGGTGAAAGTATCGTTTTTTGTTAAACAGTTGTAAGCGAAATCTCTTTACTTACCATTTTGCAATCGATTTATACTTAGAACGGGGTAAAAGAACGCTATTGGAAAGATTCAAAAATAATAACCCAATAGTTTAAAACTTTCGGAAAATGATGCAGGAAGCTATCCCATTTTCAGCATGAAAATTTGTCCCTACTCTTGGTTAGTGCAAATACTACATAAAGAAGCGGACAAACCTATTTGCCAACTTAAATCGAATTAGATTGATGATGGCCGACGCTCCGCTAACGTAAATCAAACCCGATTGGGGCTGGCAACCCGTCCGCCAACGTAAATCGGACACGATTGGGGCTTGCGACCCGTCCGCTAACGTAAATCGTACACGATTGGGGCTGGCGACCCGTCCGCCAACGTAAATCGTACACGATTGGGGCTGGCGACCCGTCCGCCAACGAAAATCGTACACGATTGGTGCTGGCGACCCGTCCGCCAACGAAAATCGTACACGATTGGTGCTGGCGACCCGTCCGCCAACGAAAATCGTACACGATTGGTGCTGGCGA
>JAIXOJ010000100.1 GCA_027486835.1 Chitinophagaceae bacterium
GTGGAGGCGCAAACCTTGCAGGTGGAGGCGCAAACCTTGCAGGTGGAGGCGCAAACCTTGCAGGTGGAGGCGCAAACCTTGCAAGTGGAGGCGCAAACCTTGCAGGTGGAGGCGCAAACCTTGCAGGTGTAGGCGCAAACCTTGCAGGTGGAGGCGCAAACCTTGCAGGTGGAGGCACAAACCTTGCAGGTGGAGGCACAAACCTTGCAGGTGGAGGCACAAACCTTGCAAGTGGTGGCGTAAGACTCATAGTTTATATTCATAAGAAAATGCTTTGCAAAAAAAGTCGCTATACTCTAAGTGGTTCCCTTTCTTTTAGAAAGGGCAAGGGTTAAGTCTTTTTCGAAAACCATTTGCTATACAGATTAAACAAGCAAAATTGGGTGCACAAAAGTTTTTCACCTCCTTCGCCAACTTTTATAGGGTTTGAAACCCTATAAAAGTTAATACGAGGCTTCCAAGCGAAAAACTTTTGTACACTCTGAATATTTGGTTTTATCTGATGTACTTGAATGCTACATGTTTTGCCTCCAAGCATGTTGGGCTAGATGGATATGCGATATACATTCAACTTACAATGTCAGTGTCTAACTGCAATCGATTACGTTCTTTTTTACTACATACTGCACGGCTAAGCATTATTTTACCGCAATAATTAACGACTTACTGCTTTATGAAATCAACGAATTACCGTTTTGGTACAACCTCGTTTTGGTGGTGCAAACTGCTTTGTTTACTGATTTTTTCCCTGCATTATACCAGCAGTTTTGCCCAACTATTAGCCTTTCCCACAGCAGAAGGCTATGGAAAATATGCCGTTGGGGGCAGGGGTGGTAAAGTGTATGAGGTTACTACCTTGGCCGATGATGGCCCTGGCAGCTTTCGGCAAGCCTTTTATGCCTATCCTGGTCAACCATTAACCATTGTGTTTAAGGTTGGGGGCATTATAGATTTACTCACCCCCATTAAAGTGCAACGGTCCAATATGACCATTGCCGGTCAAACCGCCCCCGGGGATGGAATTTGTACCAAACGATCGATGGTAAAAATCTATGGCAACAACGTCATCATCAGGTATATGCACTTTCGCCCGGGCGATGTTGCTAAAACCAATAACCCTGCTGTGTATGGTTTAGACATGGAAAATTCCAGCAACATCATTGTAGATCATTGCAGTATGAGCTGGGCAATGGAGGAAAACGCTACTTTCTACGACAATAAATATTCCACCGTTCAATGGTGTATCGTAAGCGAAAGCCTTAATTCTTCTTACAACGGTAAAGGTAGCCACGGTTATGCGGGGGTTTGGGGTGGTCAGTTTGCCAGCTATCACCACAACTTGTTGGCGCATCACCATAGCCGTGCCATTCGGTTTAATGGTTCCAGAACCCATGATACACTTGCTTATATCGATTATCGCAACAATGTGATTTATAACTGGGGTAACGACCAAGGTTGCTATGGCATCGAAATAGAAATTGCCGACACTGGCAAAGCCATCTTTGGTTTACGCCGTTCGGAGGTTAATATCATGAACAACTACTACAAACCTGGCCCCGCCACACCTGTTTCGAGAGGGAAAATTATATTGAACCAAACCGATGCTTATGTGGCGGCTTGGGCTAATAGACCAGTGGGCAAAGTGTATATGGACGGCAATTTTGTGTTTGGTGTACCTACGGTTACGGCCAATAACTGGCTCGGCTTGAAACCCAAATACTACCCTGCTAGCTATATCGACTCCTTTAAACTGTCTGCCCCCACCCAAAACGAACCTATTGTTATGGAAACAGCCCTGAATGCCTACAATGCGGTGCTGGCAAGTGCCGGTGCTAATTACCCGAAAAGGGATACGGTAGATAGGCGCATTGTGAAAGAAACCCGTACTGGCACGGCGTCTCAACACAGCACGAATGTGTCTAGTACCTACTATGGCTTAGGCAATATTGGCATTATTGATACCCAAGATTCCATAGGTGGATGGCCTAATTACGACAGCACCACCCTTGCTCCTACTGACTCAGACCATGATGGTATGCCCGATACTTGGGAAACAGCCAATGGCTACAATCCTAACGATTCCTTAGATGGCAATACAGTTACTGCCAGTGGTTACACTGCCTTAGAAACCTACCTCAACAATCTTTTGGGTACCACACTTCCCCTACACCTGTTGAGTTTTAAGGTAGCTGCGCTGCCTGATCAAGCGTTTCAGTTAAATTGGGCTACAGCCAATGAGGTAAATACTGCTCGTTTCCATGTAGAGTATAGCCAAGATGCGCGCCGATTTGAAACAGTGGGTATCGTAGAAGCCAAAAACCAAGTTATCAATTGCTGTGGTTACCAATGGGTTGGCCGTTTGGCCAACCCCTCAGGCAAACATTATTTCCGCTTGCGCATGGAGGATAAATCTGGAATATACACCTACAGTAACCTGCTTACCTTGCAACAAAACGAAGGAATAAGCTTAACCGTACAACCTAATCCCGCCACCAATCATTTAGTGATTGCGCATACGAAAGCATCCCTAGGTGCATCCATTAGTATCTATTCCTTATCAGGAAAATTGTGCTATAATACCGAAGCCACCGATAGCCAAACGGCCATTAATATCCAATCGTTGCAACCGGGTGTTTATACCGCGGTTTTTCAGAATAATGGTGGTAAACAATCTGCTTCGTTTATTAAACAATAATTTCAAACCTGTAAATGTTATTCCAATCCTTGTTGTAGAAACGTTGCGTGAAACGTCTCTACCAGTTCCACCCTCCCGATAAATAAAAATGCCCCTGTTTCCACATCCATAAATAGATGCAGAAACAGGGGCTTATTAATTGTGGTGAATACAACTTATTTCACAAAAGGCGCTTTAATCAATTGTCCTTGTTCGTTTTGAATGAACAACCAATATTGTCCTGATGGTAGGTTTTCCGTGCTTATCATTATTTGGTTTACGCCTTTTACTAGTGTTTCAGATTTGCCAAACACGCTTCTACCGATGGCATCGGTTATAGAATATTGAACTACTTGAGCTTTAGGGCTACTCATCATCACATTTGCCACCGATTTCACCGGATTAGGAAATACTTGTTGGATAGCAAAATCCATATTTCCACTCAATTGTAGCACCTTGCTATATTGGTAGCTACCATCGTTATCCCACATTTTCAATCGATAATACCGGATACCGCTGATGTGTTTCTTATCCAGCCATTGATAAGAATTAGTGCCACTACCCACAGCAGGAATGGTGGCAATTACTGCAAACTCCCTACCATTTACACTGCTTTCCACTTGAAAATGATGACTGTTTACCTCGCGTTGGGTTTGCCAAAACAACAATGCAGTACCATCGGCATTAATGGCCGCACTCCATTTGAGTAAAGAAATGGGCAAAGTAGTGGCATAACTGCATTTTACGTTATCAATGTAAATGTTGTTAGAATTATTGTTGGTATTAGTAAATCTTAGGCGTACTTGGTCATTCAATTGTACCCATCTATTGAGGATAATAGTATCCCTTCTCCATTCTGTAGCTGCTGGTACAAACTCAACCCCTGGAGGTCTAACCGTCTGTAGCGTACTGCCCCATTTTTTATAGAGAGTCGTCCAAGTGTTGCCACAATCTTTGGTTAAGGCAACTTCCATCGTATCAGGAATCGTAGTACCTCCCCTATTGGTGGCTGCCAAATCAAAACTGAAGTAAAGGCTATCGTTTATTTTGTTGATGGGGATTATTGGGGTCAAAAGGTTATCCACTGCATTGGTGCTATTGGCATACAAATAATGCTGCATAAACGCACTTTTTCCTTTTGTAGTAGGTACAGCTTGCCAAGTAAAAGCATCCTTCGGCGTTTGAAGAACTTCCCAACCTATCGGTGGAAATTGTACGCCATCAAAGTTTTCACTCAAGGGAATGGCTTGTTGCTGGGTAATGGTAAATCGATATACAAGGGTATCGTTTACCGTGTTGGCATCTGCTATATTGTTAGGCAAATAACTAAATACTTTAAGTGCATGTTCCCCAGTTGCCAGCATACTTGTAGGCAAATTGAGGGTAGTACTGCTATCTCTTTTTAATAGTCCAGCAAAATTGACGGAGTTAATAGCGCCATTATCTATTTGAAAACCAATTTTACAAGCGGTTAAAGATTGGTTGCCCACATTTTTAAGCATAACCTGTGGCGCTACTGTTTTGCTACATCCATTGGCAATGGGTTGCAGCACTTGCGCAATGGTAGCATCGGTTTTATACCGTACTGCCAAATTAATGTTGTCGAAAAAGAGGTTATTGCCTTTTCCATTGTAGCCCCTTACTCCAACGAATAATCTGTCTTTGTTCTTATAGGAACTTAAGTCCAAATAGATCTGCTTCCATTTATCAATAGTAGTTGGATAAAATGCCTTATTGGCAGTATCTGAAACGGTGGATAATTGCGCCCCTCCCTTTTTCCATAATGACTGATAGGTAGCCCCACAATCGGTACTTACCACTATTTCCAAAGAGTCGGAATAGCTTTTTCCTTTGTTGAGGTACTGGTAGGCATAATACAAGGAAAGCAAAATACTATCTGCTCCCTTCACCGTTACCTGTGGCGAAAACAGCGTATCAACTGCCCCTAGAATGGTGTCGTACTTGTAATTATAATAGCACATTGAGTAATTATCCCCTGCCCCTACCCCGATTGTATCAAAAGTAGTATGTACCCAACTATCAAAATCTAAATTGGTATTCGAATTGTGCCAGAGTTTAGTGGGAAAAATTGGGGGAGAGTTAAAATTCTGTTCCAGCACACCTAACCCGCCACCCTGGAACACAGGATGAACCATTACTGCGGTATTTTTTCCCAACGAATAGACATTACCCGTACCAACAGTCCAAATTTTAAAATTGTATTGAATCAAGGTATCAAGGCTTGGATAATTGGTGGTAGTGCCCGTTCCAACGTAAATAATAACGCTGCCATCATGTAAGGTATCTCCCTTTTGATACACTTTGCCATCAGTAGGCATCGTCATGTTGGTATTAGGACTGTAAGCAATCATCACTTTCCCACCCACAGTAGCATTACCCCAATTGAGCAGTATTTTATCACATTCTGCTTGTCCCTTGAAATTGGTTACTGTGTTTAATGCTTTGGTGGCTAATAAACTGGCTTTTTTCACAGCGGCAAAGGCATTTAACCTTCCAGCACCCAACTGCCCTTTGAAATTGGGATTCAAAGGATAATGATCATCAACTGTAGAAAGTATAATATCGTTTACATCATTGGCAGATGCTTTACCAGATAATACAGAAGCCACCAATGCAGCTACTCCCACCACTTGCGGACAAGCATAAGAAGTACCAGAACTATTGCTGTAGCCAATATTATCTGTACTAAAAATCCCGCCGCCAAAATAGCCTTCGCCACCAGGGGCTGAAATATCCACCCAACTGCCGTAATTACTATAATTGCTTCTAATATCTTTATTATTAGTGGCTGCCACGCAAATAACACGTTCGTAAGCTCCAGGAAATACTTGCCAATTTTTACCATTATTACCTGCGGCAAAAACCACTACCCCACCTTGTAATACTGTACCACCCCCATGTTCGCAGAAATAATCAATGGCATCAAAAACAGAAATATCGTAGAGGTCAGGTTCGCTATAACCCCAACTGTTGTTAGAAATAGCTGCTCCCTTGTCTGCCGCATACACCAAAGATTCTGCAAAACCACCAGCTTTGTTATTGGGTCCAAATGTTTCGCAACTCATCAAGCGTACACCAGAATTGCTGCTACCATTCCCACCAGCAATGCTACTAACATTCACACCATTGTTGTTCACTGCAGCAATGATGCCACCACAATGTGAGCCGTGGCTACTGTTGAGCGTGAGTGTATTGTTTTTGTCTATGAAATTAAAAGATTTACCTACGGCAACATTTTGCGCCAAATCAGGATGCGCTTCGTTGATAGCATTGTCATGTACCGAAACAATTACAGAGGGTTTGCCAGTTTCTATATTCCAAGCCCCTTCTATGGAAATGTCTTTCCCCGCTGTTCCGCCAGATTGACCTGTGTTTTTTAAGTGCCACTGTTGGCCATAAATAGGATCATTAGGATTTAATGGAGCCGCAGCAACATGACCAATCACTTCCGCCTTATACACAGGTTCTACCACTTCAAAAAAACCACTTGCTTCAAAAGCTCTTACCGCTTGGATAATATTGGTTTGGTCAGGCATGGTTAATGTAACCCAACGGTCAAAACCCCAGGCCTCATGTCTTTTTTTCTGTTCGCTTTGTGCCAAAGCATTACCGAACAAGAGGGAACAATCCTGAATCTGCCAGTTATCAAACAATTGCTGCATGGCTGCATTGGTACAAACCACTTTTTTTTCCAAGTTAAGGGTGGGCATTTGATGTTTAAATCTAGGCAATAACTTCACTTCTATCTTACCAGACTCATAAGCGGAAGGAGGCACAGATTCCAAATGGATAATTGGACGCGATCCTTTTGTTGCACGGGGTATTACGGGTTGACAATAACTAATAATCGACCACAACAAGCAAGCAACTGATAAAAACAAACGGCACTTCATATATTTTCTTAGTTATGAATACTCAAATGAATACACGGGTAAAAACAACAAACACGTGTCAAATTAACGGAGTAATATTTATATTGTTATCAACATTACGTAGGTTGAAGACAAGATAAGTGGCTTTACCGCTTCCTGATTAGAAAAAATAAAAGAAATCTAACGTTTATAAGTGGGCAATGGGCAACTATTTTTCTACTTAAACAATGGACGGATAAGCAATGAGGACATCAAAATATGAGACACCGATACCTTAAGTGAATTAGCAAATAAGAAGAGAAGCGAAAACTAAAACGATAAAAAAGCCTACTGCACATTATGGTGCAATAGGCAATTGTTTACAAAGTTAGATTGTTGAGATACTATCCACTTACAACTTGGTGAGGGTAATATTATTTACTTCATCAAGCCTAGGGCGCAACCTTGCTTTTGCTTTATTAAACACTTGGTTGCCCTTATCAATGCCGGCCCTCAATGCTTTTTGTTCTTCCTCTGGTAAATGATACACTTCCTGGCAAGCCTCAGAACAACAACCATCATAGGTATTTGCGCAAGTTTCGCATTGGATAAACAACAAATGGCATCCATCGTTTTTACAATTGGTATGTGTATCAGCGGGTTGGCCACATTGGTGGCATTGGGCAATTACATCGTCCGTAATTCTTTCGCCCAAGCGGTTATCAAAAACAAAATTCTTTCCAATAAATGCACTAGTGAGTCCCTGCTTTTTTATTTGTTGGGCATAATTTATAATCCCTCCTTCTAAATGGAACACATTCTTAAATCCTTTGTGGAGCATATAAGCACTTGCTTTTTCGCAACGTATTCCGCCAGTACAATACATGATGATGTTCTTGTCCTCCTTTCCCTTCATCATATCTGCCGCCATGGGCAATTGTTCTCTAAAGGTGTCAGAGGGTATTTCCAAGGCATTTTTAAAATGCCCTACTTCGTACTCGTAATGGTTGCGCATATCAATCACCACCGTGTCTTCCATTCCCAATAATTCATTCATTTGGGCAGCATTTACATAACGCCCCTTGTTTTCCATGCTAAAATCAGGATCGGTTATGCCATCGGCCACCACCTTTTCCCGCACTTTTACTTTTAGCACCCAAAAGCTTTTTCCATCATCATCCACAGCAACATTCAGCCGCAGTCCATCTAAGGCTGGAATGGAATACAAAAAGCTTTTTAAGGCTTCATAATGATTGGTTGGCACACTAATTTGTGCATTGATGCCTTCGTTAGCTACATAAACACGGCCAAAAACACCTAACTCATTGAGTTGTATGTAGAGAAAATCTCTAAAAACTTTTGCATCTTCAATTGGGAAATACTGGTAGAAACTGATAGTGGTTCGGGGCTCTGTTTCTTGCAACATCCGTTGCTTTAATTCTTCGCTGCTAATGCGATTGTACAATTCTGGCATAAATTCAAACTTATTTTTAAATCCCACTTACAGGGCAGGTGAAAAATAAGTTTCAAAAATAAGGGAAGCGAAAACCATTTGAGACTTTGAAGCGCCTTTGCTAACTAAAATCATCTTTCCGGTATCAATCACTACAACAGTTAGTAATCAATTAGAAAATCAACGATAACTAAAGACAATCCTGCTATTTGTGTAGAAGATTACTTACCGATAGGGAAATAAAATCCCATAAAAAGTGGCAAGTAATCACCACAGCAATTTGCTTGTATCGGAAATAGTAAATGCCCAAGATGATGCCAATTACAAACGGCCCCACCACGTTAATCAACGTACCGTAACGATAGTGCAGTGCTCCAAAAAGTAGAGATGTTACAAGAATAGCCACCACTGGGCTTTTGGTTAATTGTTGCAATCGGGGCTGTATATACCCTCTGAAAATCATTTCTTCTACAAACCCTGCGGTTATACTGATTAATACAATTAACCACCATCTTCCTTTTGTCAACACCCAGAGTTCTTCAATTTTCTTGCTTTTATGAACCATCCCCATTTTAAACATGGCAAAACCAAAGAATGGAATAATCAGGTACAATACAACCATCAATAAGACAACATGTACACCAAAATCAAAGGTGGTAAGTTGGTTTGTCTTATTCAATAAAAAAGAGGTTTGCTCTACATTAGTTGCATACCACCATAGGAGCAAAACGAAAAACCAATATAAAACCCTAGAGAAAATTAATAAAGTCAGATTCACAGTGGTCAACCCAAAGAAGTGCAAAAAAGGTGTCGTACCCAGAAGAGAACTTAAAAAAAGCACTAAAAGGATAAACAAAATCCCAAGTTGGCTTGCATAGCTTCTATTTGCGGACATGGGTTGAGTACTATTGCTCATATGCTATTAACTATGTTGAATAATGGCAAAATAAATGGGCATCCCCACAGTAATGTTAAAGGGAAAAGTAAGCCCCAAAGCCATTGGAATATACAATCCTGGATCTGCTTTGGGTGCTGCCAAGCGCATGGCTGCAGGTACAGCAATGTACGAAGCACTTGCCGCAAGGATGGAGAAAATAAAACGATTACCCGTATCGTTGGTAACGTAATGACTCAAAACAGCCACTAACGAACCATTTAGCGCGGGTATAAGAATCGCAAAAAGAGAAAGGAACAAACCATACTTTCTAAATGCGGCAAATCGCCTTGCGGTAACCATACCCATCTCCAACAAGAAGATGGCTAAAAATCCTTTGAAAATATCCGTGGTAAAGGGCTTGATACCCTCTGCTTGCTTAGAATCTGCAATCAACCCTATGACGAGGCTGCCTAATATCAGCAGAACACTACCATTGGTAAAAGAATGCTGTACAATATGTTTTAGGTTGCCTTTTTGTTTCTGCTCCTTATCAAATTTCATCATCAAAATCACTCCCACAATAATGGACGGGGATTCCATAAATGCCATGACCGCCACCATATGTCCACCAAAATTGAGGTGTTGGGCTTCTAAAAAAGCGACTGCACTTACAAACGTAACCGCACTTACAGACCCATAGGTGGCGGCTACTGCTCCTGCATCGCTTACACTCATTTTCCTTTTTAAAATGAAGAAGGTGTACAGGGGAATGAGGGAAGCAATGGCCAACCCAAACAAAATGGACAAAAATATTTCTGTATTAAAGTGGCTATGTGCCAATTCCTGACCTCCTTTGAACCCAATGGCAAACAATAAATACAAGGAAATGAATTTGCTAGAAGCTTGGGGTATTTCCAAATCGCTTTTTACTATCGTGGCAATTATACCAAGGACAAAAAAGAGCAGGGTTGGATTGGTTAAATTGGCAATTAATAAGTGAAAATCCATACATCAAAAGGAATAATTGTAGTTTCCTGACATTGCTAGATGCCAAAATATAGCATTACCATATCGGCCACCGAACAAGTCTGGTTTGGTTAAAAAAAATGGACAATAAAAAAGCCGTGATACTTAAAGTACCACGGCTGTAGAGCGTTGGGTCACTAGGATTCGAACCTAGACAAGCAGCACCAAAAACTGCCGTGCTACCGTTACACAATAACCCAATCGGAAGCCTTTTTTCGTTGTTGAGGCTGCAAAAATAGGGGGAGGGACTGAACCACCAAATTTTTTTTCTTTTTTTCCGAAATTATTGTAATCAAGAAGTTAATTTTTATTTCACTTCCTGTATTCAGAAACACATCCAGATTTGCGCCAAATTTAATTTATTTGGTGATGTTTGATGCATTGTTGACTAAATATGTTGTCATTGCTTTGTAATAAGTGCTTCTTCAAAAATTAAATTCAGATACAAATACAGCGGTAGTTATTTACCCGGATTTTTTTAGCTGCATTAGAATCAACTGTGGAATCTAACTTATGGCATTTTGCCAATCTAGTAAAATGTAAGTCTTATTATTTGGGACGCTAAATCCTGCGTTCAAAATATATTTTCGCTACTTAAGTAAACCCCTTTCTTTTGCAGCCTTACATTTTTTGTTTTTAGCTAATTTATACCTCAAAAAAACAGCCTGATGATTTATCGTAGTAAAGCTCCTTTGCGCATTGGATTGGCAGGTGGTGGCACAGATGTTAGCCCTTACAGTGACGAATACGGTGGTGCCATTTTGAATGCTACACTGTCTTTATACGCCCATGCTTCCATTGAACCACTAGCCTCCCCTACCATTATCGTACAAGCTCTTGACCGAAAGGAAGAAGAAAGATATGATTTCGCCACCCAATTGCCCATCAATGGCAAATTAGATTTACTAAAAGGTGTTTATAACCGTATCCAAAAAGATTATGGTGCAATATCTAGCGGCTTTAAACTCAGCACTTTTGTAGATGCGCCTGCTGGTAGTGGCCTAGGAACTTCCTCCACACTTGTGGTTGCAATCATTGGGGCATTTGTAGAGTTGTTAAAACTGCCCTTGGGCGATTATGACATTGCCCATTATGCTTATGAAATTGAGCGAAACGACTTGCAATTGAGTGGGGGCAAACAAGACCAATATGCTGCTACTTTTGGTGGTGTTAATTTCATGGAATTCTATGGAAATGACAAAGTAATCGTAAACCCTTTGCGCATTAGGCAGGAATACCTGAATGAATTGGAAAACAATTTGGTATTGTATTATACCGCTACTAGTAGAGAAAGTGCCACCATTATTAAAGAACAACAAAGCAACGTGGTACAAAAGAAAAACACCTCAGTAGATGCGATGCACCAACTAAAAGAGCAATCTAAGATGATGAAAGAAGCCTTACTAAAAGGCAGGTTAAATGAAATAGGGGAAATTCTTGATTATGGATTTCAACAAAAACGCCTGATGGCAAAAAGCATCAGCAATAGTAAGATTGAAGAGCTTTACAATGCGGCCAAAGCTGCTGGAGCTAGTGGAGGCAAAATAAGTGGAGCTGGTGGCGGCGGGTTTATGACTTTCTATTGCCCAGGCAACAACCGCTATCAAGTGATTGATACCTTGCTTAAATATGGTGGGGAGGTGAAAAGTTATCAACTTACGCAACATGGCCTCACTACATGGACAACCCAAGGATCTTTATAAAAATGATATTAAATGTTCTCCCAGTTTTAGTAATGGCATGACATGCACAAAGGACTAATAGTAAAATAGAAGATAGAATATACCCACTGGGGCTATATATAAGTTCACTAAACAATAAAGAAGCGCTGATTACAATGTTTAAATCGGGTTTCTTTATTGCAACACAACTAAAAAAGAATGACAGATAAAATTAAAGAACTCATTAGTAGTTCCATCAGCGTGAAAACGCAATTGCTCGAAAATGAAACCCTGCTTCAAACCGTTGATACGGTTGTTAATGTAATTACAAATGCTTTTTTAGCGGGTAACAAAGTATTGTTTTGTGGCAATGGGGGCAGTGCTGCTGATGCTCAACATTTAGCAGCAGAATTTAGTGGTAGGTTTTATAAAAACAGGAAAGCATTGCCCGCAGAGGCGTTGCATTGCAACACGTCCTACCTCACTGCTGTGGCCAATGATTATAGTTATGACGTGATTTACGCACGCTTATTAGAAGGAATTGGTGTAAAGGGAGATGTACTACTCGGCTTTAGCACTTCTGGAAACTCCACCAATATTATTAAAGCCTTTGAAGTGGCTAGAGAAATAGGCATTGTTACTGTCGGGTTAACAGGCGAAACTGGCGGAGCGATGAAGCAGTTGAGCGACTACCTATTTAATGTTCCCTCTTTGGTTACTCCCCGTATTCAAGAAAGTCATATTTTATTAGGCCATATTATTTGCGAATTGGTAGAAGAAAAAGTATTTCCTAATCACTAAGTGTAAGGTTTTATAAAAGTTTTTCCCTTTGAAGATTCTGTTCAACGTTTATAGGGTCTGAAACCCTTTAAACGTTTGCGATGGAGGTAAAAAACTATTATTTCACCAGATGAAAAACACCCGTAACGAGTTCATTAACGTTTAAAATAAATGTGTAGCCAATATTTAGTTGGAGTTCTATCGATCTAGATATGTGCTAAAATAAAAAATTCCCAAGGTTATGTTTCCAACATCAGTCACGAACGAAGCCCAATTACAAGAAGGAAGCGATGCATTACTTCAAGTTAAAGATGTTGAAGTGATTATCCTCGCCGGCGGTTTGGGTACTCGTTTGCGTTCGGCAGTACCAGATTTGCCTAAGTGTATGGCTCCCGTAAATGGCAAACCATTTTTGGGCTATGTAATTGATTATTTCCTGCAACAAGGCGCAGAACGATTTATTTTATCCTTAGGGTATAAGCAAGAAGCAATTACTGAATATATCACCAGTGCTTACCCCTCCCTTTCCGTTCAATTTGTAATTGAAAATGAACCCCTAGGCACAGGTGGTGCAATCCAACTAGCCAGCAAAGAAGCCCGTGGTCACTATGCTTTCATTACCAATGGGGACACCCTTTTTTCTGTTGACTTGCAGCAATTATTGAATCAACGAAAGAACTGTGTCTGTAGCCTTAGTTTAAAACCTATGCAACAATTTGAACGCTATGGAGTGGTGGAAATTGATACAAATGGGTTAATCAAATCCTTTAAAGAAAAGCAATATTATGAGGAAGGCTTTATCAACGGCGGCCTCTACCTATTGGATATTCCCACTTTCCTTTCCCTTGGATTACCCGAAAAGTTTTCTTTTGAAAAGGAATACTTAGAGGCTTTTTACCAAACAATACCAATGAAGGGATTGATTCAAGATGCTTACTTTATAGACATTGGTATTCCTACCGATTACCAACAAGCGCAGACTGATTTTCTAAAACTTTAAGAATAGCGTGTATCGATTGTTATTGTACACTCACTTTAACTATTGCCCTTTTATTTCAACATCAAACTTGCCCCTTCACCTTTACTCATGCTTGACCTTACACTAATAGACAATAGCTGGACGCTTTTTATTGACCGAGATGGCGTGTTGAATCACGAAAAAAAGAATGACTACATTAGAAACTGGGAAGAATTTAGTTTCTATGAAGGAGTTACTGATGCGTTGTCCATGTTGAGCAAAGTTTTTGGAGTGATTGTTTTAGTTACGAATCAAAAAGGGGTGGGCAAGGGTTTGATGACCGTGGAGGATTTGACCAACATTCACCAAAACATGTTGCAAGAAATTGAAGCAAAAGGAGGAAGAATTGACCATATATTTTATTGCCCCGACCTTGACAACGATTCCCCAAACAGAAAGCCCAATCCTGGAATGGCTTTCCAGGCAAAAACCATTTTCCCCCAGATTGATTTTAATAAAAGCTTGATGATAGGCAATAAATTAAGCGACATGGGATTTGGTAGAAATGCGGGCATTTATACGGTTTTTGTATCCACTACAAACCCTGAGACTCCTTTCCCCCATGACTTAATCGATATTCGTTGTGCTGATTTGATGGATTTTGCCCAACAATTGTTAGCCCGAAATGGACAACTGGTTTAGGAATTAAATCTGCCTGTACATCTCTTCGCTGTACCTATAGTTCTCACTTCCCGGCTAGCAATTCTTCCTTTCCAACACAGATTGCTAGCCGTAAAGCGTATATTTCACGACCCAAGCGTACATTTCTTGGCGCCAAGCGCACATTTCTTGACGCCAAGCGTACATTTCTTGACGCCAATCGCACATTTCTTGACGCCAAGCGTACATTTCTTGACGCCAAGCGTACATTTCTTGACGCCAAGCGCACATTTCTTGACGCCAAGCGTACATTTCTTGACGCCAAGCGTACATTTCTTGA
>JAIXOJ010000067.1 GCA_027486835.1 Chitinophagaceae bacterium
ATCTTGGGTATGTTTAACGTAGTGGTAGGGCAAGGCACAGTGCTTTCTGGTACGTTTAGCAGCATCAATTGGGGGGCTAGTGCCAAGTTTGTGCAGCAAGATTTGGACACGAGCGGCACAGGTACGCAGTATTTTACTGTGGGTACACAACAGTTGATGAGTGTGCCTTATGCACTTTATGCTAATAATGGGTTGCCCAATGGAAAATATAATGGTGATATATTGGTGTGGAATGGCAGTAAATGGGATAGCATACCTAAAGGGCAAACAGGGCAAGTTTTAGCTGTTGATAATGCGGGCTTACCAAGATGGAGTGGTTATGCAAATACAAGCAATTTCTACGGCATCAGTACTTATACGGTATATAACATTACAGACAGTATTGCTTACACAGGAGGTAAATACAATTTTTACAATGCTTCTGGTCAAGCAGTAATTGCTCAAGGGGTTTGCTGGTCAACAAGCAAAACACCTACTGTAGCATTATCCACCAAAACCGTTGATAGTGCCACCGGTGATTTTAGCAGCAAGCTAACTGGCTTATCGCACAATACTACTTATTATGTAAGAGCCTATTGCACTACTAGTGCTGGTACTACTTATGGAAATGAAATCGGGTTTACCACCAAAGCAACAAAAACGGCTACATTTCATCTTGGTCAATACTACGGTGGGGGCATTATTTTTTACATTGATAATTCAGGAAAACATGGGCTAATAATGGATACGGTTGATTTAATAGATAATTATTTTTATTCTGGTGCAATTATTACTCAATTTATAAATTACTCCGCAAATCCATCAAATTATTCTTCATTGGTTACGTCTGATCAAATAGGTACAGGCGCAGCAAATACAACAACTATATTGGCAACCATGGGCGCTGATTGTAATCCTGCATATTTATGTAAAAGGAGCAATCGAGCTGGTTACAAAGATTGGTATCTGCCATCATTTGAAGAATTGAAACTATTGTATAGGCAAAATTACTTGAGCAATACATTTGCTATATACGATGTAAATGATGCTTATTATCACAATAGTACATTAGAGGCAGGGTTTCATAATGCTTCTTTAAATATCATGAATGGGAATCCTTGGGCTTTTTCTGGGATATCTTATGGCCGAACTAGAGCAATCCGGTCATTTTAATTGAAGTATTTCTGACTATTGTGTAAAGCATAACCGAGTGATGGTATCACTTTATTTTCTCAAAAAAATCAAACTTATTGTTTATGTTGAATAAAACACTTCTTTTTATATTATTTTCCTGCTTCCTAACCCTCACCACCCAAGCCCAACAAGGCATTTACTATCAAGCCGTAGCCCGCAGCACGGATGGCACACCGTTGATCAACATGGCCATTAATGTAAAATTCTTGATTCACGATACCACTGCCACAGGTAAAGTGGTGTACAGCGAAAAGCACAATGTAACTACGGACATTTTGGGCATGTTTAGCGTAGTGGTAGGGCAAGGCACAGTACTTTCAGGTACGTTTAGCAGCATCAATTGGGGGGCTAGTGCCAAGTTTGTGCAGCAAGATTTAGACACGAGTGGCACGGGAACACAGTATTTTACTGTGGGTACACAGCAGTTGATGAGTGTGCCTTATGCCTTGTATGCTTATAATGGTTTGCCAAAAGGGCAACCTAATCAGGTGTTAATTACCGATAATACGGGGTCTGCCCAATGGAGCAATCTTGGCAATACCAGCAATTTCTATGGTATAAGTACGTATTCTGTGTATAACATCACAGACAGCATTGCTTACACAGGAGGTAAATACAATTTTTACAATGCTTCTGGCCAGGCTGTGATTGCCCAAGGGGTTTGTTGGTCAACTAGCAAAATACCTACCATAGCATTATCCACCAAAACCGTTGATAGTACCACAGGAGATTTTAGTAGTAAACTCACTGGCCTATCGCCCAACACTACTTATTATGTAAGGGCTTATTGCACCACTAGTGTTGGAACTACTTACGGGCAAGAAATCGGTTTCACCACCAAAGCAACTAATACTGCTTCATTTCAAATTGGGCAGTACTACGGTGGGGGTTATATTTTTTATATAGATAACTCTGGAAAGCATGGATTAATTATGGATACAATCGATTTAGAAAACACCAATTCACCAAGTATCTATGGTTCATTTTGGGATGCTTTCCTTAGATATGGGGTAGATCCTTCACCTTATAATTCATTAGTTACCTCCTCCCAAGTAGGAACAGGGCTTGCCAATACCACAGTTCTGTTAACCAATATTGGTGCGGATTGCCCTCCTGCATATTTATGTAAAATGAGCAATCATGCTGGTTATAATGATTGGTATCTTCCTTCGTTTGGAGAGTTAGAGCTTATGTTTAGGCAAAATTATTTAAGTAAAACATTTTTTAGAGATTATGAAAGTGCTGCTTATTATAATAATAGCACTTTACAATCAGGTTATTCATCCTATAGATGCATCAACATAATGACTGGTGTCACAATGTATTACACTTCTGGTGCAAGAACCAGAGCCATCCGATCTTTTTAATTTCCCAATTAATCATGATTCAAAGCAAAGTATTTCTGGTTTTTGTTTCAGACATATCTCAATCACTATTTTGCTACATTTTTTTAAAAAAATCTTAACCCATCTTTATGCTCAATAAAACACTCCTTTTTATACTCCTAGCTTGCTTCCTAACCCTCACCACCCAAGCCCAACAAGGCATTTACTACCAAGCCGTTGCCCGCAGTACCGATGGCACACCGTTGATTAACAAGGCCATTAATGTAAAATTCTTAATTCACGATACCACTGCCACTGGCAAAGTGGTGTACAGCGAAAAGCACAATGTAACCACCGATATCTTGGGCATGTTTAGCGTAGTGGTAGGGCAAGGCACGGTGC
>JAIXOJ010000173.1 GCA_027486835.1 Chitinophagaceae bacterium
CATATATTCGTAAAGACAGTGAATACGATGTAATACATGCCAATATAAAATACAGGCATTTTCAAAGAACTAGGGATATAGACAGGAGAATGAGTAAAACCTAATTTGTCAAAGTAGAAATAGGCAATAGGCATTTTTGATAAGTCAAAGCCTTTTTGGGAAAATTCAGACGAATACTGACTTATTGTATAACCTAGTTCATCCGCTTTAATCAACAAACCCATTAAAATATCAGGTGTCAGAATTTGCCCTTTAAGTAGATTTTCTTGTTCGGCTTTTTTATTTGTACCAAACAATTTTATAAAACCAATTGGAACTTCAACTGCTTTAAACTTTTGAAGCATTTCTTGCCAATGAATTGTCGCTTCAATAAATATTTGTCTGCTTTTTTCAGTTGGCTCTTTTTCTCCATTAAGTTCTTCATTTGGTATTCCCCTCAATACCATTTGTTTTACAATAAAACCGTCACCATAGTGTTTAACAGGCTTTTCATATTCAAAATCACCGTCTTCAAACATTATAAGTTTCTCACCAGTTTTTTTATTTATAATTTCTCTTTGTATCATTCGGTTTGTCGTTTTATAAGCTGACCGCCAACTCGTTAATATACGCAGGTATAGCCTTTATTTCTATTTTTAAAAAGTTCTTAATTATCATTGTCTACGCCGTTCGCAATCGAAAATAGGGGAAATGTATTCAAATTGATTTTTTTGGTGGTTTTTATTTTTTGGAGTGCAAACTACGTAAATTAGATATATATTGTTACCGATTTTCTTTTGTTCTTGCTTTATTCGTGAATCCATTTTATGCGTTTTTGCGAATCCATTTATTTCAAAGGATAATTATTTTCACCAGTGTCTTTGCTCTCCTTGTCGTTGCATAATTGATTACAAAGGTCTAGTTGGGTTAATCCATGTTGACTATATCCCTCTTAGCCCTTAACAATCATTAAAGCTTTACAATCCCAGTGAAACATGTTGCCCCCTAAATGTAAGGTAGTAAACAGTTTACCAGATAGCCGCTGTGAAGCGGGAAGCTGGCAAACCGTTTTCCGGGCTGCCGCTTTGTGGAGGCTAAACTATTACAGTGCATGAACGGATTCAGGTGTGTAAAGGCTAATAGAAACACTAGGCTTTAATTATTTTGGCTAGAAGCACTTTACCAACATATAACCAAGCGAAAAAAGTTATACAGGGGAACAAATTTTGCGAGGAGAGCAAAAAGTGATAGAGGAGAGGGAGAAAGTTAGTGAGGAGAGCAAGAAAGTGACAGAGGAGCGGCAGAAAGTTAGTGAGGAGAGCAAGAAAGTGATAGAGGAGCGGCAGAAAGTTAGTGAGGAAAGCAAGAAAGTAACAGAGGAGAGGCGGAAAGTTAGTGAGGAGAGCAAGAAAGTTAGTGAGGAGAGGGGGAAAGTCCAAAAGGAAACAAGCATAGCAAAAAAAGGAGTGGTATAAGTAACGATTAACTATTAAAAATCGCCGTTTAATGCCACCATCTACCCGACTAAGCAAAACAGATAATAAAATTTGGTGGATAGATGAAAAATTTACTACCAAGTCCTTTTTGGGGTGTTTTAGGCTAAAAATGGGGTAAAACAAGGCTTTTTTGCTACAAAATCAGCATTTCAACATTGTGTGAAATCTTCCGCAAGACATCTAGTCTGAACAGATATTAGACTTTCCAAATCCCATTTTTCTCACCCAATTTCTGCTGATATCAGCATAAACGATCATTATAGTCTCAATTTGTGACGCTTCCAAGTTCAATAATAAGTGGCTATTTGTTTAAACGTAATGCGATGCTATTTCATCTCGCCGAATGAACCATACCTTACCAACAAAAAGGGGTACAAGCAACTGCTCGTACCCCTTTTGTAGGTATCATCAATATAGGTATCAGTTGACAAGCCTATTGCTTATAAATGGTTTTACTGCTCATAATGGTTTGACCATTTTGTGTTACTACCAATCGGTAAGTACCAGCAGGTAGGGTAGCGGTAGGTAGGTTGCGTACTTGATAGCCCGGTTCAATGGAAGTAGAAAAGCTGGCAATTCGTTGTCCAATAGCGTTGAACAAAGCAACTTCCACATTTTTCAGCGGCTCCGTAGCAGTAACCTGTATCTGCGCATTCCCTTTCACAGGATTAGGATATACAGCCACGTTTATGCGGTCCTTATTGGTGAGTACCACTAGGTTTGAATAGGTTTTTTGTCCTTCTTTTTCAGTAATAACCAATCGGTAATAATTCGCACCACTATAAGGGTTGGCATCTGTTTGCGTATAACGTAGATATTGTAATGTAGCATCGTAGCGTTGTAAGCTGCTGAATCGAATACCATCCGTACTTTTTTCTAGTTCAATGCTGCCGATGTTAGGGTTAGCGGCAATACCCCATTGTAATATATGGCGGCCTTGTAGGGCAGTTCCGGTAAAGCTTTCCAATTTTACAGGCAGTGCAGTTCCATTAAAAGTTAGGTTAAAGGAAGCCTTTGTGTTGGCTACGCCATTGGCCATAAGCAAGTACTTTGTTTTTGCTGCAAGACCTGTTATAGCTGCAATACTTCCATTGCCAGAAAAAGATCTACAAGCGATAGGGGTAGGAAAGGCTTGGCCTTTCGGGCAGCTATTAACGGGGTATAGAGAAATTGAAACGCCTTGTTTGGTACAAGTAGCCAACGATGCGGGGGTGGTGGCATAGCCCGATACGCTTAGGTTTAAACTACCTGCCGAATTCGTTTGAACGGCATAGTAAGCCGTGTTGGTTACAGGGGCAATGTTGCCAGAACAATCAACGGCAGTGGATTGAGGGTCTTTGGTGGTATTGCTGGTGGCGTTCGCCAAATCAAAAAACACGGTCGTGCCAATAGGGGTAGTGGCTGCTGGGAAACTCAATGGGCAATCATCGTTGCTGATGGTAATGGTATTAGTAAGCGGTGTCATTTCTGTAGATGCCGAACCAAAGCAACTGCCATAAGTATTGCTACTAGGTGCCACCAAGTATTTACCTCCAATTAATGCACTATAATCTAAGGAAGTACGTCGAACACCACCATCAATGCCTGCGCTCATCACTGGACCGGGGTTGATGTTTGGCAAAGTGGCTCCTTCCTGCGCTTCATTCAAATGCGCCAATCCAATGCTATGGCCAATTTCGTGCAGTAAAGTACTTTCTAAATCATAATCGCTATTGCTACCAGAGGAGGGGCATGGGCCAAAATTAAAAATGCTAGCACCTCCTGAAAACCCTTCCGTGTGTACCACCATGTCAAATCCTACTCTTTTGTATCCATTAGTGGCAATTGGTGCACAAATGGTGGAATAGAAATAAGTAGTGGCCAAAGTGCCAGCAGGTAAGGGCGACAAACCTGTATTGGGATTGTCAAACATCACCACGTTTATATCATCACCGCTTACCGATTGTAAACTAGTGGGATTACCAATTATAGCATTATACCCCACCTTCTTTTTCCAAGTATCTAAAGCACGGCTAAATGTGGCTCCTGCTACATTATCAAAACTGGGGATACTGCCTGCGGTGGAATTGCTCAACACAAAAGTGTAGCCACCACTGCCATTGTGGTTCATCAGGTTCAATTCTTTGGTTACGGTAATCGTACCATTATTATAGGTAGAAGATTGTACGGCGTAGGCCACTTGCAAATCCGTAGCGCTGGTATCAAATACGCCATTGGCATTCTCTACTAATATTTTTCCTGTTCCAGCCGAAGTGGGCACTTTCACCACAATCTTAGTATCACTCCACGAAATCAAGAGTGGGTCGTTTCTATCTACATACCACCTTGCACCGCCTTTACCATCATAAGTATCATCAAACCACACCGAAGCCAAGCCTGTATTGGTACCAAAGCCTGAACCATTAATGGTAATAGTGTTTAGCAATGTATTTTCTGTTGCGCCTGCTACAACAGTATCTGGTGTAAAAGAACTAATAATGGGTAAAGCAGATGGGGTAGGGGCGGGGCTACCAAATGCAACAGGTTTACCAATAGCTCCCCAGGTCTTTTGTATCCCTACGGTTTGAAAACTTTGCCCCGCCAACAGTTGTAAACGAGGATACAACTGTGTGGTAATTTGTTGGTAATGTGCGAAAGGAGCATCTGCTTTGCCCGTGATTGGGTCGTATTTTAGAAAACCTTGTTGGCCAGCATATACTTCATGCAGTGGTTTACCAGTAGTTGGCGACTGTACTTTCATAGGACTATTGATGCAGTAAAACACCCCGGCTTCATGATTTCGCAGCGTAAGTAAATGACTAGTAGCCACTGAAAATCCATCAATGGTACCACCTAGGGTAACAATTTCCACTGTTTGTTGGCTCAATTGGCCTTTAAACACCTTATAAACACGCAGGGTGTTGCAAGTGAATACAAAATTGTGGGCGGCGTTCCAAAATGGAGTCTGGGCAATCACCTCGCCTTCTACCACTAATGATGATTTTGCCATTTTCTCTTCCTCGCTCACTCGGTAAAGCGCCTGTGTTTGAGCTGTTGAAACACTAGAGACCACAAAAGCGATCAGTACCAAAAATTGTGTGTACATTTTTTTCATACTACTTAAACTTTATTTTTTGAAATAAACTGTTGGTTGGAAAAATAGGGATTTTATCACTCAAATAAGGGATGCTTACTTGTAAAACGTTGAAAAATCCCTATGAAATACATCTTGGCATGGTTTTCACAAGCTATATATTCAGTTATCCATTTGCTGCTTTCTGGAAAAAATTATTACGGATAGATGTTTAGGATTAAAGAATCAGCAACTAGGGTAAATTGATTTCGATTGCTCGTGTACCATTTAAATTGTTGTGTATATGGATGCCTTTTGCCAAATTTTAAGTAGCTTTTTTACCCGCTTTGTAATCCGCCAAAATACTTTGGATGGTTAATGTAAGTGTGTTTACTCATCTAAATCAGATTGTAAGTTGTGGTAAGAAAAATGCAGCTTGTATATAAAGCGATCACCCCCCCCAACTTGTAGCCAAATAAAATTGGGTAACCACATAGCACACAGCATCCCACATAACTAAAGCATTCTTTTTTCTTTTCTAGTACTTTTTTTCATCGCTAAAGCTAATCAAATGAAGTATCAAATTTCCGCAACCCGCCTTGCCTTATTGGCTTTTTTGTTCACCAGTATATTGGCCTGTACCAAAAATTACATAAACCCAGACCATTTGACCACCGACAAATGGAACCCAGAATTTGGTATCGGTTTGCTCTATGGTTCATTTAAGATTGATAATTTGAACCTCACTAACAGTAATAGCACTTTACAAATACATGCAGATAGTTCAGTGAGTATTGTGTATCAAAAAGAACTAGGCAGTTTTACCACCACCGATTTTATTCCTGCGCTAGAATCAAACGTAGTAGCTTACAATAAAAGTCTTTCGCCTAGCGAATACCAAGCGTTTCGTTCTATTCCATTGGGTGCTGTGTTTAGCTTAACTAGCAGCCAAACCACTACAGTTAATGCGAAAAATGCTTCTAGTGTTAAAATTGATTCCTTACTCATGAAAACAGGGGAACTCTCTGTAATGGTTCAAAATACCTTCAACAATCCTTGCGATGTAAAATTGGCAATACCCAAACCCAATGGTCGGGGCGATGTATTGGCAACTTCCATCCACCTCAATGCCAAAGAATCCAAGACCTGTGTAGTGGATATGAAAGGGTTGATGATAGATTTGAGCAATGCCGGCCAAGGCTACAATCAAGTTCGTACCAATTATCAAATAGCCATTACCAAAAACTCCAACGATACTGGTCATATTGCATTCACCAGCACAGTACTTAATCCCGCCTTTAAAATTTTGTACGGCGATATTGGCAACCAAGGTTTCGCTCGCAGAAAAGCTGACGAAATATTGTTTGATGCTTACAAAAGCCAATCAAGCCATACGGGTTTGCAATTGGCCGATGCACAAGTAAAATTTTTATTTCGTAGCAGTTTTGGTGTACCCATCAACTTCAGCCTCAACGAAATCAAGGGAATCAATGCCAACCAGTCTTTTTATTTGGATACCATTCTCCCCTTCACCATTCCTGCCGCCGCGCAAATTGGCGCAAGTGCTTATGATGTATTATCGTTGGATAAAAACAATCCAAAAGGCAACGGAAGCAAATTGAACCTTACTTCTTTTTTTAATCAGTTGCCTACTTCTTTCTTACCCATTTACAGCACTGTTACCAATCCTAGCACAGTAATAACCAAGCACAACAATTTTGTTCTCGATACCAGCAAGGGGGTTGTTTCAGCCATCATCAACTTACCACTTCAATTGAAAATGGATGGACTTCAGTTTAAGGATACAGTACCCATCGATTTTGGCAACATCACCAATGTTCGCTCTTTTATCGTGCGGGTACAGTTTACTAACGGATTTCCCTTCTCTGTAAACGCCGCATTAAATTTCACAGATGCGCAGTACCACTCCGTTTATCTGATTCCCCAAGGTAAGCTAACTGATGCCGCCGCCATTGATCAAAACGGAAACGTAACAATGCCAGCAGTTACCACTGTTGATTTTCCATTTACAGAGGCAGCAATGGGACAAATTGGCCAAATAAAAAAACTAGTCTTTACAGGAAAAGTGTCTTCGCCCAATCAAGGAATGGCCTTTGCAAATATCAAATCTGGAAGCAGCATCGATATTCGACTTGGGGCAAAAGCCACGCTCAAATAATTGTTTATTGCTTTCAATTAAATCATTTAGCTGTCTGTCATTAACCCAATAATGCCTGAGCAATGTTTGTTTTCTTGAAAGTACCTTACTTTCTAATTGCAGTGTAAACTAAAGAGATGTTCCTTCGTAAAATTTGAATGTTCAATGGGAATATGTTAACTTGAAAATAGGCTTTGGTTCGCTTAAATAATGATGTCTTTTTCTTCTTTGTAAAAAAATAAAAACTTGGTTATGAAAATTATCTTGCAAAGAGTTGCGTGCTTCATCTCCGCAACCATTATAACTATTACAACTGCTTCCGCACAAGAGAACCTAACCCTAGTAGGAATGAAAAAAGTGCAACAAGCATCATGGCTTCGGGTGGGTGAAATGCCTGACAATCGGTTGTATATTGGTGTACCTGCCCTTACTGGGGTTTCCCTTGGGTTTGCCAACAACCGGTATTCTTTTGCAGATTTATTTGTTGGCGATGGCAAAACAGATTCTATACGGTTGACATTCGATAATATTTTGCCCAAAATAAAAGATAAAAACTTAGTAGCCCTTTCTGCAAGCACTCAATTGTTGGGGCTTGGATTCAAAGCAGGAGAGAACTATTTTAGTTTTAATGTTATAACCAAATTGGATGGTGCACTTTCTTATAATAAGGAATTCATGGTATTGCTCGCAAAGGGCAATACTGCTTTGGCAAACAACAGCAAAAACCTTGCATCCATGCGTTTAAATGCTTCTGCCTACACGGAATATGCACTTGGAATGGTGCATCATGGGGGAGATGAAAATAACCCTTGGACGATTGGCGGTCGGTTTAAAGTGTTATCAGGTATTGCCAATATACAAACCAAAGAAGCCGATATTTCTATACAAACCGATACTGCCACTTTCGCCACATTAGCGGGTATTCGCTTGTTGGTGAATGGTTCTTCTATTGACACGGGAAGTGGCGGAAGGCCAAAATTGTTTGGTGGAAACAATCTAGGTTTCGGCGTTGATTTGGGTTGTTCCTTTCAACCCAATGAATCTTGGAAATTCGGTGTTTCTGTACTTGACTTAGGGTTTATTTCATGGAAAGATAATACGGTGAATTATAGTTCAGGCAAAGCAGCTTCTTCCATTAATCTTGGTGGATGGGATGTGAATAAAGTATTTGCGAACAACAGCAATTTCAATCCTTATGCTGATAGCATAAGCACTCAATTGAAAAACACCATGTATCCCAACAAGAGTAGCCAACCATATACAACCGCCTTAAACAGCAAAGTAGTACTTACTGCAGATTATCAAATAACCGGTGGCTTCTCAGCTAATGGACTATTAATGGGCAAATGGTTGAACAACAAATGCTATCCAGGTTTTGCTGTAGGAGTAGAAAAAGTGTTGGAAAAATGGTTGCAAGTAACGGCCAATTATAATTACATGTACAACAAAGGAAGTATGGGGCTTGGCATGTCTTGGGATTTATTACCCATACAGTTGTACGCCGCCTGCGACAATATCCTCTATCTAAATAAATTAGACTATGCGCGTACCACCAATATCCATCTTGGTATGAATATTATCATTAGAAATAAAGCTGAGTAACTACAGAATTGCATAACCATTTTTGCAATAAAACTTAATGGAACAATCAATTTTAAGTTTGTAAAGATGCAATCAACATTCTTTGAGTCTGTGTGCAACTACCTTATTCATCTGCTTGACAGAGCATGAAGCTCATTTGAAGAATGCCTGAAAAAAGGCGTTAGGTAGTCCCGAGTAACATACAGGCATCAGTATTTGTGCCAATGCCCAAAAAAGGAATCCCCATCAAATGCACTTTGATGGGGATTCCTTTTTTAAATTAATCATAATCCTACTAATTCCTTTTTAGATGGTGTAAAGTAGCAACCAACCTATCAATATCGCTGCAAGTATTATAAAATGCAAGTGATGGCCTAACTGTTGATTCCAATCCAAATCTTCTTAAAATTGGTTGTGCACAATGATGACCAGTTCTCACGGCAATTCCTTCTTGATTCAAAGCCTGACCAACTTGGTCGTTGGTATATCCTTTCAAAGTAAAAGACAACACACTTGTTTTTTCTTTAGCTGTACCCACTAGCCTTATTCCAGGAACAGTTTTCAACTGATGCGTGGCATATTCTAGCAAAAGGTGTTCGTATGTAAATATATTGTCAATGCCCAATTTGTTTACATAATCAAGTGCAGCACCCAAACCCACTGCGTCAGCAATATTACCAGTGCCAGCCTCAAATCTAGAAGGTGCTTGATGATATTGCGTATATTCAAAGGTTACATCTTTAATCATATTGCCGCCACCTTGCCAAGGTTCAGTAGCATTCAATATTTGTTCTTTGCCATAAAGCACCCCAATACCAGTAGGGCCAAATACTTTGTGACCAGAAAACACGAACCAATCAGCATTCAGAGCTACTACATTGGTGCGGATGTGCGAAACAGATTGTGCACCGTCAAGCAATACTTTCGCACCAGCTTGATGCGCTAATTCTATAATTGCAGAAGCGGGAGTAATGGTGCCAAGTGCGTTTGATACTTGAGTAAAAGATACCAGTTTGGTTTTCGAAGTCAACAATTTAGCGTATTCTTCAAGTATAATCTGTCCATCATCATCAACAGGAATCACCTTTAATTTAAGTGATTTCTTAGCTGCCAATTGTTGCCAAGGAACAATGTTCGCATGGTGTTCTAAATGGCTTACAATGATTTCATCACCAGCTTGTAAATATTGTTCGCCCCAGCTTTTAGCCACTAGATTGATAGCTTCAGTAGTGCCTCTTACAAAAACTATTTCATTGACTGATGCAGCCCCAATAAACTGTTGCACCTTTTTTCTTGCATCTTCATAAGCATCTGTTGCCCTTGCTGCCAATTCATGTGCTGCACGGTGGATGTTTGAATTCTCATGTTGGTAGAAATAACTGATTCTATCAATTACTTGTTGCGGTTTTTGGGTAGTTGCCGCATTGTCTAACCATACTATTGGTTTCCCATTAACCTGTTCCTTTAAAATTGGAAAATCTTTTTTAACCAGGTTGGCATCAAAGCCCACAAAATTGGTAGCACTTCCTTTTAAATCGAAAGGACTTACTGATTTTAAATGGGGGGGATTAACAGGTAGTTGCGGTTCAAAAGAGGGTTGGATTCCTTCCAGAAAATAGTATTCGGAAGTATCGCTATTTCCAAAACTAGTAGGTGGATTAACTGGTAATTGAGATGCAGAACCAAAACCAATAATCCCATTTAATGCTAAATGAAAATCATCATAACTCTCAGCTTCAAAGGGTAGATAAGTTTTTAAAAAGTGGGTAGGTGCAAAAACACTATCTCCAGGTACTGACTGATTACTACTTTCTTTTAAATTACTATCTGGAAATCCAGTTTGAGGGTTTTTAATATCCGTATTGTTCCCATGCTGTACAGAAGTGGATGGCGTGGCACCACTACCAGCTACAGAAGCAGGAATTCTGCCGCCATTAGCACTTTGATAATGAACAGCGTTATTTCCCTCTTCATTATTTGGAAAATACGGCTGTTGCGCTGATGGTGATACTCCTAATCCACCAACTGATGGTCTTAAGGTTTGTACACCTCCGAACGTTGCTACAGGAATTGCGGTAGAATGATATTTGTTAGCATCCCCATTGTTCATAGGTTCTGCTGCTTCTGGCACAATTGGTTGAGAATCGCCTTTGAAATAATGATTCGCCAACTGTTCTAGTACAGATACATCAGGAAGTGCATTAAAATCAATATTTGTACTCATAGTAATTGTCTATTTGTACATCGTCTAATACAGCAATTGCATCATCAACCAATACAGCTAAAGAGCAATAAAGGGACACTAAATAAGAAGCAATCGCTTTATCATTAATGCCCATAAACCTTACTGAAAGCCCAGGTGATTGTTCTCCTTGCAAACCCGGTTGAAACAATCCAACTACACCTTGTCTGCTTTCGCCAGTGCGTAATAAGATTATTTTAGTTTTTCCATTTTCAATAGGTAATTTATCACTTGGTATTAAAGGAATACCTCTCCAAGTTAAAAACTGAGAACCAAAAAGAGAAGTTGTTGGCGGCGGAACACCACGGCGTGTACATTCTCTACCAAATGCAGCAATCGCTTTTGGGTGAAGTAAAAAGAAACCAGGCTCTTTCCATACTTTAGTAATTAATTCATCAAAATCATCAGGAGTAGGTGCGCCTGAACGAGTACTAATGCGCTGGGATGCAGCTACACTATGCAATAATCCGTACTCCTTATTATTAATTAATTCACTTTCTTGACGTTCTTTAATGGTTTCTATCGCCAAACGAAGCTGCTCGCTAATTTGGTTATATGGTTTGCTGTATAAATCTGAAACCCTTGTGTGTACATCTACAATCGTTTGAACCGCAGCAAGATTGTACTCACGCGGATTTTCAATATAATCTACGAATGTTTGTGGTAATGTACGCTCATCTCTAGCAGAACAATCCACTTCAATCGCAGTGGCATCTTTTACTTTATTCAATCGGTAAACACCGGATTCCACTGGTGTCCAACTCAATAATTTTGTTAACCATCTGGGACTAATAGTGCCCATTTGTGGTACGGTACGGGTGGCAATCGCTAACTGCCTTGCTGCTACATCGCCTAATGCGGTTTGTTGGGTAGGTTTATTTAATTCGGCCATGGTTAAATTTATTTTGAAATGATAAATATTTAATAGTGTAAAAGAAGTTTTTTTTCTCCAATACTGCTGGAATAATGTCTTTTATTTCGGTCTGATTAGTTTTATGGTAATTAAGAAATTGTAAACATGGCAGCCTGCACAAAATCCTGCTAAAGACTCAAGGGCTGCGAAAATAGCAAGGATACTCCCTACAATCAAAGTGTCAAGACCAAATAATTGTAAGATTACTAATGAGGCAGTGAACAAAGCCCCAATTTTCGCTGCAAATTTTTTGGGAGCTAAGAAAATCGGCTTGACTTCAAACTTTAATAGGTCAACGATGCCATCTGCTGCAAAACCAAGGGGGCTATACTTGCCCCAATTAAAACCCCTAAGGATAAAGTCAACAAACAAAAATGCTGGGACGGAAATCCATTGTGTAAATAAATAAACAACAGTTAGCACCAAAACCAAAAAGGCTACGGTTCTAATTTTACTTTCATTGCCATGTGTACTGGCATATTTTTTTATTATTTCACTCATAATAAATATTTTTTTCTGTGGCGAAAGTAGGAGTTATACACTAATCCACCAAAATGGTAGGGATTTTTAGTTGTTGCAAGTGTTTTGATAACCAACTGAATATTAATTTTGGTTAAATAATAAGAGAAGGAGCACCCAAATTAATTATGGTTCAAAAAATCAAACTAGAAAATGATGTTGATTAATTTGATGCGTGTTATAATAAAAATCCCGAAAAGTTATTCCGTATAAATCTCGAGTAAGCCATCAGGTAATGTTACATATACCTTCCCTTCTTTTCTATCTATTTTTTGCAAGGTTTGATCATGTAACGGAATGAGTGCCTCTTTAGATTGATAGGTGATTTTTAAGAGAACTTGATGGGGTTGTTCTATTACTTCCTCTATGGTACCTATTGGTTCCTCTTGGTTTATTAATTGATAACCCAATAACGATATGGGGCTTTGTTTACCTGCTAATCTTCTAAAATCGGCATCTAACAACCAAACAGGTTTGCTTACTAAGCGATGGCCTTGTTCTTTAGAAATGATACCTTCCAAAGAAATAAAAGACTCCGTAGTGCTTTTTGCCTTACTGACGTTAAGAAAATAAGGTATAAAGCTGCCTTTTACTTCTTCAACAAATATAGCTTCTACTTTTGTAAGGATTAATTTCTTAGCTAAAGCATGAACCAAAATTAATTCTCCCTTTATACCGAAAGTGGCTGCTATTTTGCCAATTTTTATGTATTCATTCATAAAAGTTACTAATACTGGTTTTGTTTAAAATTGAGTTTATACAAAAGCTAAGAATTCAGTTATTGCGTGCCAAAATGAGTTAAGATGAGTTTAGCCTTAGCAAGCCCCACAACTTCCGTTAATTCTTTTTCAGATTTTGTTTTAATATTTTTTACGGACTTAAAAGTTTTTAATAAATCGCTGGCCGTTTGTTTACCAATTCCTTTTATCGTTTCTAGTTCATTTTTAAATGTACCCTTACTACGTTGGTTTCGGTGGAAGGTAATACCAAAGCGGTGCACTTCATCCCGTATTCTACGGATTAGTTTAAGGCTGTCACTATCCCATGGGAGCTTAAAAGATTCACTGTCACCAGGAAAAAAAATCTCCTCTTCGTTTTTGGCTAAACCAACCACCACCATTTGACCCACCAGTCCAAGTTCTTTGATTGCCTCCATCGCACTACCCAACTGTCCTTTTCCTCCATCTATTATCACTAGCTGCGGTAAACTTAGTTGTTCGGTGGTCAAGCGCTTATACCGTCTGAAAACTACTTCTTTCATGGTGGCAAAATCATTAATCCCTTCCACTGTCTTTACGTTATAGTGTCTGTAATCTTTATTGCTCGGCATTCCATCTTTAAAGCAGACCATTGCACTTACTGGAAAACTGCCCTGAAAGTTTGAATTATCAAAACATTCGATGTGGACAGGTGCAATGTCCATATGCAAATAGTTTTGTAACTCATAAAGTACGTTCTTTTTCTCCCAATCGGTCTTACCCTCAAGATGAAGTGTTTTTTTCTTTTTTATTTCTTCTTGAAAGTAGTTTACATTCTTGAGGGAAAGGTCTAGCAGTTTCCGCTTATCACCAGCTTTTGGTATGGTAATTACAATTTCAGGGTTGGCTAATTCTACCATGATAGGAACAATAATCTCTGTAGCTAAACTATTAAAGGTGTCCCTCAAATTGTTAATGGCAAATGCAAGCACCTCATCTTCTGGTTCATCCAATTTGGGTTCTAATTGTACTGTGTGTGTTTGAACTATTGTACCAGCCTGCACCATTAGATAGTTTACGAAAGCTATATTTTCGTCTTTCAATATGGAAAAAACATCCAAATTAGTTAAATGCTTACTTACTACCACGCTTTTTGCTTGATAGTTTTCTAAATGTTCTATTTTCTTTTTGATTAATTCCGCCTTCTCGTATTGCAAATCGCTGGCAAAGGCAATCATTTGTGCTTTGTATCGATTAATCGTACCTGCCAAATTTCCTTTGAGCATGTCCCTCATCTGCTGGATTCCTTCGTTGTAATCTTCCAATGTTTGCAAACCCTCGCATGGCCCTTTGCAATTGCCCAAATGGTATTCTAAGCATACTTTGAATTTACCTTTATTAATGTTAGTTTGAGTTAGCGGTAGTTTACAGCTTCTAAGTGGGATGTATTGTTTTATAAAATTGATTAATTCCCTAACTTTTCCAGAAGAAGTAAATGGCCCCAAATATTCAGAGCCATCGTTCAACTTATTTCTTGTCAAGAAAATACGAGGAAAAGGTTCTTTTTTTATAACGATATAGGGGTATGTTTTATCGTCTTTTAAGTTGATATTAAAGCGAGGCTGGTATTCTTTAATTAAAGCGTTTTCTAGCAAAAAAGCATCCTGCTCGCTATCAACAATGGTAAATTCTATTCGATATATTCTATTCACCAGCTCATGTGTTTTGTAACTGGTGAATGTTTTAGAAAAATACGAACTAACTCTTTTGCGTAAATCCTTAGCCTTACCTACATAGAGTAATGTATTTTCTTCATTAAAGTATTTATAAATCCCTGGCTGATGTGGGAGGGTATGCGCAATTTGTTGAAAATCTTCTTGGGTCATTTTACAACGATCTATATCAATATAATTGGGCTTTATTCGCTACTATAATGCTCTTATTTTGACCAATATTCAAAGCGATCAATCAATAAATTAAAGCTGGTAGTAACTTATCTTAATGGCTTAAATGGGTTATCAAGCCTGTGATATCAAGTATTATTCATTCCAATTTACCCACTGTTGGGTAGAAATCCTACTACCATCAAGTTTAGAAACAGATTTGTTGATTAAAAAGCTTTTGTCTTTATTCCAGTTAAGTTGTTTACTCACAGCAGAGTCAGGATAATTTTTTAGTGTCCTGATAAAGATATAAACCACCTTATTGGTTTCTTCTTCAATGAGTACATCAATGTTCTGCACTTCAAGTTGTTTGTTGGTGGTTTTGTAATTGAAGTTGATGGTTTTTGTAGTTAAATCTCTGTACACGTTCTCTTGATAGAAGTGTTTCAAAGTTGGGTTGGTAATATCAATGTCCACAAATTGTTGCGCCAAAACAGCAAATTGATCGAATATTAAAGGAAAGGAGTCCGTTCTTTTGCCATTGGTTATAATGGTCGTATACATGAAATAAGGGGTCTCCTTCACGTCCTTTATTTCATTGATAAAAAAACCTTTCGTGTTAAAAAAAGTGGTGGTATCTTGATTGCTATTTTTAGCAGAGCTGTCAATTGATTCTTTGGAAGTCTTTCCGTTCTTGCAGCTAGTAGCTATAGTGATTAGCAGTACGATTGTAGAAAATAAGATTTGCCTCATTGGGCAAATCTATTAGTTTGGTGTAAATGAAAACGGATCATTTTGGCGGATATTAAAATAATTTATCCCCATAATCATACTTATCAATCAGAACAGAGGTTAATTTATTAGTAGTAAATCAAGAAAGAGAATTAGTTTTTGAAATGATTTTTAAATTCTGAGAGGGGCAAAATAAGTGTCAATAATGTATTTACCCCCATTAACATTTGAATGCAGTTATTATTATTTAATTGGAGTAACAATTCCCATACGTAAGCCATAATCGAGGCGATACTCTTTAATTGGATACCTATCGTTGTAAGTGGATAAATGTTGGTAGCGAATTTGTGGACCAAAGTAAATACTCGATTTGTTTAAGCGATAATTAAAACAAAGCCCTAAACTGCTGTTGATATTCCACTGTCTGAAAAATGCATCCCCATTTGCATAGTACTTATAATCTGTTGATATGATATAGACATTTTTATTTAATGAAAAAGTTGGTTGTATGGATGCATTTAAATCAATGCCAACTTTGTTAAGTTGAAAAATGTGCCAATTAATCCCTAATGGAAGGGCAATTTGATACAATTTGTTATTCAATCTGGTGTTGTTATTTCCTTCTGAATTGCTATAAGCTGATGTGAAGTTGATGGAATCTAGTCGGTTGTTTTGAACAATTTTTACAGTGGCCAAACCAGTTGAATTTAATGCTCTAATATAGTATTGCCGAATGTTAAACTGCAATCCCGTTGTTAGGCTTAAGTTGTTTGAGAGTTTATAATGAACGGCTGCTCCAATTTCTGAGCCTATTCCAGCTTTTTGAATCAATCCATTGTTTGTGCTTGAATTATTATACAATTGGTTTCTCACCATATCATCTTCCAGCTTCCTGAAACTAATAGAAGGCGTTCCATAAAATTCATAACTCCAAGGGTTAATCATTTGAGGTTTTGGTCTTAATGTGCGTACTAATGGAGGCAGTTCATCATCAAAGGCTGGCGGCGCAACTATTGGTTGCATTAAGTTGGTAAGTGATTTTGTTTCTAAATGTTTTTGGGCATTTTTTATGTTCAATTTTAGAGCTTCTGAATTGATTATTTCCGTAGCTGTTCCATTGGCAGATTTTGTTGAAATTTGATTTAAATGCTCACTTCCATAATTAGCATTGAATGATTGGTTGGATTTGTTTGCACGAATAGTAGCTACTCCCTCAATATTTAGTGGATAAGTTCCATCAAGTAGGTTGTTTTGGGTAATAATGTCTGTTAATGACTTGTCATTGGTATTATCGGAGTAATTATCCGAATTCATTCTATCTCCAATATTAACTAAGCTATTGGGGATATTTATTGATACGCTATGTTTTTTTGTCTTGCTATCTTGTAGGGTAAAGATTTTAGCTATTGGGGTTGTAGGTATTGGGTGTTGTTGTAATGGAAATTGTTGTGGTTGGTATTTAAAAAGGGAGGATAAAATATTTTTTGGGGGATAATTAAAATATGTGGCTGCAGTGAGACTGATGAATACAATCATTGAAATGATGGGTAATGCTTTCCATTTTGTTTTTGGTTGTACCTGCTTTGCAATGTTGCTCCAAACACTGTCTGAAGGAAACAGTACTTCTTTGTCTGCCTCGTCTTGAAGATATTTTTCAAAATTGTCAAATTCTTGTTGATCTCTCATTATAAAATTTCTTTAGTAAGATGTAAGGGTAATTGATTGGTATTTTAGGCAATTGAAACCCATATTGTTTATTACAGAATTAAATGTGACCATTTTTTTTAAGAAAAATATTAAATTCAACTAGGCTAATTTTGGAGTAGTTCTTAGCACTTCCCTCGATTCTTCTTTTAGCAACATGTTTTCCAATATGGTTTTAGCTCTCGTATATTGACTCCTGCTGGTACTTTCTGCAATTCCCAACATCTCGCTAATTTCTTTGTGACTGAATCCTTCAATTGAATATAAGTTGATAACCGTACGATAACCAACAGGCAAACTTCGGATATACGCTAATACTTGTTTTCCGTGCATGATGGATGGAAAAGATTCCTCTGAATTGGGCATTTCCATGGCAGCATCAATATCAATCATGTCCGAAAATTTTTTATTTTTCTTCAAATTATTGATACAATTGTTTACAATAATTCTTCTCATCCAACCCTCAAATGCACCCTTGCCTTCGAAAGTGTGTAATTGGCGGAATATATTAATAAAGCCCTCCTGTAACATATCTTCGGCATCCTCACGGCAGAATGCATACCGCATACAAACGGCTAGTAATTTGGGACTATATCTGTTAAACAATTCTCTTTGGCAGAGTGGATTATTATTCAAGCAGCCTTTAATTAGTGACTGTTCCTCCATAATTTATATACATTTCCATGCAAAATAGACAAAAAAGAACACAGTCTGCTGCATCCGATTCAAATATTTTTTTTGATTTGGGGATAACTTTCGTCTTTTAGCCTGTTTTTTTTGAATTATTGCGCTAATAAAGTTGGTCTGAAACTTCCAATATGTTCATGCTTTCTATTAAAATTAGAAACTTTTCAAGGATAAGGAAATGTCTTATTTACATCAAAGACACACAAGCGTTTTTGGCTAATAAAATGCTTATTTGAGTAAAAAGTACAACTATTTATCGTCTAATCAATAACTCAGAAAAAGCAGTTTTTAAAGAAAATCAGTAACTTTTATATGAGCGAACTTGTTTTTTAGTGCAAGGCACTTCTTGGTTTCCATTCATTTGCCTTGCATTAGCTTTTTACCCTTCCAGATTTATGCTAATAATCCTACTATTTTTATAGAATCTGTGAGAAAAATCCTTTTTTTGTTAAAATCGGTACTTTATGAATTGTCAACTAGTTATTGAGCAGGGCCTGAACATGAAATGTACCAGTTATTATCTTTTTCGTATTAGAATTGTAAAAAGTAAATATTATAAAGAGGGTAACGAAATGGTGTTCAGTGAAATAAACAGATGTGATATTACTAAGGGAGGTTAAAATTAAGGGCGAGGATTAATGAATCTAAATAAGGAATGCGTTTTAGTGGTGATTCTAAATAAAAGCACCCTAATTTACCCCATATTTAGCAGGAATCGAAAATTCTATTACTATAATTGATTTTGCGGAAGATATAAATCAGCTTTGATTTTAGATGAATAATTATTATTAAGCGTTATAGTCTTATCACCAAAGTATCCGTAAAAGTCACTCGAGTATCCGTAAAAGTCACTCGAGTATCCGTAAAAGTCACTCGAGTATCCGTAAAAGTCACTCG
>JAIXOJ010000128.1 GCA_027486835.1 Chitinophagaceae bacterium
CATTTACCCGTATTTTAGGCCAAAAATGCCCCAAAAACCATCCAAAAACAGGAAAGTTTAACAGAAAATAACAGAAAGGTTAACTTTTACCCAGAAAATTGCTGCAATGTGGGTTAAAAGGTCATCAGCTTCGGCTGGTGGCCTTTTTTTGTTGGGTTTTGTTCTTGCAAGATTACTACGTGTTATCCGATTTGAGTATTTAAAAACTCGGTATGAATTGGGAATAACGGTTTTAAAAAGCGTTCCCACCTTTTTCTCCCCGCACAAAAACTAACCATATGATACCCTATCCGTAAGCGACAGTGAAATTGAGTCAACTACAGATCAATATTAGGAAAGAATAAATGGATAAGTCAGAATATAAAGCAGGCATTTGACCATTCTCTAAAAATGAATTTTACAGAAAGGGATACTTAATATTAGTACCGAAATTGGCGCACGGTTATTAAGCTAAAAAAGAACTACATGAATTTTAGTATCCCAATCCGGTAAGTGTTGAATATCCATAGCCGGGGGGGTGAAACCCAAGTAGTTCGATATAATGGTTACAGGGCAATTAGAAACTAAGAATGGGATTTTGGGAAAGCTAAAATTATTTTTCTTGAATAAAAAAGGAAGTGTTAATATCGCAATCATGAGATGTTAAAAAAGAAAGCCTAAGTAAAGATTAACGCCAAAAGATGGAAAGTGATTTAAGGAAATGATTGTGTGCAATAGTCGATTAATAGGTTTATAAATATGGTTCATGCCCGGTAATAAAATGATGTTGAAATGAAATTTATGGAAATGTAAATAACCAATCGTGCACTTGAATATGAAACGTAATACTGTTTTTGTGTTTGATACCTCATAACTTATAAGGTCATTGTTTTTGATTTTTTGTCCAAAAAAATCAGTAAAATACATTGTAGTAAAATTAAATTATTGTAATTATGAAAAAGCAATTTCGCTTTCCATCTTTTTTTGTTATTATCTTCTCCTTAGCATTTATAAGTACGCAACATGCAAGTGCGCAGAGGAAATCAAATTATATTACTGTACATTCAAGTACAGAAGTACGTGCTTTCTATCCTATAGGTAATAAAGGCTATGGCGGTATGGCCTCTAGTTTTGCTTTTAGACCTGATAATCCCTCAGGTGATATTGAAGAACCTCCACAAAATGATTGTGGTGGTTGGAGCTTTACAAGTCATACCATTTGTCGTACGCAACTGCCATATACATGGAATGGTTTAACCTTCAATGAATCAGGAACAAAGTCTGCCTTTATTCCTGTTTTCGGTTACTGCGATAGTACTGCTACATTGATTTTGACTGTCAACAACTGTCCTGCCATATGGACAGGCAGTACCTCCACCGATTGGAACACAGCCAGCAACTGGAGTACGGGGGTGGTTCCTACTGCTTCTGAAAACACTTTTATTTCCAATAGCGCCCGCAAACCTGTTATTAGTGGCACTGCCAATGTTAATAACTTCACCATCGCTGCTGGTGATACACTCACCGTCGGTGGCATACTAAATGTATCGGGCAATTGGGCAAACAATGGGTTTCCTGTGCTTTTAGGCAAAGGCACAGTAGTGTTGAAAAGTAGCACGCCAGCCACATTGAGTGGATACACTGTTTTCAACAATCTAGAGATAGCAGGTAATTATTCCGTAGGCCCTTTGGCTGCTGGTACCGTCTTGACGGATAGTATTGCTGTTGTGGGAATTTTGAAAAATACCAGCGGAACTTTAACCACTAACGGCAAAGTGACTTTGAAATCAACCTCCAGTAAAACTGCATTAATCCAAGAAAGCGGGGGTAGTTTAAGTGGTAAAATCAATGTAGAACGATACATAGGTGGCAGCTCCGGCTACCATCATCTCAGCAGCCCGGTTACAGACAATACGGTGAGCAATTGGGGTAAATTTTTCTCCATCACTGGTGTAAACAACATTTCGGTTGGTGCGGCTGCGGCGGGCAAAATAGCGACCCTGCAAGAATATAGGGAAAGTGCGAACAAAGGAGCCATTCTAGATTCTGGGTTTTTCCACTTCACCCTTCAATCTGCAACCACCACTAGCGGCAAAGGCTTAGCTGCGTGGTTTACAAAATCAGGCACCACTTTGGTAAGTACGGGTACACCAGCTACTGGAACTATCAATGTACCAGTAACTTTTGCTGGTAGCAATTCCATCACTAAAGGATGGAATCTAGTAGGTAATCCATATCCATCTCCAATTAATTGGAGTGCATTGCGCAGCCTTAACCCAGGCGTATGGGGCGACCAAGCCTGTTATATCTGGAAACCCACAGGCAAAACCAACGGGCAATGGCAAACCTATAACGGTACAGTTGGCACTAACGGTGTAGGCAATGTTATAGCATCCAGCCAAGCATTCTTTGTATTGGTTAATCAATCCACTAACCTCACGTTCAACAACAGCATCCGCACTACGGATCTTAGTCCCACTTACTTCAGCACACAACACCACAAGCAGTTGCGTTTACAAATCGTAAACCCAGCCAACTTAGCTGAAACGGACGAAGTGGTAGCTTATACCAAGGCTGGTATTGCTACACCAGTAGTATCTGTAAAACCACCAATGCCAGTAGAAGCCACCAATGCTACAATTTCGTTTGTATATGAAGGCAAGCAATCTTGCATCGAAGCACTAACAGACTTTAAAGCTGAAGATGAATTGGCATTAAACATCAGTACCCCTATTGCAGGCGTGTATTTGTTGAAAGTGGGCGAATACAACCACCACCTACCTGCCTACTTGAAAGATGCCAGAACTGGTAGCTATACCGAGTTAAAAGCAGGCACAGAAATAGCCATTGCTACGGAAGCAACTACTAGCAACACTCGTTACAGTGTAGTATTTGGCAGACCAGTGGCAGCAGCCAGCAACGCCTACAAAGTGTTTGCAGCTAAAAAAGCCATCCAAGTAACCAACGCAGTTGCGATAAGCAATGCCAAAGTAGTGGTTTTCAACACCCTTGGCCAGCAAATAGCTACTGCCACGATGAACGGAACAAGCTTAACCATCCCCGTGCAAACCACTGCTACTTATGTAGTGAAGATTGCTGGTGAAACGGTGGCTAAGGTGATAGTGCCTTAATAAGTTATCAAGCGGATAAGGCTATTATAAGCCTTATCCGCTTGATTTAAAACCATAAACCTACCAACCCCAAGTAGGGCATTTATTAATTAACCCGTCAGCTCTCAGGGGAAAAGCGGACAAAAAAATTAAAAAATAGGATGAAAAAGAATTTAGTTCAAATGATGGTGATGACGTTTGTGTTAATCCTAACTACCACCGCATTATTTGCACAGCGTGGTGGTGGTGGCGGTTCAGCACCTATCGATGGTGGTATTTCTTTGTTGTTAGCAGCAGGTGCGTCTTACGGCATCAACAAACTATACAAGAACAAAAAGAAATAACCCATTCGTTTGTATGGTATTAATAGGTCATCAGCTTCGGTTGGTGGCCTTTTTTGTTGGAAGGTGCATACACTTGGTCAGCTACCGTAAGTCCCACTTGCAACTCTACTCATCTATAGCACTTGCCATCTCCCTACTTACCAGAAGATTCTACCACTTCAAAACCTATTTAAAAGACCTATTGGCACTTGCAGTTGAAAAAAATAATTGCAAAGACATAAAGTGAAAAGATCGCTAAACAAGGATGCACCCAAACTCTCTTTTTTATCGCTGTTATGATTGCGATAAATGTATTTTCCCAAACAATTTTTCTGCTGTACTTATTGATATGGCACAGATTGCTTTTGTATATCGAGAGCCTTGAAATAACCTATTAGGAGGCTTCCAGATTATTTTAACTTTCCGTATGGGTATGCTGATTATTTTTATCCCAAATTATTGACAGAAGAATCAGGAACAAAATATTTTACTCCAATGAAAAAATGGTATTGTTTACTCTTTGTTTGCATCGGCTGGTGTATGCAAACTGCTGTGGCTCAACAGACTACTAACGATAGTGCTTTAGCAGTAGCCGCTAAACGGTACAACGAGTCTTTTCAAGCAAACTGGCAACGGGCTAAGCTGTTGGCTAAAACAAAAGGATGGTCTTTGCGTGGAAAGCATAAAGGAGGTATCGCCTTGATGGGCGTGAATCCATTTGGTCGTCCCATTTATTACAGCACATTCAACAATATTATAGCTGCCGCTACAGTAAAAACCGATCAGTTATGGGCAGGGGGTTCGTTGGGGCTGGGGCTTAGCGGTGCTTCTGCCGCTTTAAAAAACAAACTCGCTATCTGGGATGGTGCTGGTGTGCTTAACACCCACGTGGAGCTAGTGGGCAGGGTTACCCAAAAAGATGGAGCTTTTGTAAGTGGTAGCGATGCTTCCTCCCATGCTACCCATGTTACGGGTACAATGATGGCTGCTGGCATTAACCCTTTGGTAAAAGGCATGAGCTATGGTTTGCAGGGTTTGTGGGCCTACGATTTTGGAAACGACCGCTCAGAAATGGCTGCGGCGGCCAACAACTTGCTTCTTTCTAACCATAGCTATGGTACCATCTGTGGTTGGTTTCAAGACAGTGATGGCAGTTGGATTTTCATGGGCAACGACGGTGATAACGAAGATTACAACTTCGGTTACTACGACCAAGATGCCGCTGCTTTTGACAATATCGCCTACAACGCACCCTACTACTTAATCGTGCGCGCAGCGGGTAATAGTCGCGACCAAAACGGACCTGCGGTGGGAAAACCTTATTACTATTATGACAATGCTGGTACCAAATTGCAAGGTATTAGACCCTTATCGCTCTCGAGCAACAATGGGTATGGCATCATTGGCACTAGCGGCAATGCCAAAAACATACTCACCGTAGGCGCGGTTAACGGCATACCTGCGGGGTATAACAGAAAAGAAGATGTGGTAATGAGTAGTTTCAGCAGTTGGGGCCCTACCGATGATGGAAGAATTAAACCCGACTTGGTGGCAGATGGTGTGAATGTATTGTCGCTGAGTTCTACAGGAAAGAATGACTATATGGTAGAGAGTGGCACGTCCATGTCGGCACCCAATGCCACTGGGTCGCTACTGCTTTTACAAGAATTATACGATAGCCTTTACCCTGGTGCATTTATGCGTGCAGCCACCCTCAAAGGTCTAGCCATTCACACCGCCGATGAGGCAGGCACCGACCCTGGGCCTGATTACCGTTTTGGTTGGGGCTTGCTTAATACCCAAAAAGCCGCTTCGCTCATCTTAGCATCGGCACAACCTGGCAATCTTGCTAACAAAACGCAACTGTTGCTGGAGAAAACCTTGCTCAACAACCAACACGATACCATAAGAGTGGTAACCAAAGGCAATATGCCCCTTACAGCCACCCTTAGCTGGACAGACCCTGCGGGCAATGTAGAAACCATCAATGTGCTGAACAACCCCGCATCTAAATTGGTGAATGACCTTGACCTGCGCATTGAAAAAGGAAGCCAGCGTTTTTTCCCTTGGATACTCTCCCCTGCTATTCCCGCCGCCGCCGCTACCACTGGCGATAACACCCTAGACAATGTAGAAAAAATTGAAGTAAACAATGTGTTGCAAGGCCAGGTGTATGAAATTATTGTAAGCCATAAAGCCTCCTTATCGAATGGGGCGCAAGCTTATTCGTTATTGGTAAGCGGTGTAGGTGGCAATGCGTATTGCACCATCGATAGCAATGCCAGCAGTGCCACTAGGGTAGATTCAGTTGCTTTTGGTGGTATCAATGACCGTATGAAATTAGGATGTACCCGTGCCTATCTCAACAGAACGGCGTATACCGCCTACATTAAATCTGGGCAAACAATTCCTATTTATTTTAACGCGTTTACTTGTGGTATCAACCCATTTCTGAACTATGGCGTCAAAGTATTTATAGATTACAATGGCAATGGATCATTTGATGAGCCCTCCGAAGCGATTGTAACAGGATCTATCCCAATTGGTAAAGCTGATTTCCAATCTACCATCACCACCCCTGCCAATTTAATTGTAGGTACCAATACCTTGATGCGGATTGTGGTGGCTGCTACCGATAAACCAGATACGCTGAGTGCTTGCTACAATTTAAATAATGGAGGTATTGTACTTGACTATCGGGTAGCGGTGCTTCCGCCAGACAACGACATGGGGGTAACTAGCATTACCGCTCCGGTAGCGGGTAGCCATCCTAGCGGCAACCAATTACTCACCATAGCTATTAAAAACAAGGGCAATGTTGCCCAGCAAAACATACCGCTAGCTGCCACCGTGTACAATGGGGGAGTAGTGGTGGCGCAGTTGAATGGTCTTTATCCATCAACCATACCTAGCGGCGCTACCGTGCATTATACTTTTCAAACACCCTTTGCCACCCTACCCGGCGTTTCTTACACAATAGCTGCAAGCACCCTACTAGCCAATGATGAAAATAAATTCAACGATACTTTGTTGCAACAGCGAGTATTGATGGACGCCACTGTTGCTGCTACCGCAAATGCCTGCAATGGCACTACCTACCTACGGGTTATCCAACCTCAGTCTAGCACAGGATATGCATGGTACAAGGAGGGAAGCAGCAACACTCCCTTTGCCACCGACACCCTCGTTGCCCAACCTACTGATAGTAAAGCGTCAAAAGTGTACCTAAGCGCAGGGGCTAGCGGAAAATTAGGGCCTGTAACCAAAGGCACATCTGCTGGGGGCTATCAAACCCTCGGCAACAACTACCTCTATTATTCCTCCACAGCCGATGCCAAACTAGAATCTGTACACCTATACACCCGATATCCAGGTACAATTACCATCATGGCTGCAGATATTTTCAATCCTTCTTCCGCTGGGTATAACTACAACACCCTCAGTTCCAAGCAAATAGATGTGTATGCCACACACCCTAATCCTTCCCCCAATAGTGTAGATGGTAATGATGCTGCCGACCAAGGAGCCGATTTCGCTGTTGGCTTAGATTTACCCGCTGGTGATCATGCCATAATAATTACCAGCAATGATGCCTCCCTCTTTAGAAATACCTCGCTGCCTTCGGGTCGCTACCCATTTCAATTGTCTAATTGGTTTAGTATTACTGGAAATGGTGCCATCAATCCTAACAATGCCGCCGACACCACGTTCTATCGCTCATTCTACTACTATCTATATGACATGAAAGTAACCACCATCGATTGTAAGGCCGACCACATTCCCATAGCTATTGAAAATGCACCTACCCCTAGAATTACTTATGTGGGTGACAGCCTTGTGTGCAGTTTGGCTGGCCTCAACCAATGGTATTTAGACGGTGTGGCTATAAATGGTGCAACTGGAAGAACCTATAAACCCAGCACCACGGCAGGCAGCTACACAGTAGTGTCAACCGATCGTTTTGGCTGTGCGAAGCAATCACCCGCTTTTAATATTGAACGAATAGTACCCATAGTTGCTGGCAATCCAAGTAATACCGGATTTCAACTTAGTTTTTATGCTAAGAATGCTACAGATATTGCCCTTGCGCTGGTGGGAGCTTCTGGCAAAAGCGGCTATCAAAAAACATTCAGCCAGTTCCAAGGAAATTTTGCTGCCACCATACCCACTGGTCAGTTAGCTGCTGGGGTTTATGTTCTTGAGATTCGACACACCGGAGGCGTGGAACGAAAGAAGATTTTAGTAATGCACTAGTGATAGTAAATGGTTAATGAGAAAGCAATCGAAGTTGTTTCTAAATTGAAATGGAGAAATTAACCACCAGTTATAAAAAAGCCACCGCTCGGTGGCTTTTTTTATGTCAAAACAATGAGCGCAAAACACCTACTAAGTTTACCTTACCTAGCCAAGCTTGGTTATTAATAATCTCGTAAATAAGTAGTTCCTTCTTGTAAAATGATACGCTTGTCGCCTTTATTAATCCTGAATTTTGTTTCCAAGGTCCGCCGTTTCCCAAAGCCACCTAAAAAACAAACAAAATGCAAATGAGGGCCGCTTGACCAGCCAACATTACCGCTATAAGCAATTACATCGCCTTTTTTAACGCTATCCCCCACATTCAGATTTGTGTCATTGTATTTAATATGAGCATATTCGGCAAAAGTTCCATCAGCGTGCATAATCATCAGATAGTTGTTATACTTGCTGCATGCTTCTCTTGGGCAGGATTAAGTGTTATTTTTCACAATCTTTACCACTATCCCCTCTCTTGCTGCTACCACCTCACTTCCCTCTGGCATGGTAAAGTCTAAAGCATTTTCATTTTGATGAGAAAAATCTCCATTATACCCTTGGAATAAATGATAACTTTTCCCTTTTAAGAAAGGCAAATCGTAAAGAAATGATTTTTCATAATTAGTAATGGTAATGTCCCCCATTGTAAATAAGTACTTGTAGCTAAAAGTATATTTTTTGGCATTTTCTGCAACGGTTAGTTCCCCAATTTTGTATTTTTCATTTTTTGCCGGAACAACAAACACTTTTTTATCACTTTCTGAAAAAAGCAGATTGTTTAAATCTAAATCCAATGAAATAGAAATAGGATACAATTCATTATTAGTGGCATAGAGAATATACCCTCGCTCCTTTTTTTCATGGAACAATTTAATGGTTTGCGATTGAAGACCTACTGTACTAAATAGGCATAATAAAGTAACCAATAAATAATGCCTCATCTAAATTGATGTTTAAAAATTACAACCAAGCATTGTGGATGGTCAATGCTTGAATTTCGAAATGTAAAAACCACTCCCCTAAGCGAACAATGGCAACATTGCTACTATTTTATGTATTTGCCAAATTGATAACGCCAAGCCCGAACTGTATTTAATGTTAAGATTAAGATTAATCCTTTTACTAGTAACGGCCATAAATACTCATTCCCCCACCATAATATTGATGCTTAACATGCTCATATACCAAGTTTGTTTTTAAGTCTATGTCATCTGTTATGTAAGTAGGATATGGCAGTACTTCAAAAAGTGTTTTATTTATGTAATTATAAACGGCTGCCGCAGTTACCGATTTATCTGCCCATTGTTCTACTTTTAATTTCTCCTTTTTCAAATCTTCTAGTAATTCGACTGAGATTTTCTTTATTTCATTCTTCTCCTTTTCTTCCAACTTCTTTCCAAGTCTTAGAATGTCGAAAATAGCTTTTTGCTCATCCGTTAATCCCTCTCTTTTGGTGTCGGCTTCTTCTTCTGAAAAAGCATTTACCAATTCAATCAGCTTTCTAAATGTCTCTTTAATAATTACTTCGTCTTTGCCTCGGTTGTAATCTTCTATTATTTCCTGATAGCGCTTGTAATAGTCAATCGTTAGTGGATTGCGCTCTAGCATTTGCCTCAATTGCTTTTCAATTTTGTCTTTGAGTGATTGAACAGCAGTGTTTTTATTTTTTGTTTTCGAAAAGTATTGTTCTAATACTTCAAAGTTTAAACCACTCAAGTCTATGATTTTGCCTTCGTTATGGCTGGGTTCAGCAACCATATTTTCGATGGATTCATCTACCACCGATTGGATTTTACGCATGAGGTCCGCCACGTCGGCACTTTCTATATTGTCTTCAATGGTTGTATATATTACATCAATGGCATTTTTCCTAGGTGCAAATTGGTTCAACACTTTGTCTGGTTGCAGTGCTTTGTATTTCTTAAACACTTCTCTCCCTAAAATTTGAAATTTACGTTTGGTTTCGTCGTTGCTGTTAACAGCATTCACTGCTTTTTCCAATGCAGCCAATTTGTGTAAACCATCTACATTAATTAATTCCAGTAAATCAAAATTCAATTCGGCTTTTAGGAATGTTTCTGTAGCCTCTAATGCTTCTACCAATTGCTTAATGAGTTCCTCTTTTGGCTTAACGGGTGGTTCATTTGTTCCGCCGCCGCCACCTTCTTCGCCGCTTGTTCCATAAATGGCCAATGCATCTAAAAGGGCTGTGTAGGTTTCTATGTAGTCCACAATCAACCCATTGTTTTTGCCTTCGCTAATGCGATTGGCTCTGGCAATGGCCTGCATTAGGGTATGCGATTTCAACGGCTTGTCTAGGTATAAAGTAGAGAGGGTAGGCACGTCAAATCCAGTAATCCACATAGCACAAACGATAACAAAGCGGAATGGATCTGCCTCGTCCTTGAACCTTGTTTCGAGGTCTTGGGTATTCATCTTCTCCCGATGTGGCTCAATATCCAAGTCCCATTTTTGGAATTTCTGTATTTCGTTTTGCTCCGAACTCACCACTACACAGATTTCTGTTTCCTTTATCCATTGCAGTTCCCTGCTTTTTTCCAGTCCTTCTTGGTCGCCATATTTTCCTTTCGCAACTTCTTTTTCTAGTTGTTCTACGGTCTGTTTCCAATAGTGCGTGATTAAATCGTACATCCTTACAGCGGTCAATTTATCCAATGCCACAAACATCCCTTTGCCTTTGTAGCCTCTGTTGCAGAAATGCCATACTGCATCTTTGGCAATGGCATCTAACCGCTTTTTGGCGGTGAGTATGGGATATTCTCTAGCCACCAATTGTTCTACCCTGCTGCGTTGATCACTATCTAAATCTTCGCTTTCTGCATCTATGATAGCACGTATTTGCTCGTTGATTATTGGATTTTTTAAGCCCAAATATTCGCCCCTGTTTTCATAATACAAGGGCACTGTGGCACCATCATCTACACTGCGCTTGAAATCGTAACGAGAAACATAATCCCCAAAAATTCGTTTGGTTATTTGGTCGTCTTTAAACAGCGGTGTGCCTGTAAACCCTATGAAGGAAGCATTGGGCAACGCATTTCGCAGATTCATGGCCAGGTTTCCGCCTTGGGTTCGGTGGGCTTCGTCGGAAATAACGATGATATTATCTCGCTTGGTGATTTCCTCTGCAAAGTTGAACTTGTGAATGAGGGTAAACAAATAGCGGTGTTCCGAACTGAGCAATTCTCTTAAATGCTTTCCGCTATTGGCTTTCAATGAATCTTTGGCTCCTGCTTTTATTGGCGGTACTGCTCCTATACTGCCGAAAGTTTCGTAAATCTGTTTATCAAGTTCATTGCGGTCGGTTACAATCAAAAACGTGTAGCTACCAGTAAACTTATGATGAATTTTTTGGCAGAAGAAAACCATAGAATACGATTTTCCGCTGCCTTGCGTGTGCCAAAACACACCTAGTTTCTGTTTTTCCTCAAGGCTTATTTTGCCTTCTTTATATAGTTGATCTTTGTGCCGTATGTTTTCTATGGCTTTGTTTACACCAATAAACTGATGATTTCGGGCAATGAGTTTTACCACTTTCCCAAATGAGTTGTCGAACAAAATGAAGTTCTCAAACAAATCTAAAAAGCGCTTCTTTTCGCAAACGCCCACAATGATTCTATCTAAAGCAACAATGCCTTCATCTTCTTCCGTAATGCGTTTCCACTCGTGGAAGTGCTGGTATTTGCCAGTTAAACTTCCTATGCGGCTTTCAATACCATTACTCAATACCACAAAGGCATTGTAATAAAACAGTTTGGGGATAACGTCCTTATAATCCGTGAAATTATCGTTATAGGCATTTTCCAGTTTTCGGTGGGCAGCTTTTAGTTCTATAAATAGGAGCGGGATACCGTTTACAAAGCCGATGATGTCGGGCCTCTTTTCGCGGTTGCTTTTGCCCTGTATCCACAATTGACGAACTGCTAGGAAATTGTTGTTATCAACTTCTTCAAAATCAAAAACACGGATGGTTTTGTTCTTTATCGTTTCCCCTTTTTCATTCACATAATCCACAGGGATGCCGTTGCGGAGCAGTTGGTGTTTTTCGAAATTAATTTCTGCCAACGACTTGGTAGTGCTTTCTTCTATCAGTTTTTCGTATGCATCTGTATATGCTTTTTGCGGCAAACCGGGGTTGAAAGCCTTGATTTTCTGCATGAAAATCCTTTTCAGCACCACTTCTTTTCTGCTTTGCCTGCCCAAATTGCCGCCTTCGCCATAGGTTTCTTTGTTGAAAGCCAAATGCGTGTCCCAGCCTAGATTTTTGTAGAATAAATCGATGGCGGTTTGTTCTATGAGGTTGTCTTCTGAATATTCCCAAGTCATACTATGTAAAATTTATCGTCCTTCCATTTTGAAGGGTTATTGACAATGTAATCTGAAATCTGCTGATAGGATTGTTCGGTGCGAATAATATGTTCCCAATAATTGCGTTGCCATAATTTGCCGTTGAATGGTTGCCATCCTACATTTTTAACGCCACGAATATATTCAACAGTTGTTATTGATTTGAATGCGTCCATCATATCTCCAACGGTTTTACCCTTTTGGGCATTCAACTGGTCATTCGTTTGTTCATCCGTAGGGGCCGCCCTTGTGGCTGCCCCAACGCGCATAATTTCCAAAATGGCATGAAAATGATTGGGCATAACCACGTATTCGTGTAATTGAATGTTATTAAACCGTTCTGGTAATTTTAACCATTCCGATTCAACCATTTTACCCGCATCGTTCAATTTCACCGTAGGGGCAATCCCTTGTGGTTGCCCTATCCACGGTAGTCCTATTTGTGGTTGCCCTATCCACGGTTGCCCTATTTGTGGTTGCCCTATCTGTGGTTGCCCTATTTGTGGTTGCCCTATCTGTGGTTGTCCTATCTGTGGTTGCCCTATCTGTGGTTGCCCTATTTGTGGTTGCCCTATTTGTGGTTGTCCTACCCGCGGTGATTCATTTTGCGGTTGTCCGTTCGCAACGATTTCGCCAAACAAACATGCACGATTTTGCACACAAATGGTGATAAAATACAATCCTGATTGCGAATAATCATATCCCTTTAACCGAATTGACCTTCGGTGGTGGATATTTGGGTTATATTGATTCATACCTTCATTTTATTGTAATAAAAATACATTATTCTGTCATCCAACCGTTGCCCCCCTCCGAAAAACCATTCGGACAACCGTAGGGGCAATCCCTTGTGGTTGCCCTATCCACGGTTGTCCTATCCACGGTTGTCCTACCCGGGACGTTTGGGGCAGCCACAAGGGCGGCCCCTACATGTGGTTGTCCTATCCGGGACGTTTGGGGCAGCCACGAGGGCGGCCCCTACGTGTGGTTGTCCTACCCGGGACGTTTGGGGCAGCCACAAGGGCGGCCCCTACGTGTGGTTGTCCTATCCGGGACGTTTGGGGCAGCCACAAGGGCGGCCCCTACATGTGGTTGTCCTACCCGGGACGTTTGGGGCAGCCACAAGGGCGGCCCCTACGTGTGCGATAATCCAATTCGCGATGGTTGCCCCAATTTGTCCAATTATTTTATACGGCCACATTTTTATTGTCAATTTTTTTTGCGAATACATTAGGGCGACCACAAGGGTACGCCCCTACACCTCTATTTGTCCATTCATCAACCTCGGTAACAAAATATCCCGCGCCTCGCGGAGTTTGGTGTTTTGTTCACCCAAAGTGCTGATTAATGTAAATATGGTCTTAACCTTTTCTGTAAATGCTTTTAGTTCACTTTCTTTTGGAATTGTAATTTTCACTTCATCAATGAAAGTCTCAAATGCAAAATTGTTAATACCGTTGGCACTATTAGATTTGTATTGATAAAGTAAACCGTTCTCTTGACCTTCATTCAAATACAAATAGAAATATTCAGGACTTACTTTTTCGTTAACACGAATGAGTTTGGCAAAACTGGCGCACATTACTGGTTGGTCAAACTGCCCCAAAAGTCTTTTAGATATCAATACAGTTCTTCCAATATTATTTATTTGACCATTTGAAATTTCAAACACAATATCGCCTACCCGCATTTTTCTTGATTCTAAATTTGATACTTTATGAAAGCGTAAAGGAATACCCGAAACATTACCACCGCTTGTTTCAGGGATGTCTGTCCCTCTAATAACATATGCTGGCTCAGTAAACTTTTCTTTGTATTCTCCTTCGCCCCAGCCTCCACCTATATAAAAGGAAAGACAGTCTTTTATGTATTCTTCACGGTTAGAATTAGCATAACTCATTTCCTGCATCAATTCTTTGTAATGCAGTTGCGCCATCTCCTCCAACAACTTTATCCGCTTTAAACTATTCTCTATCAAATCATCATATGCCGATAAGATGTCCGCAATCTTCCGTTGGGTGGGGAGAGGGGGAATTGAAACTTTCATTTGCTTAAAATCTTTCAATACTATTCTTGGAATAGCAGCACCTGAAACATAGTTACTCATTGCTTCTTTTGTTTGAGGAGCACGAAGCAAACTCTGGAAGAAAAGAGGATTAACTAATTCCTTGTTTGGACGCAGAATTGCAATTGAAGACAATACAACCAAATCTTTTTCATCTTTGATAGCAAAAATGTACTTTAAATAACTATTCCCATCTTTTATAATTAAGATATCGTCCTTTAATGGCTTGCAATCTCCTTTTACTAATTTGTTATAATCGCTTTCGGATATCCGCTTGATTGAAGAATAATCAAAATCATTCTCAAGCATATCTTTTGATGACGCCATTGGATAACCCTCACCTACTTCTTTTGGGCTAAAGTGTGAACCATCAGTAACTCTTATGCACAATTCACCTACTGTGTAATTCTCCCACTTCATATCCCCAGCCCTTTAAAATTTTCCGAAATAACCTTTGCCAGCCCAACCGCTTCCTCATTCAGCCCTTCCAACTCAATATGTATCTCCTTCAACCGTTCTTCATAATCCACATCCTCGTCGGTGGTGGTGTCCACACCCACGTAGCGGCCGGGGCTTAGGCTCCAATCTTTGGCGGCTATCTCGGCTTGGGTAACCACTTTGCAGAGGCCTTCCACATCGGCATACACCCCATTGGGAAAACGGCTTGTGAGCCAAAGCGCCTGTTTGTAGAAATATTCGGTTTCGTGCAGCAGGCCAGGTTCTTCATCGTCGGGGTTGCCGCTCAGTTGCTGTTGCAGGGCTTTGAGTTGGTCGGTTAGTTCCTTTAGGTTCAGCGCTTTCCAGTCCTTGTTCTTGCCCAATTGATATTCCTTGGTGGCGGTGGCCATGGCATCCAGCAATTGTTTGATGAATTTATCCTGCGGTTTGCGGATGGATTTGCATTGTTGTGCCAATTGTTCCAATGTCATCATCGTAGGGGCAAACCCTTGTGGTTGCCCAAAATACGGTGGTTGACCTATTTGTGGTTGACCTGTTTGTGGTTGCCCAAAATACGGCGGCTGACCTGTTTGTGGTTGCCCAAAATACGGCGGCTGACCTGTTTGTGGTTGACCCACATACGACGGTTGACCTGATTGTGGTTGCCCATTATACGGTTGTTGCCCTGTTTGCGATTGCCCTGTTTGTGGTTCCTCCACATACGGAGGTTGTCCTGTTTGTGGTTCCCCCACATACGGCGGTTGACCAAATTGTGGTTGCCCCACATACGGCGGTTGTCCTGATTCTGATGGACCATTATCCACCGCGAATTGGGCAGCCACAAGGGCGGCCCCTACGAGGGTGTTTTGTATTTCTACAATTGATTTCGCTTCATTTTCCAAATTCTTCCATTCGGGGATTATCTTGTCAATCCCCCAATCCTGCCCATCCTGATTCAGACGAAATGTGCGCAATACATCCAAAAGGTTCTGCAATTGTTGTTGCAATTGGGTGGTTGCTTCGGCTGTTTCCTTGGCCAGTTCGGCAGCGGTTTGCAAATAGTGGCTAACGGTGGTTTCAAATTTTTGGGTATTGCCCCTATATAGGTTTACAATGCAAATGAGGTTTTGCAATTGCTCGGGGCTAAAATCGTTTACCTTACTGGTGACCTTGCGGTAGATTTTTCGGGCATCCAACATGAGGACGGTGTCTGCATTTCGGATTATATCCGTAGGGGCAATCCCTTGTGGTTGCACTAAATGCGGTGGTTGCCCTAAATGCGGTGGTTGTTCATCCGCAATATTGGGGGCAGCCCCAACGGCGAGGGCAGCCACAAGGGCAGCCCCTACGGGATTAATCATCGATTTCCCCCTATCAAAAAACCACAACGTGCAAGGCAAGGAACGGGTGTAGAAAAAGTTGTTGCCAATGGCCATCATCACATCTACCGCACCTGTTTTTACCAGTTTCTCCCGAATGTCTTTTTCACTGTGGCCTGCGTCGCTTGCGGAGGAGGCCATCACAAAACCCGCCCTGCCTGTAGGCTTTAAGTAGTTGTAGAAATATTGAATCCAGAGATAATTGGCATTGTCATTCTTGGGTAGGTTTACGGTGCCATTTAGCACCAATCGAGGATCGCGCTTTACGGCATCTTTGGCCTTATCCACCCCATCTACATTAAAAGGAGGGTTTGCCATCACAAAATCGGCACCGCCCACTAGGTTGTGCTTGTCTTCATAGAAAGTATTACCCTCTTGTATGTTGCCTTCCAGACCATGAACAGTCAAGTTCATTTTGGCTAGTTTGGTATTTAGATCGGCTTTTTCCTGTCCGTAAAAAGTTACTTTCTCGGCAGGTTTCAGTCCTTCGCTTTCAATAAAATAGCCTGTTTGTACAAACATACCCGCACTACCGCAGGCTGGGTCAAACACAATGCCGTGGTCGGGTTCTATTACGTTTACTATGGTTTGCACCAAGCTCATGGGTGTAAAAAACTCGCCGCCTTCCTGTGCGCCCGTCATGGCAAACTTGCCCAAAAAGTATTCGTAAATCTTTCCAAACAAATCGCCCTCAGCCTTTTGCAACACTTCTTTGTTGAATATGCGCAGCAGCTCGCGCAGCAAGTCCTTACTGAAAATAGAGAAGTTTTTGGGCAATACGCCTTTTAGGTTATCGTATTCCTCCTCAATCAGCTTCATGGCATTGTCAATCGCTTCGCCAATGTCGGCACTTTCTGGCAATGCCACCAAATAGTCAAACTGAGATGCTTCGGGCAAAAACATGGAGTTTTGTTCCTCAAAGTCTTTTTTAGTTAATGGCCGTTTGCCCCTTTGTGGATGCGAGGGCAAAGTTTTTTCTACTTCAATTTTTACTTTTTGAAAGCGGTTGTACGCATGTCTTAAAAATATCAGCCCCAGCACAGGCATGGAATATTCCGAAGCGGTCAATTTACTGTTTGCCCTCAATTGGTCGGCGGCTCTCCACAATTCAGCCTCTAGTTTTCTCAGTTGTTTTCCTTGCATTTAATTTCTAGTTTTCTAATTCAATGTATGTATAAGCAATGGTCATTCTTGATGGGTGTTAATGGGTTAATGATGCATTATTCGGATTCCATCATTTTCCATCTGAGCAGGGGTGGTAATAGTTGGCATTGCACCTGCCTGAAATAGCTACATACAGGCAACTCCACTTACATTTATTGATACAATAAAACGACTGTAGTCTCATTATTAAATTATTTTGAACGCTAAAAATAGGGGAGCTTGTGTAAAAGTTGTTTTTTATTATAAAATTGGATTTTTTAGGCTCGGCTAGCTCTTTACATACGCTTCATATTATGCAACCTTGCATACCCAACTATGAAAAATTGTTGTCCAGACATGAAACGATGTATACCCAACTATGAAGTTTTGTTGTCTAAACATGAAACGATGCATACCCAACTAGGAAGTTTTGTTGTCCAGACATGAAACGATGTATACCCAACCATGAAGTTTTGTTGTCCAAACATGAAACGATGTATACCCAACTATGAAGTTTTGTTGTCCAGACATGAAACGATGTATACCCAACTATGAAGTTTTGTTGTCCAAACATGAAACGATGTATGCCCAACTATGAAGTTTTGTTGTCCAAACATGAAACGATGTATAACCAACTAGGAAGTTTTGCTGTCCAGACATGAAACGATGTATGCCCAACTAGGAAGTTTTGTTGTCCAAACATGAAACGATGTATAACCAACTATGAAGTTTTGCTGTCCAGACATGAAACGATGTATACCCAACTAGGAAGTTTTGTTGTCCAATAAAAGTAATGGAAATGCTATCATAAGTAGCCTGGAACCATTTTGGCAGCGCTTACCTAGCTATAATTTTACAAAAAAAGCCCGATAACTTTTTTTGCTATCGGGCTTATATGATTGTAATAGAAAACGAAACATTAGTGAGCGATATACAGACTGAACTTGCCTGGCTCCGTTTTGCTAAGATTAGTAACTACAACAGTTGTCCAACCTTTAGGCACTATAGCGCTGCCAGCAGGGTTCACTTTTACCACCTCAGTGGACAAACCGCCCTCTTTGGCCAAGGTTAATATAACACTTCCTTCGTTTACAAAAGCTTTTTTGGTAACCACATTTGCTACAGTTACTTTAGCATCAGTAGCAATATCCATTTCAGTTGCTACAGCCGTTGCACTTCTGCTATGGTGCTTTTCTTTATAATCGTCTACCATATCGTCAACACTGCTGTCGTTCTTTGCCACCACTTCGGCGTTAGCAATCACTAACCGTGCATCCAATATCTGGTTGTGGAGAATGGCTTTAATTATTTTCTCTGTTTGGTTTGCCGCATCTATTTGGGCTGCATGAATTTGTTTCAATGTAGCAACGGTTACCAAATTCTGCTGATAATTGGTAATGCTAACTTTTTTGGGAACCAAATCAGGATTGTTTTTGATGAAGATGGTGTTTACATCGTTTATCTCCGACTCTCGCTTAATGGATACAGAAATCAACGCATCTTCTTGTTCGGGAGTCAGCGGAACTTTCGCTGCTTCTAAAATGTTGGTAATAGCCGTCTGACTGGCGCTTAATGCCGTTAAATTAGCGGCAGTTAATGGGGAAGGAATTGTTACATACTGTGCCATACACAAGTTTTTTTAAAATAAATGAATAAGAAATTGCTATTAAGTGTGAATCCTATTTTTCTATCTCCTCTTGTAATCGATTGCAATGATAGAAAAAAGTCTTTTACGCAAGCTAAAAAAATCTGTTCCCTAGTAAAAATTCACTCCTTCAATACGATTATTAACAGATGCTTATAAATTAAGCAGGGTAAAGCAGCATTTTCATTTAAAATTCGACAATAAAACTTTACCAATAACCCCTCTTGGATTTGGAATAGAGATGATATGCCTATCTATGAATAAGTAGCAATAAAAGAAAAGTAGGATTAGCCCACGAAAACGAATAAGCTGTATTCAATTGACAAATGTAATCCATCCTTTTAAAGGTAAAAAGAGCACATCAAGCCCCATCATTTACCAGCCCTGATTGTAGTCTTAACAATTGTTTCAAGGTTACCTTTCTTCCCAATCAGGAATAAAAAGGCAAGTAGCAACATTGAACCTGCAAAAAACAAATGCTTTCCCTATCACTCGAGTGCCTAGCCATAAAATGAAAAAATGCTACTGTTGGCAACACGATGTGCACCCAACTTAGATTTCAATTGCTGTTTGTCGTATGGATAAAATTTTTGTTTAAAATTTTAAAATTGAACAGTTATGAAGAAGCAAGGAAGAGTAAGTAGAAAAAGTGTCAAAATGAGTGTTTTGACAAGTTTGGTAGTAGCCACTTTCTTATGTTTTGGTACTATTTCAGTAGCCTCCGCTAAGGCACACAACGGTTTTGGAGAAGAAGAAACCGCGAACAAGGGTGTTGATTCCGTAAAAGCCAATCGGTTGTCCGTAAAATACTTGGGCAGTACCGACGACAGCTTGGAGTTTGATGTGCGATACAGCAATCAAAAAGGAAACACTTTTTCTTTTGTAGTTAAAGATGAAAATGGTGAGGTATTGTTTGAAAAACAGTACAACGCCAAAGTGTTTAACAAGAAAATTAGATTTCCAAAAGGAATGGAAGATGCCAATAAAATCAGTTTTAGCATCATTTCTGATACGGACAAGGTTGCCTTAACCAAAGAGGTGGTAATCAAAACTCGTTTTGTAGAAGATGTATTGGTAAGAATTAATTAATTTTTTTAAAAGAAAAGGAAATTTCAATTTAGTGTTATTTATTTAAAAAGGAGCTGTTTCACAAAAAGCTGAAACAGCTCTTTTTTTTACCAACGCTTCCCCATTAACTGGACATTATTGAATCAATCGGCTGAATGAGTGTAAGCTCTACAAAAACGGATGTTTGCCTCAGAGGAACTGCGGCTCTTAGGCTTAGAATGGCAATAGACAATCCAATTAGTAATACGTTTTCAACGATCTCGCAATAAAATTAGAATTTGATCGTCTTCATGAATGCAATGAGTTTAGGTTTTACTTGTTGTCAAAAAAAAGTGCAAGCTCACTTAACTTACCTCACCCAAAAAGTATTGCCATCTAATTTTAACCCTTTATATGAAGTCATTTCATTTATTTTGTTGCCATTGCTTAAAAAAGCAATTGATACCTACAATCATTAAAGAATGAAAAAATTTTTATTTCTACTAGTCGCTTCCTTGTTAGCCCTTGTACAATTGCAGGCACAATCTCCAAAAAAAGACTTGAGCAAAGTCAATTTAAACAAAAGGCCGGCAGACCATTTTATGTTCCAGATGGGTTATCATGGCTGGGGAGCAAGACCCGATTCCATCAGAACAAAAGGCTTTGGCCGATACTTTAATTTTTATGTAATGATGGACAAGCCGTTTAAATCCAACCCGCATTTCAGCGTGGCTTATGGTGTGGGGCTAGGCACAAACAATATTTATTTTGATAAACAAATAGTAAATCTTGCAGGAACTGGCCCATCCCTTCCTTTTAGTACTCCATCTAATGGAGATCACTTCAATCGATTTAAATTAACGACGGTATATGCCGAATTACCTGTGGAACTACGGTTTTACGAAAACCCAGAAAATACCAACAAAGGCTGGAAAGCAGCATTGGGCGTGAAAGCGGGCATTCTATTAAAGTCCTACACTAAAGGAAAGGACTTCCAAAATGCGAGTAATGCTAGTTATTATGGCAAAACCTATATCCAAAAAGTGAGTAATAAAAGATACATCAACGGCACCAAGTTGGCCATTTCGGGTAGAATTGGTTACGGCATTGTTTCCTTACACGGCGAATACAATGTACTTGGTGTGATTAAGGATGGATTAGGTCCCGTTATCAATGCCTATTCCGTGGGTATTTCTATCGGTGGGTTATAATGGTAATAAGGTAATAGATATTAAAACCCTGACTGCACAGCTTTCAGGGTTTTTTTGTGTTAAACTAGCAACAATGGATATATTTATCCAACCTCAAAAAGAGATTCATTAGAACGATTAAAAAAAGAAACGACTACATTGATAGATAAACAACAGATAAAAAAAGAAGAACGGGCCATATTGGTGGGAGTGATCCAAAAAGACCAAACGATGGAGCAGGTGGAGGAATATTTAGACGAATTGCAATTTCTTGCCGAAACAGCGGGTGCAATTACGCTCAGGCGTTTCACTCAAAAGCTACTTCGCCCCGATAGCAAAACTTTTGTGGGAAAGGGAAAGCTACAGGAGATAAAAGAATATGTACTAGCCAAAAAAATAGGCTTAGTCATATTTGACGATGAATTAACTGGCTCCCAAATTGGTAACATTGAAGAAGAACTAAAGGTAAAAACCCTAGACCGGAGCGATTTAATCCTAGACATATTTGCCAGAAGAGCAAGAACAGCCCAATCTAAAGTGCAGGTGGAGTTGGCTCAATACCAATACATTTTACCACGATTAAAAGGGATGTGGAAACACCTAGAAAGGCAAGGTGGGGGTATCGGTTCTAGAGGACCCGGGGAAACTGAGATTGAAACCGATAGGCGAATAGTAAAAGATAAAATTGCGCTCCTGCGCAAGAGATTGGAGGAAATTGACAAACAAGCATTTACCCAACGCAAGGAAAGAGGAGAATTTATTCGAGTGGCTTTAGTAGGATATACTAACGTGGGCAAGAGTACCCTTATGACCTTACTAAGTAAATCGGATGTGTTTGCTGAAAATAAATTGTTTGCAACCCTTGATACAACTACTAGAAAAGTGGTGTTTGAAAACACGCCATTCTTACTTAGCGACACGGTGGGTTTTATTAGAAAGTTACCCCATCATTTAGTAGAAAGTTTCAAAAGCACCCTCGACGAAGTGAGAGAGGCAGATATATTGTTGCATGTTGTAGACACCTCCCATGTACAATATGAAGATCAAATTGGGGTGGTTAATAAAACACTGCAAGAGCTCAAAGCGTTTGAAAAACCTATATTGACTATTTTTAATAAAATGGACTTGTATGAACAAAAGTATTTTGACGAATGGTTAACCGAGGATGTTAAAAAAGACATTCTAAATGACCTATATGCAAAATGGAATCGGGAAACGAATAATAACTGTGTGTTTGTATCTGCCGCATTACGCCAAAATTTTGATGTACTACGCGAGTCCATTATGGAAAAAGTAAGAGAAATGTACGCCATTAGATATCCTTACAAAGTGATGCACTATTAATTACAAATAAGTAGACCTGCAAAACAATGGTGAAGAAAATTACTTGGCATAAAGTGGTAGATTCTATCAACATGCTATCCTTTAACCAAAATGGAATGTGTTTGACCGTAGTTGGGGGTAAAAAAGTGACGCTAATTAAATTCCAGAACGAACTTTTTGCAACTGCATCTACTTGCCCACATGCTGGCGGAACCATGGCAGACGGCTTTGTAGATGCCAAAGGCTGTGTGGTTTGTCCATTACACCGCTATCGATTTGATGTAAAAACCGGGCGAAATACATCTGGCGAAGGGTACTTTTTAAAGACTTATCAGATAGAAAATAGAGAGGATGGTATTTACCTTGGCATAGCAGAAAGTAATTTTTTTGATTTTTTTTGATTTTTTCTTTGCCAATCAATTTCATCCCCCTATTTTTGCAACCCGCAAGAAAGGGAAACACTCCCGAATAGCTCAGTTGGTTAGAGCATCTGACTGTTAATCAGAGGGTCGCTGGTTCAAGTCCAGCTTCGGGAGCTATACTGGGCAAGGGTTTCAAGAGATTGAAGCCCTTTTTCATTTTTGGCATTTGCACACAATTTGCACACAAACACTTACTTAGCTTTGATTACGACACTATGTCAGTAATGCAAAAAGGGCAAAAACAATAGTGTGAATATTGCCTTCGCCCTGTACGGTTAATAATTTCAGTGTAAAAACTATTTTCCTTTATAAATAGCAGCTATTTTCATAAAACTATAACGTATAAGGATTTCATAAGGCACATGGCTTTAAGTTATAAAATGCTTTATTTATCATCAACTAAAGCCTGTATTTGTGAAGATAATTCCTTTAATTTTTCCTTTGTCATGAAATATAAATAATTCTTTGACTTTGTCATATCTTCAAATTTAAAATGAGCAAAGGAAATTAATTTAGTATTAGTACAAAGTATTGTAAAAGGGTAGCTAGTTATAACTTTAGTTTTTCCAATTATCTCAAATTGGGATGCCATATCAAACAATGGCTTAATGGTATATTTTAATTCTCCGTATGAAATTTCAATAGTATCTTTCTTATTGATAAAATAGACATACAAGTTATAATTGTCTGCTTTTATAATCTTAATACTATCCCCAACAATTTTAAGAAATTCTTTTGTTAGTTCCTTTGGTGGTGTCTTTGCATTTATAATACTTACAGTTTGAGAATTACTTACTTTAAACAAAAAAACTGCAATTAAGAAACAAAATAACCTGTTAACCATAATAGACTGTTTATAGCAATCGAAAATAGTAATTATTAATTGTACAAAAAAAGTAAAACCTTTTTACTGATTGAATAATCGAACCTTTTTAAAATAGATTGCTAGTGCGTCTAAAGGAAAAGGAAAAATCTTTGTTTCTCGTGCATGGTGGTAGTGGAATAGACTGATTTACTTCGCAAACAGATAGTGATGAAGTATAAGGCATGTGCGCATAATAATAGTGGCATAAGCTAATTGTCTACTTGTGAACCGATAGTGGTAAAGCTATCTGTTTGTAGGCTTCTTAATTAAAGTTTCAATCTTTTGAAGTGTTGTAACTGGTAGCCTTTCTAGTTCATCAGTTGTTATTTTCAAATTATTGATTTGTATGTAGTTGGTTGTGGGCTGTGGTGGTGTTGGTTGTATCGTATTATTTGTAGTGTAGTCTAAAAATACCTTACAAGCCTTTACATCCCCTTTTGAAGCCAAATCAAAAAGTACAGCTAGCACCCTGTCTTTCATTAAATAAAACTTATCTGCTTCATGTTTAAAAAGGTCGTGTTCTTTAAATTCCTTTAGATGCTTATAAGTGGTTTCTTCACTTAGTCCTGCATTTTGTGAAATTTCTGTATTGGTTGGCATCCTTCCTAAATCCTGAATAAGACTATTAATACTTCCTAAAATCCTTAAATGGTTTTTTTGCCATGTATGGTTTTTCATTTGAGTATAGAAAGGAGTACTTTCTTTTACTGGTTCTAGTAATTCAAAAAGTTCAGTATTAGCTTTATCAATTGCTTCACCATCTTTATTTTTATACGCATCATTTAAGGCTTGTATTCTTTCGCCAATTTTATTTCGCATTCTTTCCCTTAGTTCTTGTTGATGTGCTTGTAATTCATCAACTTTTTTCAACTCTTTTTGCATTCCATTTATTTTATTTGATTAACTAATTTAGATCCTGTATTAAAAAATTGATTGTACCAATTTATAAAACTTTCCATATCCTTTGCTACATAATAAATCCCCCCTGCACTTTCTACCCTTTTACGTTCTTTTTCTTGCTCCTTACTCATTCGGTCTTTAGTAGCCTTGCACTTTACTTCTATTGATACATGCTTACCGTTAATGATGCAATGAATGTCCGCAACTCCTTTGCGAGTAGATGAAGGGGTATAAACCATTTTGCCATTTATTCGCCTACTAATACCTATGCAGTTTATACGGTTGGCATAATTGCCATTAAACTTTAGAAAGTCTAGTATTGAAGCCGTTAAGCCGTTTGTAGTTGAATCGGTATAGGGTTGAATCTTCATTTTAATACCTCCCGAAAGTTTATAGAAGTCCGGATGATTTTTTTCTAAATGACTTCGTTTTAAGTCTATCAATATTTTTTGCCAATTAGTAGTTGGCTTTTGGTTTGCGTTCATGTTCGGTTGCATTCCTTTAAAATTAAATTTAAACAAATTGATATTGTGCTGTAAAATTTGTAATTTGACACAACATCTTTCAATATCTTTTTTAAAACCTTCTTTAATACCTTTATTAAATATCTTTTTATAGGTCGTGTAGTAGTAGGTGTGATAGTATGAAAGAAGTATTAAGAATCTCAAAAACCTTTTCTATAGGTCGTGTTATGGTCGTGCTATTGTCGTGTATTGGTCGTGTTGCCATTTAACCGCTCTAACACCTTTTCCAATGCTGATTTTTGTGATTCTTTATATTGTTTTTCCTGATAAGATTTGCGCCTTTTTTCAGCTTCAAAAATCAAATCTTCGAGCTTCATAGAGAAAGACACATAAAAGCCTCGTGTGTATCGAGCATAGGTTACTAAACCCCAACTATTGCGCAATTCATTTTTAATCTTGACTAACTGGTACTCATTCCCATACTTCTTTATTTCAGGGGATAGCATCAAAACATCATCTACACTTTTTGCCATGCCATCCATACGAGATAATAAGTAACAATTATCAATCTTGCAGTAAGGTTTCTTTTGAAGTATGCTTTTGAGGGCTAAATATGCCAACAAGCAAACCTTTTCAAAGTCTGTTTTTTCTTCACTCCTATACTGCCAATAGATTTTTAGCCCTATCCCCACTTTTGGCGAATTGCTAGGGAGTGAGTTGTAAATCATTTTCGCTCCCGCTTCATTCTCTTTTAATTGTTTATCAGTATTACTTCCAAACTGAACACTAAAATAATTTGCAGCATCTTTGAAACTGCATTCATGTCTTAATGTGTATTCAAAACAAGCGTACCTAAGAACTTTTGATAAACATTCATCACTGTTAACCATAAACCCATTATAAAGCTGAATAGGTGCGTTAAAATACTTTTCTGTGGTATCATTTGCCATAATCAAAAAGGGTTAATTGTAGTGAATGTTTAGGGGCTTTTTGGGGGTCTGTTGTCAAATACCAGGATTTAAACCCTGTCTTCTTGCAAACCGCTTTATTCAACTCCCACAAACGCCCTGCTTTTTCTAAATCCCTTTTATACCTGCAAATGTTTTTCTGATAAATGCCTGTTGCATCCGCTACCATTGAAGCTGTAGCAACATTTTTTCGTAGATACTCAAATATGGTTTGAAGCTGGTTGAATTGTGCGCTATCTTCGCTTTGCACTTGAAGATTACTGCAAGGGGGTAAGTGGTTATGATTATTTTTCATTTCTCTTACCTCCTTTTCTTTTGCTCAAAAAAGCGTCTGTATTTGCTTCGATTTCTGCCTGTACTTCTACACTGGTTTTTTTGCGCCCTTGTTTAAGCCATTGGTCAATCTCTGATTTTAAAAACCTTAGCTTCTTACCATCCTTGTAGAGTGGGATTTCTCCTTTACTAGCTTTACCATAAATAGTTTGCTTCGCGGGTTTATCTGGCAAATACTCACAAAGTCCATCTAAGTTAAACCAACGGTCGGTTGGTTCTGTGAGGGTGGTTGGCTTGTCCGCATTAATAATTTTCCTTAATGAATTCTCAATAAGGCTTTCAAGTTCAAAGGGGGTAATTTGAGTAATAGTAACCGCCTGCATTATCTTTCAATTTTGATGAAAGCAAAGTTTGCAATTGAAACGAGGCTTGTACGGTTTCATGTACGTACAAAAAAGCGTACAAATTTTTAAGCAAAAGTTTTAGTTTTACTTATTATTAACTGCTCTATTACGTCTTTTGTTTCTAATGGTAGTTTTGGTAGAATATGGGTTTGTATTATTTCTAGATTTCTATCACTTTTCTTAATATCCATATTTACCCAAAAATATTGTCTTACTTTTTCTGTATAATCTAAACCGTAATTTTCGCAAACTCGTTTACAAAATTCTACTTTGGTATTATGACCAATTTCATCAAGTCTACATCGCTCTATCAATGAACAAAATAAAGCCAACGCACGGGCTGTTATTGGTTTTCGTTTTTTGTCTTTTGTCTGGTCGGTTGTGGCTGGTGGCTGTATTTCTTCGCATTTATCAAAGTCTTTGAATATTCGAGGGAATTTTACTCGTAAATCATCTACGGCACTAACCGCACCTGAATAGTAGCCATACTTTCTAATTAATTCACGGGTAAAAATACATGGATATGATTGTTTAACAAATTGCCATCCATTACGTGTGTCATTATTTACGGCATGAAAATACTTTTTTTTAATACTTTCTATCCATTCATTACCCTTTGCCCCAAATAAAGTGTCATTACTAACACCAAATTCCCTTTCAAAATCTATTTGCCCTTCCTTGTAGCCATCTGCAAAAATGTACAATAATTGCCATGCATCAATATTAACTTTCTCGTTTTTGTCTAAATTCTCTATTTCTATTTTTTCTAACATTAGTATTGTGGCTAATTCGGCGGTATAAACTTTTATACTGTAATTATCGGTATTGCCATCTTTTACAATGCTAATGTTAACATATCCATATTTTGCAATTGCCTTTTTACAATACTGGTATTCCCTCGGTTCAGTACCGTCAAGAAAATCTAAAATTGAAAACCTTGTATCTTCATTTAATGATGCCATACTACCTATTTTTAAAATGCTGTTAATGCTGCCATTGCATCTTTTAGGGTTTCATCTTCAAAGCCTGCAAAATAGCTTTGGGTTGTTTTTATGTCGCTGTGTCCTAAAGCATTGCCCACTAACAAAGGGTTCTTTGTGTGTCGAAGTAGTACAGTGGCGAAGCTGTGACGGGCAACGTATGTAGTAAGGCTGCTATCAATACCTAATGTGGTTGCAATTGCTTTCATGTGGCTATTAATAACCTGTGTAAGCTGCTGTATAAGTTGCCTTTCCTTTGTTGGTGTCAATCCCTTTTCTAGAATCGGAAACACAAAGCTATCTGCACTCTTTTTTTTATTGCCCCACCTTTCAATGATTGCCTTTGCTTCGCCTGTTAATGCGATCCTTATTTCTTGTGTATCTTTTTTTGTGCGTTTAGTTTTAGCCCTCACAAATTTGATTACATCCCCCTCAATGTTCCCATAAGTAAGTAAGCACATGTCTTTTACATTGATTCCATTGCATAGGTACATAAACACCCAAAAATCTTTTGCCTTTTGTGCTGCTTCTGTTTCGGGCTGGTGGTTGTATATCAGTTTAATATCACTTAGTTGCAATGCCTTCTTAATGTTCTTTCCTGTTGGTATCTCGTACCGCTTATTTTTTTCAAGTCCGAAAGGATAAAAATCTTTTTTCAGGTCACCATCTGCAATGGCTGTATTAAACAAGGCCCTCAATGGTCTTAAATAAATACCTATGGTTGCTTTGCTTCGCCCTTGCTGTAGCATCCATGTTTCGTACTCTTTCAATAGTAAGGGGGTAACATCTGCAAACCTTAGACTACCAAACTCATTTTGTTCCGCAAACTTTTTTAAACTTTCCCTTGCACATTCATAAGATACCGCTGTACCTATTCGGCCTGCTACCCTAAGTTCGTTTGCGTATTCTGTAAACGCTCCTTCAATTGTATCCTTTGCCGCCCTGTTTTCAATGTACTTCTTTTCAAACTGTTGCCATGTAAAAACAGGAAGGATATTTATAACCTCGTTTGCCTTTTCTTCAAAAGCCTCTATACTTTTTCTTAAACTCTTTTCGGCTGGTTTTATCCTGCTTCCTTCTTGTGGGAACATCACCCGCTCAAATTCACTTTCTGTAAGGTCGTGGGGAGTTGGGTAGTATTTTCTATCCCTCTCAAAAGTAATGCGAAGTTTTACGGGGTACTTATCCCCACCCTTCGCCCTACGTGTATCTAAAATCATTACTGCCTTAACTCCTGCCTTATTTGTTGCCATAAATCGGTATTAAATCTGTGTGCAAATCTAACCCATTTGCACACAATTTGCACACAAACACGATAATAAACAAAATAACAACAATAAATAAACAAGACTACATTTGCCTTAAAAGCCATAGTGGGTAAGGGTTTCAGTTATAAATTACCCGTTTTTATTTTTGGTTGTTTTTGCCTGTTTTTATGACTGTTAATCAGAGGGTCGCTGGTTCAAGTCCAGCTTCGGGAGCTTTGATTATCAAGAGGTTACAGGGTTTTCTTGTAACCTCTTTTTTCTTTTGCGACCACGAATTCGACCATAACTATTGTAAAGAAAAGAAAACAATAAATAAGCAAAGGAAAAGAAGATGTAAATGTGTGTGTGTGGAAAGCTTGGAGGAAGATAAATAATCTTTACTTGGTGCGTACCATAATTGCTTTACTACCGCCTCAGCCTACAAATCAATTTACATGCAAAACTCTTACTTAGAAACCATCTGATTTTACTAGTTTTTTGAAAATTGTTTTTTGTCTTTTTAAATAAAAAGAGAACTATAAAGTAATTGGTTGTAAGGAACTTATTGCCTAAGTTCAAGCGGCTTTTTAGGTAAGTCGTCTAACATGATAGCGGTATTATTTTTTTATTATAGCGATAAACAAATTCTGCAAAATAGTTGGGTAGCTTTTTCAGGCCTAACACTATGGTAGTGTCCCATGATACTCCTTTCGATAATTCCCCAAAAGGATTCTATAGAATTGCTATTAAACCCTATATTGCTTTACATTTCTTAATGGTCGATAATAATGTGGTTAATTATCCGCTTCATAGAATTGTACCCATTTAAGTTGTCCTTGATAAGCATACTGTCGGTTTTCATATTTTTCTTATGAACCATTCCTTTAAGATTCTCATACGTTAAGTTTTTCATCACTTGTGTTACATCATTCCATCAATCTTAACAACATTTTTATTGCAAATGCATAACAAACAATCATAATTTACTCTGCATGGAAAATATAGTATGATAACTTACATCTAAGTTCCTTAGAAACGGAAATGCACAAATTCCATTTTAGCATTTGTAATAACAGAAACAGCGAGAACCACGTATTTAAAGGAACCCTCTTATCGTACAGATTAGTGTTGACTGTTATCGAAGTACTTTTATTACATGAGAAGCACATGTGCCTAAAGTCTTTTCTTCTTAATGTAATGATTAAAGTATAGCAAAAAGCACCTCGTACCTTTTCACCAAATCTTACATTTTCGGTAAACTTAAAACAACTTAGTGAAAGCTCACCCCCTAGATAATATTGTAGTTACCCAATTAAAAACGAAATTCAAATTTTATATATAATTTATTCATTTACAATTTACTTAGTCGTATATATTTTAGTATTAAATTTAGCTTATAAGTTTTTCTTTTGCTTAAACTATATAATCTAAGATTCGAATTGTTTTTATTTTTACCTCTGAATATAATTTCAAACCTGTTAAACAGCTTATACTGATAAGAAATTGGTTTGCGAAAACAGTCCATACAATTCTCTATTAATTTCGATTAATGTAGCATCAAACAAATCGCCAACTGCAATAATGATTCCGTTTGAAGAGACACATATATGAAAGCACTAAGACCACCCCATCTCTAATGGCTATCCTTAAAATTTACCATTTTTTTCATTAGCCAGATGGGTGGAGTTGTGGTATATGAAACTTTAAGGTGATTAGCGTACTTAAATCCTCTTTATAGTTTTTTATGGTTTTTAAAAAATTAACAATTGCCTTTTTGAAGTCCTCTTTTTTCCTAAAAAATGATGTGTTTATAACTTTTTTCCTCATATACTCCCAAAGTCTTTCTATCGGATTAAGATTAGGTGAGTATGCGGGTAAAAAGATTTGTTTTATCGGAGTCCCTTTAATCCATTCTGCCAATTCCGCATTCTTGTAATAGCGTGCATTGTCAG
>JAIXOJ010000169.1 GCA_027486835.1 Chitinophagaceae bacterium
ACACAGAGATATGCTTCCCTGACATCGAGATATGCTTCCCTGACACAGACATATGCTTCCCTGACACAGAGATATGCTTCCCTGACATCGAGATATGCTTCCCTGACACAGAGATATGCTTCCCTGACACAGAGATATGCTTCCCTGACATCGAGATATGCTTCCCTGACACCGAGGTATGTGTTCCTGAAACCTAGGTATGCCTCCCTGACACCGAGATACGCCTCCCTGACACCTAGATATGCTTCACTGACTCCGAGGGATTCGTTCCTGACACATAGTTAGGCTTCCCTGAATACTAGTTATGCGTTCCTGAATACTAGTTAGGCATTCATGCGTAATAGGTTTGATTTCCTACTCCGAGTTAGGGTATTCGGACTCCTGTATTTAATTGTGTGTAACAACCGAATTTTTCAATTGCATTCTGTTTCGATAAGCTGTTTTTCAAAGTACAACTTCTACTTGATAGCATATTGATATTTAGTCGATTCCTTTTGCTCCTAAGATTTGACCTCGTAATTGGGAGCTAATGTATTATTTCACTTATGATGCAGGTGGTTTCGACGGGCTCAACCACCTACATGATAAGTGAAATAATACTAAATTGAGCCAAGGCCAATGAATGAGGGTATGATCAATGAATGATCAAGCAAAAGCCTATTCATAAATGTTTACTCTAAAAGTTGCTTGCCTTGAAAACATTGATGCCCTATCCGCAATTCTTGGCACGAAGGAATCATTTGCCGAAGGCGGAAATAGGGTTAATTGGTGAATGTGTGTTCGTAATTTGATTACCTATAATTATGAAAGAACTTTAAATGGTTTGATTTTTTTGATTTTGGTTACTTGGATGGGATGATAGTGTTGATTGTTGAGTAAATAGTATTAATTAACCAAAATTGGCAAATTATCACTTTAGGCAATGGCTATATTTGCCCGCTTAAAAAAATGCGGTTATGCTGAACGTGGGAATTTTTGGAGTGGGTCATTTGGGGAAATTTCACCTTAATAATTGGAAGGAGATTCCGGGTGTAAAAATTGTTGGATTTTTTGACCCTAACCCTGAACAAGCAAAGGCTGTGGCTGAGACTTACAATATAAAACGCTTTACTGATGCTGACAAACTGATTGATGCCTGTGATGCCCTAGATGTGGTGGTGCCTACTGACAAACACTACGAGGTGTGTATGCGGATTTTGAGAAAGGGGAAACACTTGTTTGTGGAAAAACCTTTGGCAAATACGATTGAAGAGGCAAGAACGATTGTGAATATGGCAAAGGAAGCGAACGTGAAAGTGCAGGTGGGGCATGTGGAGCGATTTAATCCTGCGTTTTTAGCTTTAAAGGATGTCCAGATAAAACCCATGTTTATTGAGGTTCACCGCTTATCGCAATTTAACCCACGAGGTACGGAAGTGAGCGTGATTCTTGATCTAATGATTCACGATATTGACATCATTTTGAGCTTGGTGAAAAGTGGTGTAAAAAGCATTTCGGCAAATGGTGTGGCGGTAATGACGGATACACCAGACATTGCTAATGTGCGCATAGAGTTTAACAATGGATGTGTGGCTAACCTTACGAGCAGCAGAATAAGCATGAAGAAGATGCGAAAGATGCGTTTTTTTCAAAAGGATTCCTACATTGGTATTGACTTTTTAGAAAAGAAAACAGAAATCATTAAATTAAAACAACCAGAGGATACGGACGTATTCGCTTTTGATTTAGAAACATCTAGCGGAACAAAAACGATAGCTGTGAGCAACCCAAACATTCCAAATGCCAATGCTATTAAGCTTGAACTAGAGTCATTTGTATCTAGTATCATTAATGACACACCTACGGTAGTAAGCGAAATAGACGGTTTTTTAGCTATGGAAGTAGCCCATCAAATCATTGATAAAATAAACACAACAAATAGTTTGGTAAAATAAAATATCCTATGCTCAAACGCTGTGTGGATATTGCCGTGGCAGGATTGGCCATTATTGTATTGTCCCCCATTATCATTGTGATTGCACTAATAACTGCGGTTTTTTCGCAGGGGCGCATCATTTATAAACAAGAACGCATTGGATTAAATGGCCAACCATTTATGATGTATAAGTTCATAAGCATGTACCCTGATGCAGAGAAAGATGGTCCAGCCTTGTGGATGGAAGGGGATGTGCGACAAACACGATGGGGTGTTTTTATGCGCAAACGCAGATTTGATGAACTACCTCAATTGTGGAATATATTAATCGGTGACATGAGTTTTGTGGGTTCTACCCGGCCAGAACGCAAATATTATGTGGATCAAATCCTGGCTATTGCCCCCGCTTATGCCAATTTATTGGCTATTAAACCAGGGTTGGTTTCGATAGGGATTGTGGAGTATGGCTATGCTTCATCTGTGAAGGAAATGGTGGAAAGAATGCAATATGACTTAACCTATTTAAATAACCCCTCCCCTTTTAAAGATTTAAAACTGATTTGGCGAGCATTCTGGAAAGTAATGTTGGGTTAGTGGTTAGTGATTAGTGATTAGTGATTAGTGGTGGAAGTATAATTGGTTTATGCGTTTATTGAAGTTTAGCATTATCCGCTCATTTTATTGTTACAAATTCGCTTACGCTGGTTCAATTAAACTAGATATACTCTTGCTACCTTATTTTAGGTGCGATTAAGGCTGGGGCAGCTATTCTGAAAATTACTTCAAGAACAATTATTAGTATTAATATAAGTACATTTTATGGTTAAGAACTATTTTTTTTCTTCCACAAAAAGACATATCGGACTAACGGTATTTTGTTGGATGGTGGGCATTGTGGGGGCATTTGCGCAGCCTCAAAAATATTGGCAACAAACAGTTGACTACACGATAAATGTTCAATTAGATGACATTTTACATAGCCTCGATGGATATGAAACCATTCAATACACCAATCATTCCCCTGACACGCTCACTTTTATTTGGTTTCACCTCTGGCCAAACGCTTATAAGAACGATCACACGGCGTTTAGCGAGCAACTGCTCCGCAATAGAAGAACTGATTTTTATTTTAGCGACGAAGAACAAAAAGGGTACATAAACCGTCTGTCCTTTAAAATAGATAATGAACCAACCCAGTTTGCAATTGATTCTACACATGAAGATATTATCAAACTTTTTTTGCAGCATCCATTGCCTCCAGAACAAAGCATCAGCATTTCTACCCCTTTCCATGTAAAATTGCCCTTTAATTTTTCGAGAGGTGGGCACAATGGTCAGACTTATCAAATAACGCAATGGTATCCCAAACCAGCAGTTTACGACAGCAAGGGATGGCATCCAATGCCTTATTTAGATCAAGGGGAGTTTTACAGTGAATTTGGACATTACGATGTTACGATTACTGTTCCAGAAAATTATCTCGTAGCTGGATCTGGCAAGTTAACCACTGCTAGCGAACTTGCCTACTTGCATAACTTAGCAAAACAACAACCAACTGCACAGGCAAACTATATTTATTATGAAAAAGAAGCGGCCATTAAGCGAATAAATGCAATTAAAAATCCTGTTTACTTCGCCCCAAAGTCAGCGTCTAACAATAAAACCTTGCATTATGAAATTAGCAAGGCGCATGATTTTGCTTGGTTTGCTAGTAAGCAATTTGTGGTAGGCTACGACACCGTTGCGCTAACAAAAAAAATGGTGGATGTATATAGTTTTTATTCCCCTTGGCATTATGAGAAATGGAATAAGAGCCTTGCATTTGCAAAGCGGGGGCTGCGGTTTTATGACGAACAAGTTGGTAGCTATCCCTACGAAACTGCCACAGTGGTGAGTGGTGCTGAGGCGGTGGGCAGCGGTGGTATGGAATATCCCTCAATTACGTTAATCACGACCCAAAATGGGGGCAAAGAATTGGATGTAACCATTGCTCATGAACTTGGACACAACTGGTTTTACGGTGCATTGGCTAGCAACGAAAGGGATCATGCATGGATGGACGAGGGCATGAACAGCTATTATGATAATGCTTATGGTCAGGCTTATTATCCCCCAAAAAATGGCATTGGGGATGTTGACCAGACTATTGAGAAAAATCTCTTGACCAATTTACAACGCATCTATAAAGATCAACCGATAGACCAACCTAGTGATTCTTTTACGATGGTGAACTATGGCGTTTTTGTGTATTTAAACGGTGCTAAGTGGATGAAGGGACTGGAGCAGAAACTAGGCAAAGAACGCTTTAAAGCTTCCATGAAAGCCTATTACGCAGATTGGCAATTTAAACACCCTTACCCAGAAAACTTTAAACAAAGCATAGAGAAGAGCAGTAACGTTTCAATAGACCAAGAATATGCTGACTTATTTACCACAGCCATACAAAGAAAGCCTGCCGCATTGGTAAAAAGGCCATGGAAGTTAGCATTTGGGGCACCAGTGAATAAGCAAAATGATCATCGCTATTTGTCCGTTTTCCCCCTGCCAGGTTATAACGATGCAGATAAATTCATGATTGGTGCTGCTATACACAACTACCAGCTACCGCTTTCTAAATTGAATTTTATTGCTGCGCCTATGTATGCTACTGGTACTAACCAAGTAAACTTTTATGGTAGAATGGGATACCGCTGGATCATTAAAAAAGGATTTATCGACCAAATAAGCCTCAACAGCTCGGCAAGTACATTTACGTACAAGCAAAGCAATTATCAGGACTCATTATTTCCCAAGAAACTAAATTTTTCTTATTTTAAAATTGACCCTACTATCCGTTTTACATTCAGGAATAAAAGTCTCTTGAGCAGCCAAAAGAAGTTTATACAATTGAAATACTATTCTATTGGCGAGGAAGTGGGAACTGGAAAAACGGTGGAGTTTAACAACCAATATTTCGACTCTGCCTACAAAGTAAAAACCTACCGTCAATTGCTTCAATTCAAGTTTAAAATCCAAGACTTTAGGGCTTTGTATCCTTACGATGCCGATTTGACTATTGATGCCAGCAATACCTTTTTGAGGGCTGGTTTAACTGCACACTATTTTTTAAATTACGCAGAAAAAAACCACGGGGTAGAGTTTCGTTTTTTCGCGGGCAAATATTTTCAGCTTGATAAAAAGAACACGTACAACGATTATCGTTATTATCTAACGCTAACTGGCCCAAGAGGAGAAGACGATTATACTTATAGCAACTATTTTGTGGGTAGAGGCGAATTTGACGGTGGTAACAGCCAACAACTGATGGAAAGGGATGGGTTTATGAAGGTGGGTACGGAATTGCAAGGTCAGATTGGGCGTACAGATAAATGGCTTTCAGCTTTAAACATTTCGGGTAGTATTTTTATGCCCCTGAAATTTTTTGTGGATTTAGGAACCTATGCCGATCCTTGGCAGACCAATGCTACCACTTCTAAGTTTTTATATGATGCCGGTTTGCAATTATCACTATTTGATAATTGCCTGAATTTGTATGTGCCTATATTTTATAGTAAGGTGTATAGGGATTACTACAAATCTATTTTCCCTGACAAGAGTTTTGCCAAGAGTATTTCTTTCAGCATAGATATCCAAAGATTTAATCTGAAAAAACTGGCAAAAGGAGTGGAGTTTTAGTCGTTAGGTTTAGATTCTAGTGATGAAAGCATATTTACTGGGAAAGTAAATATGAATGGAGGCTATCTGAACTTTCTGAGATAGGCACATTAAAGCCAAAGTATGACTCTTTGTTTTCTAAGATAGGCACTTCAAAATCTAGGGATGCCTCTTAGTTTTCTAAGATAGGCACTTCAAAACGAATGTATGACTCCTAGCTTTATAAGATAGGCACTTCAATAACAAATATGACTCTTAGCTTTCTAAGATAGGCACATCATTAACAATGTATGACTCTTAGCTTTATAAGATAGGCGCTTCAATACCAAAGTATGACTCTTAGTTTCCTAAGATTGGCATATCAAAACCAATGTTTGCCTCTAACCATTCTAAGGATGTATTCTATTTTGGTTTATGGAATCGAATGTTAGTTTAAATCGACTAGAATTGGTGGGGAATGTCGTATTCGATAGTGGTCATGTGGAATTTTGCGTAACTAAAATCGCCCTCGTCTAATCGCCACATCACATCAAAAACCGTAGGTACGGTAGTTTGATTGAATTGTTTGTATTGGGAGGCTTTGATGACCCAAGTTGCCACAATTTCTTCGTCCATATATCGCTGGGTTTCCATCTCGATTATTTCTCCAATTGCATTAAAAGTTACAATAAAAAACAAGGAAAGCCCTTTATACTGAAAGGTCAGTTTTGCTTTATTTTCATCTATCGGCAGCCACTGTAAACGATCACTGGGCAAAAAATTAGTAGGATAAAGCACACTTTCCCCAAGCCAACGCAATAATTCGCCAGAGTTATACTGCTTTTTACCTTTTGCATCTATGATATTATATAATGAAAGTAGGGTAACGGTTAGCCGCCCCCGGTAACAGATATACATATCCTTAGCCTCAAACAATGCTGTGGTGCCTTTCCAAATAAATCCAGGCTTTTCTGTGGTTGCATATTGCTCGCCTACAATGTTCATCCAACCTTTTTTTTTACCAGCTTTGAATTGCCCGACGTGTTTCATACGTGCGTAACTGATATAGGGCTGCCCTTCCGTTAAAACATGATTGAAATACCGTTTAACAGGTGGTGGCAATCCTTCCAATTGGCTTTTGTAAAAATGTTTATTCGATATGCTACTTGACTGCGCAAAGAGGATAGTTACTTTGTTTTTGAATTTACTTGCCATTCTTCTTTTGGCAAAGAATAATGTTAAAAGCAATAGGGTAATGATGATAAGTATGGCAATCATAAATTTATTGGAGTTCTTGCTTCTCCAGAATATTGAAGCAAATGATACATTCCATAAAGGTAATTGCTCAGTATGTTTACATTTTACATGGAGTTAATCGTTTCTTGCATTATTCATTGATTGAGTGGATTTGCATAAGAATGCTTGCTTTTAATTGGTGGGAGCAAACGCATTCTACTAGTATTTTCCTTAAGCGGATGTAATAGTGCAGGTTTAGCTGTTGAGAAAGGGCGGGCGCAAGCCGCCGCTACGAGTTATACAAACGAACAATCAGGAATAAATACGTGTGGCATAGATATGTTTTAGCCAATATTATAACAATACTAAAACCCCAATTAAGGGTGCTTTATACGGTTTTGCAACATGGCAATTGCTTTCTCTATTCTGTTTAGTCGGGTTTCGGATTTTTTGGCAGAGGTAATCCACTGCACATACTCTTTTTGATGTGTGTAAGCTAGAGATTCAAAATAAGGTTGCAGTTCGGCACTATTGATTGCCTGAGCAAAATCGAGTGGTAATTCAATAGTTCTGACTTCTTTATCTTCTTCCACTTCTAAGTGAACAGTATCACCTGCTTGTTTACCAACCTGTTCTCTAATTTGCTTGTTCAACATAACTCGATAAATACCACACATTGGTGAGAGTGTACCGCGATATAGCACCGTATTATCAATAAGCACCTTTATTTTAACTCGCTTTTTTCCAAATAGTTGTTCCACTGGGTAAGGAAAATTACAGAAATACCCTTGCGAATCGGTGTCATGAACAAGGATGGCATCATAAACAACAGTCATTTTATGTAGTTATAGGTTATAAGTTGTGGGTTGTGGGTTATGATTTTTGGGGGCAAAACAAATTGAAGGGGTGTAAAAAATGCTGGGTCAATATCAGTAACACAGATTTGTGTTGGCGTTTTGAATAAAATTTGAGACGCTAATTCCCCATGTGTCGCATCATATCCTTACCACTACGCATCATATTTCTAAACATTGGGGGCATTTGCTGTTGTTTACTTGCAAATTTTCGCAGGTTGTACGTAAATGTTAGGCTAAAATATCGCTGTAGCACGTTTGTTTGTACGTCTTGAATGGTATTATTGGTTACTGTTCTGGTAATGCTAATGTTTTGGTTGAGTAGGTCATAAATAGCAAATTTAATTTCGCCATTTTGTTTCTTAAATACCAATTTACTTATACTGGCATTCCAAAGTGGAATACTTGTATTGTAGCCAGAGGAGCGTCCGCTATTAAAAGTATAATCAAAATCGCTGCCTAAAACCCAGCCTCCCTTAAAGGTGTATGTAGGTTCTAAGGAGATACTTTGGGTAAAATAATTTGCATTATTCTGGGATTGGATGGAATTGGTTACCACATTGTAAGTGGAAGTAGCAGATAGGTTAAGGTCTAGCTTTTCTTTCCAATTCATCGTCCAACCGATTGTTTCGCCTAAAGCTGTATTGTAATTATAGTTCAAAGCCGTGTTAAACAAACTAACACCACGGTTATGGCTAATGTTGGTTCCAAAACTTAGATTGCTCTTGGGTTTCCGAAGTTGGAATCCATAATTCGCATAGGCGGTAATGCTGTAAGTGCCATTGCGGTTAGCGTATGTAGTACGTTGTGTCCCTGCTTTAGGCCCTGTGGTAAATTGAGTTACATCACTTACAATTTTGTTACTAGTAGTGCTACCATTTAACATCAAAAACAGGTTTCTGAATCGAAAGATGTCGAAAGAGGCATAAAACAACCTTAAAGAATGGGTAAATTCTTGGGCTAAATTTGGATTACCAGTAATGATGTTAGTTTGGTCAGCATTATCTGGTACGGGTTGCAATTGAGCAACACTAGGTTGATTGGTTCGCCCGTTATAGTTGATTCTCAGGTTTTGGGTTTTAGTGAAATTATAAGTGAAATTAGCCGTTGGATACAAATTCACAAATTGCTTATTGAAACTGGTATCCTTCGTTTTATTATCACTATTTAGTTCTGCCCATTGCAAACCATTAGTAATGCCGAAATTGAATTTGGGTGCCTGGTATCGATAACCCAATGTTATGCGATTACTAAAATTGACATTCTCAAATTGATTGGTAAGGCTATCAACTGGAATTGAATACTGCTTAGTAGCTGTATCTAGCTGAAAGGTATTTTTTCCTGAGAGGCTTAATTTATAATTATAGGCATAACTTAATTCAATCAACTGGTTTTTAGTAATAGGTTCGGTGTAAGAGAACGTAGTGTTGATATTTTTAGCATCAGAATTGGTGTTATTTATTTGATCTAAGGTTCTTGATTTATTAATCAAAGAATCATAATTAATGGATGAATAAATGGAAGCAGTGCCATTATTATCGTTTCCACCAACGGATAGATTAACTGAATAAGTACGTCCTTTCTTTTTAAAACGATGTCTAAATGTTGCATCCACATTACCGTTATAGCCCTTACTATTTTGGTTGTTTCGTTGACCAACATTATTTAAGAAAAGGCTTTTATTCAGCGTAGTTGCAGTATTGGTTTCACTTTGTGTCTGGCTATTTTGAATGGTTACATTTGGACGAATGATTAATGAACTACTTGAATCGATAGTCCATTCAATGTTATAATTGATTCTATGGTTTTGATTTTTATTAAGTGAATTGCTTACCTGGTTAGCGAATTGTGAAGAATCTGCACTTCCAGAGAAACGCTGTGTGAGGCTATTGGAACGATTATCAATTGATAGATTATTATAGAAATAGCTGCCATAGGTTTCCACATGCTTACTCCATACGTCTTTATAATTAAACCCACCCGCCCAGGTAGTGGTGATGCCGCTGCTACTATTACCAGCTCCTAAACCTTGGATGGTATTTGAAACCGAGCCGCCACCGCCGCCACCGACCCTTCCACCACTACCGCTTCTGCCCATAGCACCCAAAATGTCTTGAATGCTAAATGCCTGCCTGTTCACATTATTTCCCTGACCGATGAAACTAATTTGCTGGGTGTTCCTATAAACATTGAAATTTAAGCTGCTTTCATACCGTCCTTGATCCCCACCGCCAGCCATTGCCTTTCCAAAGTATCCTTTTCGTTTATCTTTTTTAGTGGTGATGTTGATGGTTTTTGTTCTATTTCCATCATCGAACCCGCTGAAAGCAGTTTGGTCGCTTTGGGCATCATACACTTGTATTTTGTCAACAATATCTGGTGGTAAATTCTTAATGGCCATTTTTGGGTCATCCCCAAAAAAGCGTTTACCATCCACCAAAACCCTTTGGACTTGCTCCCCTTGCGCTTTTATAGTACCGTCTTTGGCCACTTCCACCCCAGGTAACTTTTTTAGTAAATCTTCTACGACGGCATTAGGTTTTGTTTTAAAACTACCAGCATTATATTCAATGGTATCCTTTTTAATAACAATGGGAGATTGGGTAACTACTACTTCGTCTAGTAGCTTGGGTTGAATTTGTAAGTAAATATTACCAAAGTCTGCTTCGGCTTTTTCCTTCGCTAAAGTGATTCGTTTAAAAATAGTACGATAACCTTGGAAACTCATTTGCACTAAATAACTTCCAAAACCAATATTAGTCAATTTGAAATTGCCAGAAGCATCTGTGAGTCCAAACATTTCTAGTGTAGAGTCTTTTGCGTCTAAAATGGTGATAGAGGCATCTTTAAGGGATTGTTGGCTGGCAGTATCAATCAAACGGCCTTTTAATGTACCTGTAGTTTGCGCTATTAACTGACTACTAATAAAAAAACAACCAAACAATATTAATTTGTAACTCATAAACCCTAAGAATTTTTCAGGAACTCAATATGAAACTCAAGCAAACTAGTCGCTTTATTAGCAATAGAAATCATAAAATCGGTGTGCAGATAGTTATTCTTATAAACAAAGCTGTCCCCATAAAAAAACAAAATAGAAACCAAAATGAAACCGATGTTATAGCTCTATTAGTAGTGTTATCATCACCAACTAATTAAGCCATCTCCAATTGGAAGTTTCGTTAGACTTTAGAAGACTGAATATTATAAGCTAGATCCGATCTTAGCAAAGGGATGAAACTGAACAATTCAATTGAAAGTAAACTACAAAAAAAATCCCCACTGTTAAGCAACAGCGGGGATTTTTTTTATTTATTTAAAACTTTGATTAATATTTGATAAATTGTTGTTTTTGTACAGATTCACCCTTTACGATAACAAGATAATTACCTCTGCCCAATTCAGCAACATTGATGTTAGCGGTGTTAGCACCAACGTATAGTTGTACTTGTTGTTGTTTGATAACTTTACCAAGAATATCAACGATTTGCACTGTTACATTTTCATCTTTCAAATTTTGGATTTGAAGAGAAAGATTTTCTTTAACTGGGTTAGGGTATATTGACAAACCAACTTTTCCATTAACTGTAAGCACAACAACATTGCTATAGGAATAGCTACCATCATTTGCTTTTATCAATAAACGATAGTATAATTTACTAGAAGAAGCAATAGCATCAGCTGTAGTATAGCTACCATTAGAACGATTGCTAGAAGTAGCAATTGAAGGAATTTGTATTACATTAGTAAACTCAACACCATTGGTGCTACGTTGTAAAATGTAAACAACACCAGCTTGGTCATTTAATGATGTCCAATTTAAATTAGCAGAACCTGCTTTATAAAAACCAGAGAACTGCTTAAGTTGAATAGGTAATAATGGTGCAGAAGTTAACACACAACCAGTAGGATAAGTAGCTGTAACTGTGTAAGAACCAGAACCGGTAGCATTAGTTAAGGTTTTTCCAGTGCCTACTGTTACGCCATTTAGTTTCCACTCGTAACTTGTTGGAGTACCGCTAACTACAGCTGTTAAAGTAGTACCAGTTTTACTGATTGTAGGATTTGTTACAAACCCTACACCTCCGCTAAAAAATTCAGCATCTACCGATGTCATTGGAAAACCAGTCATGTCTGCTTCATTAATTTCAAGTTTGGTAGGTGTATTGCTAAGTTTTACAGGACTAAAACCAACAAGAACTTTTACAACATTAAATTTCAATGTAAACAAAATAGTAGTGTCTGCTACAGTTTGCGGGGTAAGAGAATTGTCAAACCAAAGAAAATTAACGTTGCCATTTGCTGCACTAGTTAGACCCATATTGCTAGCGTTAAGTGCAATAACACTTGAACCATAACTAATTGAGGTATATTTTAGAATGGCAGTATCCCAAACTATAGAACCTTGGAAACCCAAGACACTTGTAAAATTTTTAGCCCTCAAAGAAACAGAAATTGAAGTACCAGTAGTACAAATGTTATCAAGACTATCTAGATATAAAGTCTTTTTTTGGGCACTTAAATTAGTCATTGAAGACAAGCCCACTAAAAGGGCAAAAACAAATAAAAACTTAGTAAAACTCTTTTTCATCGTGCGTATTTTTTTATTAAACATTAAAAAGGTGATTGCAATTATACAATAATACATTTAAAAAGTGGGAGCAAGCTTAAAAAAAACTTACTCCCTACTAAAAAAACAAGATTATTTTACTAAAAGAACAGGTTTTGTTCTTGCATTTGCGATACCAGAAGCAGTAATATAGTATTGTCCTGCTGGTAGATTCGCATTAGATTGTAGGTTGAACTGAAGTGTATTTGTGCCACTTAATACATATTTCTCAAAGTGAAGAACTACTTTACCATGTGTATTAGTAACATCAAAAGATACCTTCTTAGGCTCTGCAACATTTATTGCAATAGTTAATTTGCCATCTATAGTTGGGTTAGGTGTTATATTCCAATTATCAGTTGTTGCAAACTCAACTGTGTTAAGTAATTTACCACTGGTTTTCACAATTCCAACTTTATTGAAATCAGCATCCCAAGCTTCTACTTGTATCAGCTCAGAGGAAACATTAATAGCATCATTAGTAATTGGTGATTTTTTGTTGAACACCAACTCAAACACCTGACTACCATCGGATAATGTTTTGGCCTCGTTCTTACTATCTGCCCATAGGAAAGATATTTTGCCCTCTGAAGCTTTACCCACACTGTATTCCATATCCAATGTATTCTTGTCGATACCTACTAATTGTAGTTGATTAGCATTGAAATGGAGTGTGTACTGCATACCGATAATGTTCTTAAAGTTTTTAACACGAATTGGAATACGCACCTGATTTGATTCAGTTGCTGGAACATCATTGAAATAGATTTCAATTGGTTTAGTGATTTTACTGATTGATCCAAATGGAGTAAGCGTCGGATTCCAATCATAGTTAACATCTCCTAGTTTAATTCCAATGAACGACTGGCTCTTTTTATCTGAACCAATTGATGATATTACGATGCTGTCTTTGTAAGGTATCGTTACTGTAGTTTCACTTATACTACTGTCAACAAATGCCCATAAACGATTGCCAATAAAGCTCTTATCAATACCAAGTATCAAACGCTTTAGATACAATATATCTAGCACAGAAACGCTACCACTTTTGTCCACATCTGCAGCTATCACTTTATAGGGAGAATTAAAAGTGAACTTATTCAAAATGGCTCCTTGTATTTGCAATACATCAATTACAGATATACCATTTGCTTTTATGGAATCATTGTTCTTTGAAGGAACGATTACATTAGAAGTTCCAGATGTTACCTTGAAACTGTAGTTCCCAGCAGCATCTGTAGTTGTACTTGTGCCTCCATTTAATGATACGGTTGCAACAGGAACTGCATAGCCTAAAGGAGATTTAATGCTACCGGCTATAGTGAATTCTGTTGTAACTGACATTATCACTAAATTAGAAGTAACTGTGTTTGCAGTGACACAACCCAAACTTGTTGTAATAACACACGCAATTGTGTCCTTATCATTTAAAGTAGTAGTCGTGTAGGTAACGGCAATGGCACCAGCAATTGGCACTCCATTTTTAGTCCATTGATAAACTGGTGATACTCCACCATTAACTGGGTTTGCTGTAAAAATCACCGAAGTTCCACTGTTTATACTAGTTGCACTCGCTGTTATCGAAACGCTTGGAGTGAGCGGAGTTGTAACTGTTAGCACTAAGGTTGCTAAACTATCACAGCCAGTGGCATTTGATAGGGTATCCGTGTAAGAACCTGCGATCGAATAAGACTTTCCGTTGAAAGTATAGCTAGCCCCTCCACAGATTGTGGCATTGGTAGTACTAGATGTTTTAGCATTTACTGTTAAAATCAATGTTGCCGTACTATCGCAACCAACCGCATTTGTTGTTTTGAAAGAATAGGTTCCAGCAGTTGAATAATTGTTTCCATTAAATGTATAGACACTGCCCTGACAGATACTCGCTTTCGTAGTAGAACTAGTCGCAGCTTTTACAGTAATAGCAACTGTATTACTAGTAACTGTTTTTGCAGTTACACAAGCTAGTGAACTGTTCAAATCACAGGTAACTAAATCGCCATCACTCAAGGTAGATGTAGAGTAGGTACTTCCTGTAATTCCGGTAGATACTCCATTCACTTTCCAAGTGTATGTAGGGGTTGCACCGTTGTTGTTACCCGCAGCCGTGAAAGCAACACTAGTACCAGCGCATACCGAAGTTGCAGATGCAGATATGCTTACAGATGGAGTTACAAAATTGGTAACGTTAACCGAGATATTATTGCTGGAAGCAGTTGTTGCAGTAACACAAGCAACGCTACTAGTTAAAATACATGCAATCTTATCAGTAGCGGTTAAAGCATTATCACTGTAAGTGGCTGCATTCGTACCAACGTTCACGCCATTCTTAGTCCATTGGTAAGTAGGTGTTATACCACCATTTACTGTTGCGGCAGTGAAGCTCACGGCTGCACCGAAGCATACATTAGAAGATGAAGTTGAAATAGTTATTGATGGTGTGACACTCGGAGTTAGAGTAACAGTATTGGTTGTGCTGTCTATACAACCTTGATTTGAGGTAGCAGTCAAGACAACAGTAAATGTACCCGCTTTGCTATATGTATGAGCAGCATCAGTAACATTATCTAAAGTTGCATCACCAAATGACCATTTGTAACTGTTAGTTCCAGAGGAAATGGTGCTACCATTGGTGAAAGCGTAATTGTTTCCATTCAAGCATTGAGTAGCATTATTTATGGTGAATGCCGCAGATGGATTTGGATGAATTACAACTTGTTTTGTAAGACTATCGATACATCCTCCGTTGCCTATAGCCAATAATTTCACATCATAAGTTCCTGCGGTCGCAAAAACATTGGTGGGGCTGACTGTTGTGGATTGTTTGTTATCAATCGTCCAACTGTAGGTTAATGAACCGCTTGCTATAGTAGTGCCGTTAGTAAACACAAAATAGTTTCCATTTAAGCATTGTGCGCTATCATTTACACTAAATGAAACAATTGGAATGGCACTTACCGATAATGCTTTTTTTGCAGTATTGGTACAACCGAAGCTGTTAGTAACGGTATAGCTAATTGTATCAACACCAACGTTCACTGCGTTTACTAAACCAGCAGCATCTATTGTGGCGACATTGGTATTAGCGTTACTCCATACACCGCCAGTTGTGGTTGAAGAGAAAGTGGTACTGGTACCATCACAAATAGCATTTACACTATTAATTGTTGGTGTACTAGGAAGATCATTGATACGCACTGCAAATGTTGCTTTTCCAACGCAGCCAGAACCATTTGTTATACTATATACTATTGTATCAACGCCAGAAGCCACCGCTGTTACCAAACCGTTGGCATCTACTGTAGCTAGATTGGTATATACACTTGACCAAGAACCCAAAGTACTGCTGTGGGACAATTGGGTAGTAGCTCCTACACAAATTGAATCAACTCCAGAAATGGCGGAAACAACTGGAAGTGCTGCAACAGTGGCGTTGCTAAATACCGTGCTTGTACAACCATTTTTGGTAACTGAATAAGTAACAATTACAGCACCAGGAGTTTTACCAGTGATAGTGCCACTAGCATCAACGGAGGCTATGTTTGAATCATTTACCACCCATGTACCGCCAGATGTAGTATCTGTGAACGAAATTGTTGACCCCACACATACTGTGGTTGCGGTGCTTTTAATAACCCCAACCGTTGGAATTGGGTTAACAGTAAATGTTGTAGAAGCTACACTACTACATGGAGCAGTTGGCCCTATTTGCCTTGCTGTAACTGTATAATAAATAGTAGCTGTACCAGCAGAAATACCTGTGACCTTTCCAGTATTTACATCTACAGTAGCTATAGCTGTATTGCTACTAGACCATGCAGCTGTACTACCACCTGCTAAGCTAGAAGTATTTGATAATTGACTTGTTGCGCCGACACACACGGTATTTACGCCTGTTGTTGCAACCACCACTGGTGATGCAGAAACATTTACATTTCTGTTTGCCACACTGGCACATCCGGTTGCATTAGTAATTGTGTATAACACTACCGCTGTACCCTGTGCAACACCTCTTACAACGCCTGTGCTAGCATTGACTGTGGCAATAGCTGGGTTGCTGGTTGACCAAACACCTCCAGCAGTATTATTCGCGTAAGTGGTAGTGGATCCTACACAAACAGTGTTAGTACCGGTAGTTTGCGTGGAAAGATTAGGACCCACATTTACTGCAATTGTTTTTGTTGCAAATGGAGATACACAACCTTGCGCACTTGTAACTTGATAACCCACAGTTACATTAACCGTACCACCACCACCAAATACTACTAAACCTTTAGCTACACCTGTAGTAGCATCAACAGATAGAGAATTGGGATTTCCGCTGGTCCAAGTGCCACCAGTTACTGTGTTGGTTAACGTTGTGGAATCGCCAGAACAAATAGAATTTGGTCCGCTAATTGTACCAACGGTTGGTCTATTATTTACTACAATAGTTTTTGTGGCAGAACCTGAGCAACCACTACCGTTATCTACAAAATAGGTTAAAGTGGTTGTTCCTGCTTTTATAGGAGTTACTAATCCTGTGGTATTAACGGTAGCAACGGTATTATCGGAACTGCTCCAAGTACCAGTGGAACCAGATGAAAGTACGGTAGCATCCGTGAATTGGGAATTGGTACCAATACAAATATTAGTGTTTCCAACAATCGGTGAAACAACAAGGGCAGTATCAATCGTAACTATTTTGTAGTTCGTTCTTACACAACCAGTACCGTTAGATACGGTGTAAGAAATAGAATCTTTTCCAGCAGCTTTACCGATTACAATACCATTTACTACCGTTGCAATAGCGGTGTTTAAAGATGCCCATGTACCGCCAGTAACAGATGTGGTTAATGAAATGATATTACCAATACAAGTTGAATTAGAACCAGAAATAGTAAAGTTGTTTGGCTTGTTAGCTACTGTAAGATTGGTAGAGGCCGATTGTGAACAACCATAGGCATTCGTAACGGTGTAAGTTATCGTTACATTTCCAGCCCGTACGCCTGCCACATACCCATTTTGGTCAACAGTGGCAAAAGCAGGAATATTACTACTCCAAGTACCTCCAGTTGTAGCATTTGTAATTAAAATTGTGTCTGTAGTACAAACAGTGGTAGTAGTGGTAATATTTGAACCCAAAGAAGGGATATCACTTACTATTATATTTTTCTCTGCATAACCAGTACAGCTTCCACTTCCTATGGTGTATTTTACAGTAGCAACGCCAGGAGTTAAACCAGTAACCACACCACTTGCATTTACATTTACCACCCCTGCAGGAGTAGCACTCCATGTTCCACCTGTGGTGCTATTCGTCAATGTTACAGTGCTACCTAAACATACGCTAGCAGGACCAACTAATGCGGAGACAGTGATTCCAGTGGAAACATTGATTACGAACGATGCAGTTGCCGAACAATTAGCCCCACTTTTAACGGTGTAATAAATGGTGTCAGTACCAACACTAATTCCACTTACCAACCCTGCTGTGGAAACAGTAGCAATAGCTGCATTGCTAGTAGTCCATGTGCCGCCTGCTGTAGTGTTGGTAAGTGTGGTGGTAGATCCTGTACAAATGGAATTAGTACCAGTAATTGCAGCCACCGTTGGTAGGTTACTTACGGTTACTGATAGGACTGCATTTCTGGAACATCCACCGGTACCTATAACTGTATAAAGGATATTAGCAGTGCCTGCCCTTAACCCAGTTACCACACCACTATTATTAACAGTGGCTACAGTGGTATTGTTAGAAGACCAAGTACCTCCTGTTGTGCTGCATGAAAGGGTTGTTGTATTGTTAACGCAAATTGAATTAGTTCCTGTAATGGCTGCAATTGTTGGGGGATTACTTACGGTAATGCCTACAAAACTTGAGGTACTACAACCAGTAGTTCCATTGGTAACTGTATAGTAAATTGTGTCCGAACCAGCAGAAATACCAGTTACACGACCATTAACACTTACAGTGGCTATTGCCGAGTTTGAACTAGACCATACACCTCCATTCGTAGCATTGGTAAAAATTGTGGTAGAACCAATACAGATTGCAGTTGTTGAAGCAGTGATGGCATTTACCGTTGGACTAGCATTTACAGCAACAGATTTTGTAACAGAACTTGCACAACCGTAAGCATTGGTAACAGTGTATAATATATTTACGGTGCCGCTAGCAACACCTGTAACTACGCCGCTTGCACTAACAGTTGCAATTGTATTATTGGCACTTGACCAAACACCACCAGTTGTGGCATCAGCTAAAACGGTGGTAGCGCCCACACACAAATTACCTGTACCAGTAATTGCTTGAACATTTGGAAAACCACTTACGGTGAAATTGGTAGTTGCGGTGTTACTACAACCGTTGGCGTTTACAACTGTGTATGATATGATACTTGTACCCGCAGCCTCGCCAGTTACTACTCCCGTGTTGGAAATAACAGATGCCACTAAATCGTTAGAACTAGACCATACACCACCTGATGTGGTGTTTTTCAAAGTTCTGGTTAATCCAACGCAAACTGAATTGCCACCTGTGTTAGCAGTAATAGATGGTAATGCGTTAATGGTTACGCTTACTGTGGTTTGTGCAGTAGCAGTGCCATCTGAAACAGTGATGACAAATACATCTGTACCACTATAACCGGTGGTAGGTGTATAACTGAAACCTGAAGGAGAAAACACCGAACCGTTTGAACTTCCTGAGCCAGGGAATCCATGAAGTGTGCCGTGGGCAGGAGGCGATGAGATATTGTACGTAAGCGTTTGGCTTAGATCAATGTCTTGCGTTTGTAATAAGGAATCGATTACTGAAATGGTGGCATTTTGACAAATGCTTAATTGTTGGTTTGCTCCCCCTACAAAGGTGGGTGGATTGTTGGCTTTTCCGAACGCAGAAAAGATGGAAAAACTGATGAAAAGGCAAAGTAAAAATCTAAGATTCATACGAATTTTTTTTGAAAGAGCGTCAATGTGCAAAAATTGCTGCTTCATGACAGGGACGATTCACAAATGTTTAAATGAAAAAAATAAAAATCAGCTTGAAAAGCGCACGAAAATATCAACTATTCCTTTTAGTTAGCATTTAAGCACGCTTTTCTTTTTAGCGTTTAACATAATTGCTAAGATGTCAATCCTACAGATAACCTTTGGGTTCGTTTGCCAAAAAAAATTGTACGATTCATTTTGGATTCAATGGTACAAAAGATTTGGTCGGTTATTGATCTATTTTAGTGAGTGCTTCTGTAAACTGAATTACTACTTAGGAGGATGTCTGAACTGTGATTTTTTTGATTGGGGGGATTTCTATGATTTTGGGATGGGGTAACAATTACCCTACTGCAAAATAAGCAGCTAACTAAAAAGAAGTAGCTGCTTTTTATCTTAGCAAAGACCTTAGCTATTGTCACGAGCTTCAAGCTAACGCTAACTTGGGAATTAAACCTAGTAGCAAAGAACTCGTTGGCAGCGTTATAAAATGCAAACAGCCCGAAAGTTTGAAACATTCGGGCTGTTGTTTTTATAATGTTGCTATTTCAATTGCAATAAGCTTAGAAACTAAAACTTTTTTTATCTGCGGTAATTAATAAACGTGTTCTTCCATCGGGGTTGTCTGTAAAAACAATTTCTTGTTTTTGTCCATTCTTCCATTTTACGGTTACTTTATCGTGCTTGGCATTCCAGATAGTGGTGGGTATTTCCTCCCCATTTCTGTACGGGAAAAGCAATACTTTGAATTTAGCATCAACAGCATCGGCAGGGATAGTAAGTTTCCTTACGGGAATTTCTTTTGCCTTGGGGTTGGTTTTGCGCCATTCAGAAATGGTAGGCATGTTTTGAGGATTGTTGTTGTTTACATTCAAAACTCTTACAAGTAACATCGGTTTGTTGGCAGCGGGTGTGCCGCTATACATTGCTTGCAAAGTATCTTTTCCCCAACTTTCATTTTGCTCGGGGTCGTTACCCGTTAAAATAATATCCATTTCATGGTCATTTGTTTTAACTGTTTGAACCATTTGAATATCGTGTTCTAGGGTTAAAACCCAATCGTAATGATGTACTTCATTGTCTTTAGCCATATCATCTACTATTAGTGCAAAAGGCTGTTTGTCTGAACGCACAATTCCCGCAGTACGAAATGCTTTTTGCACTGGATAATTTACTTCACGCAAAAAAGGACGCACAGCACCTTGGGGCAACACCCAATGAGGGGTTTCACTTCTGGGTATATTCAAATAAGCATAAGGCAGTTTTAGAAAACTAAAATAATTCACGCTATTAGGTTCCAGTTCCCATTTGCCTTTTTTAGGCATTTCCACTTTGCCAGCTCGCACATCTTCAACTGTGTAGTAGCCCTTTCCACCTGGTTTTTCTTGTTCTTTATTGTTCCAATCCCAAGCATATTTGGCATCGCCAGCACAAAAAGTAGCAAAGGCAGTGTCTTTAAATGCCACCATTGTGGCAGGGGAATGTTCGTCTTGTTTTTGGTTGTCAATAGTTAATAAGCTGTGTTTGGTATTTTCAAAAGCATTGTACTGTACTGGACTCCAAACCCTTCCTGCACCTGCCAACATAATGGCATTTCTATCAGAATAAGGATGTCCACCATTGGCTTGACGGGTGTGCATGTTGAGCATCAATGCATCTTTGGTATCCCAACTGCTACGGGTCATCATCAACGCCCTTTCGCCACAAAAAAAGGTTTTGGGCATTTTTAAATCTGCAACAGAGGTAGGTGCTTCATCAAAGTCGGAGGCGAAAATGGCATAAAACAACAAAGAATTGGCATAGTAACCACCGGGTTGGTCGGGCACATTGGCATAATCATCCCGAACATAGGTACGGTAAATGAAATCCACCCGTTTGTCATTAGGAAACATGTATTTAAGCCCAAGCAAATCACAGATGTTTGGAGTGCCATTTTTTAGGTGACATCCACCCAATAAATCATATCGCACAAAACCATCCAAAGTAGGCACTATGCTTTGAGGAAGAAATTCTTGCACATACGCTTGTAAATGAGGATGGGCTGCTAAATTATCGAAGCCATACATGTCCATTCTTTTGGCAAAGGGCAAAATGCCATCCATGCCCAATTGGTTTTTGGCCTCGGCTTCATAAGTAGCACCGGATTGAAACCAACCATAGGTCATCAAATTGCGCCAACCTCGGTACATGCCTTTTACTTTCAAGTCATTAAACCCGTTTTCGCCTTCTACTGCTAACACTTGAAACAACCAATAGGAGAAAGTAGCCCAATTGCCTCTACTATACTCAGCATTATTAAAAGTTCCATAGTTGTCGTGGCTCCAAGTACCAGTTGCAAGTTCATCGTGCATGGCTTTTTTCTGCTCAGGGCTTAGCCATTTAAAAATTAAGTCGTAAGTAAATGCCAATTGAAAACGGCCTACGGGTTGCTCATCAGGTTTAGTAATTTGCTTTGCTTGGCGCAATGAATCGCGTTTTAGTTGATCTAATTTAAGGGCTGTATAAGTAGCTGCGGCTAGTTTCTTAGCCCCTTGTTCATCGTTTTCAATTAAACAACGGAAAGACTCTAGCGAGAATACATCCCAATAGAATTCAGGAAAAGATTGGATGGTGCCATTTGCTAAACCATCGTAATAATCTGCTGCTAAGGTATTGGCGTTATAGGCCATTCCATTTTTTCTAGGAACACCTAATCGAAACAAGGGAACTCTGCCATGCAACCCACCAAATTGTCCTTTCCAAACATCGGGTTGGGCATAGTCTGCCTTGTCGTTATATTTCCCTTTCATCATTTCTGTCCAAGAAATAATGTTTTTCCAAGCCGCTTGTCCGCATTTGGTTTCTTTCAGGCGACGTTGAATATCTGGCAATTCATCTGGACTAAAATAAATACGTGGGTGAACCCCTGGAGCGGGTGCCTGCGGCAATTTGCGCAAGCCATTGTAATTGAAGGTTACTGTGCGGCTACCAAAATCATTAATTGGTGCCTTACCCCAAATTAATACCCCCGGTTTGCCATTTTCATCTTTAAAATTGGAATAAGAATCAGCAGGTTTGTCTGCAAAAGCCGATTGGTTGTTTTTATATTGGGCATTTACAAAATAATTGGACAGGGCAAAAAATCCTAGAAGCAGTATCGTTTTTTTCATAACTATTTAATCAAGCAATATTAGTAATCCATGCAAAGGTTGCAAAGGAGAAGTTTCTACTAAGAAGGTTTAGTAGGTAATTGTCCCAATTATGGTTTTAATGTTGCGAATTAATCTTCACAAAACAACTTGCAGCTGTAATAATCAGTGATTATTGAGATTTTGGGGGATTTCTATGATGATGGGATGGGTAACACAAAAAAGCAGCTACCCCAATTAGAAGTAGCTGCTTTTTTATATCGTAGCAAAGGCAGAAGATAACTGGGATTGCAAATCCCAGTTATCTGTTTAGGCTAGATGTCCTTAGGAACATCTAGCCCGTCTTAATTTAGTCTTTAAAATAACTTAGACACTTTTAAACGTTTTACAAATTTTATTATCAATATAATCTAAATAAAAAATTAATGAAAAAAATTTTAACCATCTTATTATGTTCATTTCTAGCCATTAGTGCAAATGCACAAGACAATACTAAACAAACAACAAATAAGGAAAGAACACGTAAAGAAAAAAAGAATCAGGAGAAAAAAGAAGAGAAAAAAGAAGAGAAAAAAGAGAAAAAAGAAAAGAACAAGGAAAAATCAGATAAAGCAACCCACCAAAAAAAAGATGTTAAACTGGAGATAAAAAGGGGAAATCCAAATAACGCCGATCCTAATTCTAGTAAGAAATCAAAAAACAAATTTAACAATACAAAAAATTAATTCTGCTTGGCATAATGGGTGCATAAAAGTTTTGCGTTTTGCCCCTCGCTTTTGGTGAAGTGGAGCTGGGCTGGAGTGAGGTTAAACTAATAACAGCAAAAAACTTTTATGCACCATGGCATAGATTAACTACCTTTTTGCAGCCGGGCTACACGGTTCCGATGGGCATGTAGCCTGAACAGATATTTGGGATTTACAAATCCCATTTACGAATCCCCTTGTACATAACTGCATAGTAGAAAAAGCAGAAGAATATGTATCTTGCTATTGTTGCGACTACTTTGGTAATAGAAAAGGATTTTTCTAATTAAGTTCAGAGTAGCATGTCGATAAGTGGGATTTGCAAATCCCATTTATCTGTTTAGGCGAGATGCCCTACGGAACATCTAGCCCAGCTGGAATAATGTTTTTCCAAGCCGCTTGTCCGCATTTGGTTTCCTTTAGGCGACGTTGAATTTCTGGCAATTCATCTGGACTAAAATAAATACGTGGGTGTACCCCTGGAGCAGGTGCCTGCGGCAATTTGCTCAAGCCATTGTAATTGAAGTTGACTGTACGGCTACCAAAATCATTAATTGGAGCCTTTCCCCAAATTAATACTCCCGGTTTGCCATTTTCATCTTTAAAATTGGAATAAGAATCAGCAGGTTTGTCTGCAAAAGCCGATTGGTTGTTTTTATATAGGGCATTTACAAAAGAATTGGACAGGGCAAAAAATCCTAGAAGCAGTATCGTTTTTTTCATAATTTTTTTTCAAGCAATATTTAGTAATCCACGCAAAGGTTGCAAAGGAGAAGTTTCTACTAAGAAGGTTTAGTAGGTAATTGTCCCAATTATGGTTTTAATGTTGCGAATTAATCTTCACAAGACAACTTGCCGCTATAATAATGTTGCCTACACATTGATTATAGTGATCAAGGGGGATTTCTAAGATGTTGGATTGGGTAACACAAAAAAGCAGCTACCCTAAATAGGAGTAGCTGCTTTCTAGCTTAGCAAAGACCGAAGTAAATTGGGATTGCAAATCCAAATTATCTGTTTAGGTGACATGGCTGGCGGAACATGCCCCCCTGCTAGTCATTAGGGAAAGTATCTATAAATATCTTTTCTTGCTAATATTCTGACTAATTCTATTGTTTGGTTTTCACAAAAGAACCCAACTCGATATTGACCTAGCCTTATTCGGAATGCGTTTGCAAAACCTTTTCTTTTTGTGTTTCGTTCAGTAAAGGCGACTTTCTACCTTCTTGCATGGCTATATTCAACGCAGCATCTTCATCATCTTCTGTATAAAATCTAATATCAAGACTTTGCATAATAGCTTTGATTATTTTCTCTTCTTTTATATTCTTCGGATTAACTACTAAGGTCATGCTACAAAAAAAAGATACTTTCTTGCTTCTTCAATTTGTTTGCTTTATGTACCAACTCAAATCTTAATATACTTACAAAAAAAGCAGCTACCCCAATTAGTAGTAGCTTCCTTTTTATTGTAGCAAAGCCCTAAGCGAATTGGGATTGCAAATCCCAGTTATCTGTTTAGGCAACATGCCATGCGGAACATCTTTGAGAGCTAATTTAAAGACTAATTCTAACATTGACACAGTATTATATACAATCTCAGACTTTCTTTTTATTTCTTAGCGCTTCATAGACATTTTTTTGAACCCCCTCGATAATTTTTTTAATCCCCTCGGCATTTTTTTGAACCTCCTCCGGAATTTTTTTAACCTCCTCCGCAATTTTTTGAACGTCCTCCGCAATTTTTTTAACCTCCTCCGCATTTTTTTTAACCTCCTCCGCATTTTTTTTAACCCCCTCCGCATTTTTTTTAACCTCCTCGGTAATTTTTTTTACCTCTTTTGCGATTTCATTGCCTGATTTATTTTTTTGAAAGCTGAACTTGCTAGAGTTTTTGTTTACCACTAATTATTTCTACCAAGCAAATTTGTCTCTGGGAAATATTGCTTCAAATGCACGAATGGCGATTAATGTTTAACTAATACTGTGTAATGTTTTAATTCCTGAAATCGCGTTGATGGTACGAATTTTTGAATGCCCTTTTTTAATTGTTGTATGCTGGCTAAATTCAAAAAAGTGATTACTTGCCTACCTATTTTTTTATACTTTTCTAACTTTCAGCTTATACGCTTGCGGTTATATAATTCAGTTATGATTAGCCGTTGAATTAGGTAGCCTATTATTTATTGAACCCTTACCGATATAAATATCGTGTGTTCAAAGGGTGATTTTATCATAAAAAATGTGATTTTGCTACTTATTTACCGATTAGTGGTTCAAAAAAATGAAAAAAAAGGAAGAAAACACAAAGCAATTAAACAAACATACCTATTATTGCACTGTGGTAAAGTTTTAAAATTTAATCTAGGAAATTAAATCAGTCTATCATGGAACAGGAAATACAAAACTTAGTAACTGCATTGTCGCTAACACATGATTTTGCAGAAGATAAGGAGAACAAGCCAGAGTTTGATAAGGTAAAATCGGTATCGCCTAAACTTGGCAGCCATTAACCCGCTTTTAACTAAAATAAATATTGCTGCAGATATTCAGACTCTAGACACTTCTGGTGATGCTGATAAGGTAAAGAAATACAAATTGAACGCAGCAAAATTGGCTGAGCGCATGAGTAAAAAAGTGCGGGTGAAGGCCAAAGAAAGTGGTGATGACAAAATTACTGTGGTGGTAAACAAACCCTTGACTTATTATAGTACGGCTACTAAAAACTTAATGTACATTAGGATTACCCAATTGGTAAATGTATTAAGGGCAAATGTGGATGGTCTGTTTAAAGATTTGATTTTACTGACCGATATTGACAGCCTTGCTGCTGCTGGAAAATTGTATGACGACAACAAAAATTTAGTTTCGTCTAATAGAAAGCATAAAAAGGTAAATGGTACGGATGCATTGGAAAAATTGAAGCCACAGGCAGTAAAGCTATTGAATGATATCCGTACAATTTGTGAAGGTAACTTAGAACCTGACAGTTCTGTATTGAATGGTTTGTTATTGGCAAGTGAAATTCCTGAGTTTGGCATAAGACATACGAATGCAGACGTGCTTGTGGTGAAAGAGGGTAATGTTTCATTAGGAAAGAAAGTAGTGGCTACAGACCTTACTAGTACTAGCAAGAAAAATAAACCTTATAAATCTAATGCTGACAGCGTAGTGGCTATCACCGAACACATGCCTGGCAAGGCGCTTATACGCTTTGAAGCTGAGGGTTGTGAAGCACAGGAGGTGGAAATTACTTTTGAGAAGGGGAAAACGGTGGAGGTTACGGTGGTGTTGAAGGGGGTTTAAAGACCTTTGCATCTAAATAATTAAATGACCAAACATGTAGCTTTCAATGGAATAATTTAATGAAATATTTAACGGATGAAACAACCATTAGAAGTTATCTTATCAATTACAGTTCTTTAGTTGCCATTTGATTGAAAAAAGTTTATTATTTCAACATCAATAATTAATACAGAATTTTTTAAACTATAAAATGAAAATTTATGGCACAAACTTTACAGAACCTGAAAAAATTGATAGCAATTGTAATAACTTTATCTTGCTTCTTTACGTCATTACTCCATGCACAGACCATTTCTACATTTTGTAATTCAACTTTAAGTGATCCACAAGGTATTGTCTTTGATGCTTCTGGCAATCTATTCGTGGCAAATGTGGGTAATAACACGATAAGCAAAAAAGCCACTAACGGCAATGTTTCAACCCCTATAAGTAGTGGAATAAATTCCCCAAATAGGATTGTGTTTGATGCTTCTGGTAATTTGTATGTAGCCAATTATTTTAGTAACTCAATCAGTAAAGTATCCCCAACTGGAATTGTTTCGATTTTTGTGTCGAATATAACTTCGCCAAGTGGTCTTGCTTTTGATAAGTCTGGAAATTTGTACGTATCAAGTTATAATACTAATACTATAAGTAAAGTAACGCCAAGCGGTCTCACTTCTACTTTTGTAAGTTCAGGTTTAGATTTTCCACAATGCCTTGCGTTTGATTCCTCTGGTAATTTGTATACAGCAAACCAAGGCAATAATTCCATCACTAAAATATCACCGAGTGGTATTCCATCCATATTTGTAAATCCCTTAGCTGGTTTAAATAAACCTATTGGCCTTGTGTCTGATGTAAATGGCAATTTATATGTTGCCAATTACGGTGGTAATACCATTAGTAAGGTAACTCGGAATGGCAATGTTTCAACTTTTTTCAGTTCGGGCTTAAACGGACCATATTGTCTTGCCATTGATGTTGCTGGTAATTTATATGTGTCTAATAATAAGTTTGGAATTATAAGCAAAATCACAATCAACCCTTTACCTGTATCCTTTTCATCATTAGCCGCTACAAAAAATAATAAAACAATAAATATCGCTTGGCAAACTGCCACGGAGCTAAATACGAACCATTTTAAAGTGCAACGCAGCACAAGCGGCACTTCTTTTACAGACATTGGCACCGTAAAAGCAACTGGTGTTGGCGGAGATAGGTATGCATTCACCGACGAAAAACCTGCAAATGGAATAAACTACTACCGCCTACAAAGTGTGGATAATGACGGCAGCAGAAGTTATAGTAAAGTAGTAAGTGTAAATTTTGTTAGCAATCAATCTTTCTCTATAATCCCTAACCCTGCAAAGGACTTTGCCACTATAAGTTTCAGCGAAACGATTGACAAAGCAACCATTTCCGTTTTTGACTTGGCGGGCAAAGCAGTTATCACTCAATCGCTTAATGGGACAACTTTCCTCAAACTAAACACCCAAGCCTTGACAAACGGTGTTTATGTAATAAAAGTAAAGACGGAAACAGGAAGCTACAATGAAAAGCTGTTGATAAACAAATAGGGTTTTATAGAAATTCCGCTGGGCAACCTATTCCGAAGAGGATGATGCTAGTACAATTATTGGGATTTACAAATTCCACTTACAAATCTCAAGTACATCACACCATCTTAGAAAAAGAGGAGGAATATATAGTAGTTGTTGTGGCCTCCATTTAAATAGAAAAGATTTATTTGCATTTGGGTTAGTTGCTTTTGGTTAATGGATTTGGAAATCCCAATTATCTTTTCAGCCGAGATACGCTGCGCTAACAACTCGCACAGCTGTATCAACACGAATTCCAGTTACAAACTGGTTTATTAAATAGACACAAGTCATCCTTCGGAAGACTTGCGCCAGTGGATGATTTTAAAACATTTTAAATTAGGAAATCGGTTCAATAAATTCGAGCAAGCATTGAAAAAATTCGTGCAAGCATGAGAAAAAATTGTGCTAGCGTTGAAAAAAATTTGTGCTAGCATTGAAAAAAATTGTCCAAGAGTTCAAAAAAATTGCTCAAGGGTTTAAAAAACTATCGGAACGATTGCTAAAATTGGACAAACACATCGAAAAATCGGTGGGACAAACAAAAAATTCAAGCAAGCATTCAAAACATTCGTGCAAGGAGACAAAAAATTGTGCTAGGGATAGAAAAATTCGTGCTAGCATTGAAAAAATTCGAGCAACACATCGAAAAACTGGAGCAACACATCGAAAAACTCGAGCAGCATATCTGAAATCCGAGCAAGTATGCTTCCAATTTGAGCAAGCAATGAAAAAACCCGAGCAACAATGGAAAAAATTGGAGCAAATAGTTTTCTTGTTTATATCAGTATGCGTACAATTCTCCGTTCAGGCGCAATGATCCGAAGGGCATCTTTTCTAAATGGATAAATGAGATTTCCAAATCCCATTTACAGATTTAATGAAGCTCATTATTATCTGCTTTTAGGATATACCATTAATATCTGCATCACTTTATCACTTTTATGGTTTACCAATGTGTGGAAGCAATCATTGGTTGTTATGCCAATTCTAGCAATAGAAAAGTATTGTTTGAAGTAGGTTTAATATAGCTTGTGGTTTAAGGGATTTCCAAACCCCTGCTTCGGTGGTATTCAAATGCTATAATTGGTCAATTGTGCAAATGGAAAAAGGAAAACAAAACAAATGAAACTATCCATTCGCTTTTTTGATGACCGTGAAGTACGAGCTGTTTGGGATGATGCGCTTGTCAAATGGTGGTTTAGTGTGGTGGATGTGGTAGGCATGTTGAATGAAGAAACCGTTTACACAAAAGTTCGCAACTATTGAAAATATCTAAAGCCAAGCTAAAAAAGAAAGTAGTCAATTGGTCAGTGGCACTAACCAACTTTTCCATGCAAACCACTAACATCAACAATAGCTTGCGATCGAGGCAATATAAAGGCAGGCTGCTAGCCCCGCTATTTCGAAACCTGCCACTAAATGGGCTTAAGATTTATAAAGGGATATGCCTGAGAGGTTCATCAAGTTCTTTATCGGTTAGGCTTTCTTTTTCGGATTTATCATAAATAGTCAATAGATAAACTGTATTATCAGCAACAACAAAGTTTGTAATTATCCTAGCCCCGCCACTTTTGCCTTTCCCTTTCGACTTTATTGACATCCTAACTTTGAAACAATCGTTTCTTATAACTGTGCCTACTGTTGGATTTTCTTTCAATTGAGTCACAAGATTCATCAATTCTTGTTTGATAGAATTGTATTTTTTGATAAGCTTCTTAGCTTGTCGTTCAAATACATAATCGTTTTTACATTATAGCTTATTCAAAAAATCTTCTGCATTACGGGCTTCCTTTTTTCCAGCCCTTATTAGTTTAATTTCCTCTACAGCCTCTTTGATATCTTCCATCAATTCTGCTTTACTATCAGTTATTGGTATTGCTTTCACATAACGAATACCACGCAAAACATCCATCAATGAATCTGCTTTGCTATCGGGTACATCTAATAATATTCTCATTGCTAAAATTTTGTTTCTAAAATCCTCTGTAAAGTAAGGTTTAAAACCCCAATTTGAGTATACTTTTTTGTAGAACTACCCGATATCGCCTCTTTGGCGCAAGCGTTCCCTGCTGTGCGACATGTTCCGTAGGGCATGTCGCCTGAACAGATAATTGGGATTTGGAAATCCCATTTACAGATTTAATGAAGCTCATTATTCTTTGCTTTTAGGATATACTATCAATATCATCATCACTTTGTCACTTTTATCGTTTACCAATGTGTGGCAGCAATCATTGGTTGTTATTACAATTCTAGCAATAGAAAGGGATTGTTTGAATTAGTTTTAATGTAGCTTGTTGATAATGGGATTTGGAAATTCTATTTATCTGTTTAGGCCAGATGCGCTGCGCTAAAATCCCCCTCTTTAATAATAACCTTTATAAATTCCCCTGTTTCCAAGCTGGATATTTCTTTGATAATAGCTGCACAGGCCAGGTGCCGTACCAAGCATAGCCTACCCTACGTTCTTGTTCTATTTCGGTGAGTTTATATCTTTTAATACCATCTCTTCCGCAAAAGAAAGGGGTGTTGGTGTCTATATCGTAATACCTAGCCCAAATGTTGGCGCCTTTTTCGGCTACTACTACCCTATCTTTCCCTTTTACATATCCTTTGTCGGGAATTTCCATTACTTTAAAATCTTTAATTTTCACTTCCTCTAACCAGGCTACACCAGCGTTTATTGCTTTTTTTATTTCGGGGGTTGGCTTGGATAATTGCATCAAGAAACTCAGTATCCCTACTGTTTCACTACCAGATATTCCAATGAGTTCAAATTTTCTGGCGTTGCAGGGCTTGAGTGTTTTTTCGTCGTATTGCTGGCACCATCCTGCTAATTTGCCATTGGACATAAGCTGGGTTTTTAAGATGCAGTCAATTCCTTTTTGCACTGCGTTTGCCGCTTGTTTTACTAAGGTAGTATCGGTAATAATTTCTAAATGGTGCTGGCGTTGGGTGATGTCGTACAGTACATTTAAGGTATTAATCATGGCGTTGTCGTTGTAGGTAATGGCCCCTCTGTACATACTACGGTCGGGATAAAACTGAGGCCATCCACCATTGTTGTATTGTGCTGCTAACAAATAACGAACACCTTTTTCTACGGCAGCCAAATACCGCTGGTTACCCGTTTCTTTAAAAGCCCAAGCTAAATAGCGAATCTCTTTGTTGGTGGCTTCGTTGTCTATAGTTGCATCTTCATCGCTCAACGATGCGACAATGTCTTTTTTCTCTTTATCGGTATATACTTTGTCGTAACCAAATGTTTTGTCGTGCAGGTGCTTGGGCCAACCCCCTATTTTTTGCTGCAACAAGAGCATGTTTTCGGCGGCTAAATCTTTGAGGCTCTCCATTTCTAGGGCAGCACCTATGCATACACCTACGCCTTTTAAATCATTTACCACCACTTTCTCACTCATGTAATAAGCGAAACTTCCATCTCTGTAAGGTTTGCCACCTAATCCGCTTACGGATACTGTTCCAGTTAAATTGGTTAATCCCTTAGCGTCTATTTCAATAAATTTTTGCTGAATGCCCTTGTAGGCTTTTTTGGCTATGGACATATTGGCATAAGGCAACCAACCTGCTTTTACTGCCTTGGCAATGGTGTACACAAACATACAACTGGCGGAGGCTTCCAGGTAGTTGGGCTTTTCGTTGGGTTTGTCTAGTACATCGTACCAAAGCCCCGTTTCTGCATCTTGCACTTTACTGATAGCCACTGTAAATCGGTTGAGGATGGATAACAACACCCCTCTTTTTGGATGGTTGTCGGGCATTTGTGCCAACACATCAACCAAGGCTATACCATACCAGCCCATGGCTCTTGCCCAAAAATTGGGGGAATTGCCTGTTACCTTATTGGCCCATTGTTGCTCTTTGCTTTCATCCCAACCGTGGTATAACAAACCGGTAGTGCTATCTCTCACGTGTTTTTCGATGATGATGAATTGTTGGGCGATGTCATCAAATGCTTTTTTCTGCTTAAACATAGTGGCCCATTCTGCATAAAAAGGTTCGCCCATGTATAAACCATCCAACCACATTTGGTGGGGATAGATTTTTTTGTGCCAGAAGCCTCCTTCTTTTGTGCGGGGATGGGTATCTAACTGCTTACGGAGCAGTGCAGCAGCCTTACGATATTTTTCTTGTTTGGTTTGCTTGTATAAAAAGAGGAGGATCCTGCCCGAGAGTACATTATCTATGTTGTAATCATCGGGTTTATAGGTTCTGATGCTACCGTCTTCTGCAACGAAAAAGTCCATCATCTTTTTTATGTAGGCGAGATATTCTGGTTTTTGGGTTTGCTGCCATACACCTTCAATGCCTTTTAACACTACCCCTTGCTCGTAGCTCCATTTTACATAGGGTTTCTTCTCTCCTACTGAGAAACTATCTGGCCAATTGGTCATCACCATTTTGGTGAGTCTTTCGCTAAGCGGCTGTGCTTGAATGGGTTGTAGGGAAACAACAATACCAAACAATAGAAAAATAAAAGCAAAACGCATCATCATATATAGTGATTAGTGGTTAGTGATCAGTGATCAGTGATTTGGGGAGGGTTTCCAATTAAAATTTTTATTAAAAATCATTTTTTAAACTAACTATTATTGAGAAAGGACTGATGGGCTAATGTTGGCGCTAGATTGGTCGGTTCATGCCGCACCTAGGTTTATAACTTTCCTATTGGTATCCATTCATCTTCTCGCTCAAAAATGTTAGCAAGTGTAAATCGTTTGGCTTGGCGGGTGGTTAACTGTTTGCTCCATTTTACCCTAGCATTTGGATTTGCACCTTTACCTGTGCTGTTATACTCCGCATATACCACCGTTGTTTCATTATCGGGATTGCGCCAATTATCCCATCCTTCTGGCAAAATATGGCTACCCATTTGGGTTCTTATCCAAACTGTTTTGGCATTTGGCCGCCAAGGTCGGCCTAAATAAACTTTTGTTACCCCTGTGTCGGCCACTAAGGAACAATCGAAAAAAACAAATCCGTAAACCTGTCCTTTTCGGGTGGAAGCCGCGGTGATGTATGAATTACTTAAACTTTTGATGGTGCATTTTTCAAAAACGGCTATGGCTTCGCCGAATATAAAATCGGTGGTGCCTTCTATGTAACAATCGGCGAAGTATTGTCTTTTGTTTTCAGTAGCAGCATAGAGGGTGTCTTGGTTGCCTAATAACCTGCAATGTAAAAATTCACATCGATCGGCTTCTACATGCACGGCTACTGCTTGGCCTACCCTTCCTGCTTTGTTCTGGATAGTTAGGTGTTCTACCTTAGTGTCATTACCTTGAACGAGTAGGGTATAAGAAGTGTACGTACTGTGTTTGTCTTTTCCAAACATATCCTTCAAAGCAAGCGGCTTGCCGGAAAAATCACTATTGGTTATTATGGTGCTGTCTTCGTCTTCGCCCATTAAGGTGATATTGGTTTTCCAAGAAGGTATGACTAACTTCTCAGCATAAATCCCTTTTTTTATATAAATAGTTACCTGCACTTGCGATAAATCTCTTACCGCATTGATTGCTGCTTGAATGGTAGTGAAATCTGCCTTTCCAGAAAGCGCTACGGTAAATTGGGTGGGGTAAACAATGGCTGTGGAGGGCTTGTTCTGTGCCCAAACCATCGCCATGTTTACACTAAAGAAAGCCATTAAGAGCCATTTAAGCATGCTTTATCTATTTACAGATTAGTCACTATTATTCAATGCGAAATTGTAATTACACTGAGTGGCACTGAGGTTTCACAGAGGTACACAGAGGTTTTTTATTCTGTGTTATTCTGTGAATTTTTTATTGCACTGAGTTGCACTGAGGTTTCACAGAGTGAGAGATTGGCGGACAAAGTTTCCTAGTTGTATAACCTACGCGAATTACCACCCCGCCCTTCGGGCACCCCCTCGAGAGGGGAATTGCCTACCGAGTATCTAGAAACCGCCTTTTTCCAAGGAAGTTATATAGTAGTTACACAGAGGATCATGGCATTGTGAACCTCTGTGTTTTATTTTGAACCAATGCTGTAATGCTACAAACAACTTACTTTATTTGAAGAACCGACTCTGAAACGCCTGGGGCAAAAACTACTTTTTGTTCTGCATTGCTCACGTCTGTTTTAGTTACGACCAATTGCTTATTTCTTTCTCCATTAATGCTAAAAAGAACTTTTGCCATATTTACATTTTTAAAGTTTTGTAATTGTAGACCATTGCAGTTTTCTATGTATACAATGGGGTTCAACTCTTTTGTAGCAACCGTAATATTCTTAAGGTCTAGATTTTCTGCTTCAAACAATTCCACACCTTTATCAGCACGAATGCTCACATCGGAAATATGGATGTTCTTGATACTCATTTCTGGCAAGCCTCTTACAAAAATACCTTTAGCTGCACCATCACAAACTATATTACTGATGTAAAAATTTTGGAATTGAGGAGTGGCTTCTGTCACTTTAGGTGCCTCTACTTTTTCACCGGGTTTAGGGCTTTTGGTAAAATAATACATGTCGAAGTAAATGGCTTCGTCTATAATGTCTTTCATGTAGATATTCTTGCAGTAGATATTCTCTACCATACCACCTCTACCTCTAGCTGTCTTAAAGCGTAGTCCTTTATCGGTACCCATGAAGGTGAGGTTGTACGCAAATATATTTTTAGCGCCGCCGCTCATTTCGCTACCAATAACAAAACCACCATGGGCACGATATACATAGCAATTACGCACCACTACATTTTCGGTGGGCATGCCTCTTTTTCTGCCTTGTTCGTCACGTCCACTCTTAATGCAGATACCATCATCCCCAGCATCGAGGGTGCAACCTTCAACCAAAACATTTTTGCAACTCTCCAAGTCTAAGGCATCCCCATTGTGGGCATACTCAGGGTTTTTCACAGTTACATTCCTGATTGTTACATCCTCACACATTAACGGATGCACGCACCAAGCTGGTGAATTTTGGAAAATTACACCTTCAAGCAATACTTTTTTGCAACGAGTAAGTACCAATAAATTGGGTCGTAAAAAATCTTTGATAGATTCAAAATCGGCTTGAGACGATAACTTTTTTAGTTCGCCAGACTTATACAGCTTTTCTCCTTTCTCCGACTGAGGAGAAGGATACCAAGTTTTCCCATCTTCAGACAACATGCCACCAGAAGCCACTTGGTGCTTCCAATCGCTTTCAGTCAAACGATTCCTTCCTACTGCTCGCCAAATATCTCCATTACCATCCACTACCCCTTTACCCGTGATGGCAACGTTTACTAAGTTGGTTCCAGAAATGGGCGATTGGTTACGGTAAGTTTCTAATCCTTCCCAGTTGGTTTTTACTAGCAGATATTGATTAAAATCTCTCGTAAAATCAAGCACCGCATTTCTGCTTAGAGATAGATTTACATTGCTTTTCAACTCAATAGGACCAGTAATCCATACACCTTCGGGTACTAACACTACGCCGCCACCATTTTTGTTACAAGCATCAATGGCTGCATTAATACTTTTCGTATTGAGGGTTAATCCATCTGCAATCGCACCGAACTTTTTAATGTTGAATGTATCTTTCTTAAAAGTGGGTACTGCGGCTTTGGGTAAATTATCCCAAGAATATTGCGATTGACCAAATACCACAGCGCAACATAGGGAAGCTACTAAAAAGGAACGTAATAACATATTATAATAGGGGTTAGTTGTTAGACGAAAGGGTATTTCTTTTATGCTTTTAAGAACATCAATTTTTGTTAAGACCTGACAGATTGTAGAAACCTGTCAGGTGCAAATCGATTTAAAAATAAAACACTGTTAGTTTTGAGTGCGGCGCTTCGAGAAACAATTCATTTAATAAGTACCTACTTATTATTCTTTTATCACTTTAGCAGTAAATGATGTGCTCTTGTTAGCGTATATCAGAAAATAGGTACCTGCCTTTAAAGTTGAAAGTGGCAGTTTACTTTGGGTTGTATTATTTGGTAAAACCGCATTATACACCAGTTTACCATCTGGACTGTACACTTTTACCTGAGCATCATCCGTTGATAAAGAATAATTGATGACCAAACTGAAACGAAATGGATTTGGACTAACTGTAATTCCGTTTTTGTTATCGTCAATAGCTACTACAACTACTAAACTATGCCTATAAGTTCCGTCTTTATTGATGAGCTTTAGGCGATAATAAAATTTCCCAGCCTTGAATGACTTGTCGTTGAAAAAGTAAAGCCCCTCCCCTTTTTTGTTTTCTGAGTTTACTGTTCCAATAACGGTATAATTAATGCCATCTTCACTTTTTTCTACCTCATAGCCAGACATATTAATTTCATTCTGGGTAGTCCAACTCAATACAATATCTTGCTTATTTGCCGAACCAGTAAAATTAACTAGACTAACAGGAAGCAAAAGACTTTTACCGGCAATAAAAAATGTACCAAGCTTAGCAGTAGTAAATTCTACATAGTATCCATTGTTGTATGTACCAAATAAGCTGGCTCCATCAAGTACAATGGGGGCAACTGTAGTTCCAGAGAAATTAGTGATTAAGTTTGAGTCAGCCACGAGATACACTTGCAAATCGTTAATACTGTTGACATTTGTAGCTGAATTTTTCAATGCATTAAACTCGTTAGCAGTAAAGAACAAACGAATTTTAATTGGCTGCGCCAAAGAGGTAATTCCGTTAGTAGGGATAATGGAGATATTTCTACGTAAATAAGGTTGCAAATTATAGAGTCTGGAACCCGATGTAGTGTAATAATAAACTTTCAATTGGTTAGTAACACCACTATCGTAAACAGATGCCACTAAGTTCATAGTGTCGGTACTAATTAACCGAGTGTAGGTTGTATCCTTTGCATTCAACCATTGGTTGGTAGATTGCAACAGCATATCGGTAGCAGGCAAAAAGGTATTTGACTTTCCAAAAGCAACTATACTGTCTCCATTTAAGAAATTCTCTAAATTGGTATATCCATTGGTACTAACATTATTTCTGTCAGCCGCATTGGTGCTATTTAACCCACGCTGCATTTCCCATTCATCAGCCATACCGTCGTTATCTACATCGGCACTTGGTGTAGCACCGAGTAAAACAGGCCAACCGCCCACATTTGCTTGTCCATCGATGATACCAGAAGGATGGGTAACATTGGTAGATTTTACTGTTGAATATCCAGGCCCCTCGAAAGTGGCTGTTCCATCACGGGTTTCCCTTAATATTCTTCTATCAACTGTATCTCTTTTTGGTAAATAAGCACCTACGTTATTAAGAACTGATAAGTATGCGTCTTCTGCAGTTTGTGTATTTATCGGAGCAACAGCAATAGGAGCAGTTAATTTATTTCGGGCCATTAAGCTAGCCGCTTTATAAAACCCATCTGATTGTACACCTTTAGTCCAGTTGTCTGCACTAACATCAGGATAGCCTTTCACAAAATTGCCATCTACGAAATACTTTCCACCCCAGAGTGTATCAGGATATATATAGGAGTCTTTGGTACAATAGTAACTTGTGTAGGAGAGAATACGATTTCTAAGATTTTTGTTTGAGCTTGTAAAACTACCTGGAGTGGCAGGACCAGGTTTATAGTAGTTGTTAATGATATTGTAGTTGCCTCCTTCTCCGCCATAAACGGTGTTGATATTGCCCCAGTTATACAGCACATTGTTGCGAAAATCTACTACTTCTTTGAGTGAATCGCCAGTATATCGGCTTCCACAAAACCTTGGGTTTCTGCTGGTATGATGCGCCAATAAATTATGGTGGAAACTAGCACCTTGCCCACCCCAAATACCAGCGTATCCGTGATCACCTTTGGGGTCAACACTTTTATAGAAACTCTCGCTGAGGATACACCACTGAAGTGTAAACTTTTTTATGTCGTAAAAACTACCTGTTTCATCAATAGACCAACTTAAAGAACAATGATCTACTATGATATTTTCATCTGTTGGAACTGGACTGTTTCCATTTGCATCCATTGCATCATCAATATAGGAAGTCAAATCACCTAATCTGCAACGGATATATCTTACGATAATGTTACTAGTATTGAGTCGAAGGGTAAAATTCTTCAAACAAATGCCATCGCCTGGTGCTGATTGTCCAGCTATCGTGATATTACCATTGGCTATTTTCAGGTCTGCTTGTAAGCTAATGGTTCCAGAAACTTTAAATAAAATAGTTCTAGCTCCAGTAAGCTTGGTGATGCCATATCTCAAACTACCCACCGTTGGTTTTGAGGGATTATCGGTGGTATCAGTTACATAATATACAATACCTCCACGACCACCTGTGGCAAACCGGCCAAAACCTTCTGCTCCTGGAAACGCCAATTGCTGGGCATTTCCCGTATTAAATAATGCAATTAATACAACTACAACACAAGAAAACCATTTATTCATAAGAAAATATTACAACAATTGTTTTTCGGCTTAAAGTCCCATGGGATTTAAGCCCATTTATTATGTCTAACCATCTGTAAACAATGCTAATACGATATTAGCTCGACTATTTAATCGAATTTGTTTTTGAAACGGATTATTAAGCGCTAGCTATCGCTTCCGAACTGGTCGATACCGCTTTTTAAGCCCTCGCTTCCTCTTCCGAACTGGTCGATACCGCTTTTTAAGCCCTCGCTACCACTTCCGAACTGGTCGATACCGCTTTTTAAGCCCTCGCT
>JAIXOJ010000043.1 GCA_027486835.1 Chitinophagaceae bacterium
GTGGTGGTAGAACTTGATGCTGATTTAACACTTAATACCAATGTTGCGATACTATCACAGCCAGCACTGTTTACTAGTGTAGCGGTGTATGTACCAGCGGTGGTGTAAGTTTTACCGTTGAAACTGTAGCTGCTGCCTGAACAGATGCTTGCGGTGGTAGTAGAACTTGATGCTGATTTAACGCTCAATACTAATGTTGCGATACTATCACAGCCAGCACTGTTTACTAGTGTAGCGGTGTATGTACCAGCGGTGGTGTAAGTTTTACCATTAAAGCTATAACTTTTGCCGGAGCAGATGCTTGCAGTGGTAGTAGAACTTGAAGTTGATTTAACACTCAATACCAATGTTGCGATACTATCACAGCCAGCACTGTTCACCAAAGTGGCAGTGTAAGTTCCTGCGGTGGTGTAGGTTTTACCATTGAAGCTATAGCTGCTGCCTGAACAGATGCTTGCGGTGGTGGTAGAACTTGAAGTTGATTTAACGCTCAATACTAATGTTGCAATACTATCACAGCCTGCACTGTTTACTAGTGTAGCTGTGTATGTACCAGCGGTGGTGTAAGTCTTACCGTTGAAACTATAACTATTGCCGGAGCAGATGCTTGCGGTTGTTGTAGAACTAGATGCTGTTTTAACGCTCAATACTAATGTTGCTATACTATCACACCCTACACTATTTACTAAGGTAGATGTGTAAGTACCAGCGGTGGTGTAGGTTTTACCGTTGAAACTATAGCTGCTGCCAGTACAAATTGTTGCTCTCGTAATTGAGGTTGATGTTGCTTTAACCGTTAACACAGTATTTACAGCATTGCTACAACCAGTAGTACTATTTGTCACGGAATAAAAGATGGAATCTATTCCAGCAGATTTTGCAGTTACTAAACCAAGATTGCTTATGGTAGCAACTGAATTATTGGAACTCGACCAAGTACCCCCGCCTGTTGAATTGGTTAATAAAACTACTGAATTAGCACATATAGAACCACCACCAATAATTGGATTAACTGTTGGTAACGCATTGACTACAATTGTTTTTGTTTGACTTTGTGCACAAAAGCCTTGAGAAATAGAATAAATAATATTTGTAGTTCCTGCTCCAATACCTGTTACTAAACCAGAAGAACTTACTGATGCAACTTTTGTATCACCACTTGACCAAGTACCACCAGTAGTTGTATTGGTAAATGTTGTGGTAGCCCCCTCACAAACAGGTCCATTACCACCAATTGCAGCAACCGTACCTGAGAACTGGGTAACATTAATATTTCTCGTTGCAGTTGCACTACAACCACCAGAAGTAACGGTATAAGATATAGTAGTACTTCCTGCACCAGTACCAGTAACAATACCCGTAGCGCTAACAGTAGCTATTCTAGTATTATTAGAACTCCAAGTTCCACCTGCTGTTGTATTTGTGAAAGTTGTTGTAGATCCTACACAAACATTTCCACCAAAGCCAACAACTCCTATCGTAGCAACAGTTGGTTTTGCTGTTACAGTAATTGTTTCGTTAACGCCACCACTGCAAGCTCCTGAATTCACTATATAAGTTATTACGGTACTTCCTGCAGATACTGGAGTTAAAACGCCTGTTGAAATATTGATTGTGGCAACAGCAGTATTACTGCTTAACCATAAACCGCCTATTGTACTGTTGCCAAGGGTAATGTTGGTGCCAGTACATGCATTTGTACTACCAGTAATTGGCTCTAATACCAAACTTGGGTTTACAGCTAAAGATAAGGTAGCCGTTGTGGTACAACCGCCTCTTGTTACAACATATCCGATTGTAGTGTTGCCAGATGCTAGACCAGTAGCCAACCCTCCGCTGCTAATACTTGCAATAGACGCATCAGAACTTGTCCAAGTACCGCCTATAGTTGTATTTGTAAATTGAACAGTACTGCTGACGCATGTTGAGTTAGATCCTACAATAGCTGCAACATTGGGTGAAGCAACGACCGTAATTATCTTGGTAACACTGTTGGTGCAACTGCCAGATCCAATTACTGTATAAGTGATTGTAACAGTGCCAGCAGAAATTCCTTTCAATAATCCACCTGAAGAGATTGTGGCAATACTATTGTCTGAACTTATCCAAAATCCGCCTCCAATTGAATTGGTTAATGTGGTGCTATCATTTGTACAAATAGTGCTATTGCCACCGATAGGATTTAATGCTGGATTTGCGTTAATAGTAACTGGAAGCGTGGCGAAACCAGAACAACCCGTACCACTAGATACGGTGTAAATTACCGTATCAATACCTGCACTTAATCCCTTAAACACCCCTCCTGTTGTAATTGAACCGAGGCTCGTATTTGAAACAGACCAAGTTCCACCTGTGGTTGTACTAGATAGTGTAATAGTGTTATTGGCACAAACACTGGAACCGCCAGTAATTGCTGCCACTGTTAATCCTGAAGATACCGTTACGGCAAATGAAACTGATGAAGTACAAGTAGCATTGGATACGGTATAATAAATTGAATCAACTCCTGTAGCAACACCTGTTACTAGTCCACTATTTGTTACGGTTGCAACTGCAGTATTTCCGCTTGACCAGGTTCCACCTGTGGTTGAGTTTGATAAAGTTGTTGATGTTCCTATACAGAGGGTGTTACTGCCTGTAATTGCTGCTATGGATGGCGAACTGTTGATTGACAAATTATAAGTGGCCGCATTACTACAACCACCATTGGTGACGGTATAAGTAAATGTTGCTACAACACCTCCAATCAAAGGAGTGACCAAGCCTGAAGTTGCATCAATAGTTGCAATTGCAGTATTTCCACTACTCCATTTTCCACCAGTAACACTTGCTATTAATTTAGTTGTTGTACTTAAACAAACAGAAGACACTCCACTGATAGAACCAGCAGATGGTAAATCACTAACTGTGATAGCTTGTGTAACGGTTTTTGAGCAATTGGTATTTCTATTTGTAGCAGTGTAAGATATAATTGCACTACCTGCTGATACGCCAGTAACAACACCTGTGTTGCTTACTGTAGCCACTGCTGTATTTGAACTGCTCCAAGTATTTGTAAATGTTCCCCCAAGGTTTGTTCCTGTGAATGTAGTAGTAGATCCTACACAGATTGAATTTGAAGTGAAAGTGATTGGGTTAATATTAGGTGCTGCATTCACCGTGATATTTCTAGTAGCTTGTGTGGTGCCGCAAGGCCCAGAACTTACTGTGTAGGATATGGTTGCAAAACCTCCTCCTGTTATTCCTGTTACTAATCCATTTGCGTCAACAGTAGCGTTTGCTGTATTGCTACTACTCCATGTACCCCCAGTAGGTGTTCCAGTTAGTTGTAACGTGTTTCCAGCACAAACGGTATTGGTATTTGGCGTAATTGTTACGGTATTCGTATTTGCATAAACAGTAATCGTATCTTTTGATGCAGCAGTACAACCAGTTGTGGTGTTTGTTACTGTATAAGATATAATGGCGGTTCCAGCAGATCGCCCTGTACATAAACCCCCTGTAGTTATTGTTGCTACAGCTGTTGCACTTGAACTCCAAACTCCTCCTGTAGTTGCACAAGCCAACTGGCTTGTTCTAGTACCACTTAAACATATCTGGCTTGTACCTGTGATTGCTGCCACAGTGGGGGCGGGATTGATGGTAACATTTATCGTTGTTTGAACAGTTGCACTTCCATCGGAGGCACTAATTACGAATTTATCTGTTCCGCTTAAACCAGTGGAAGGGGTGTAGGTTACCCCGTTAGGAGAAACAGTTCCACCGTTCGTTGCTATAGCTGCAGGAAAACCGGAGAGTGTTCCTTTAGTAGAAACTTGAACAATACTCCAAGTAAGGGTTTGTCCAACATCTAAGTCGTTAATAGACAAATAGGAAGCTAAACTAACTGCATTTGCATCCTGACAAACTGTAAAGCTTTGAGTAGCTCCGTTTGTAAATGAGGGAACCGCCGCTGGAGCTAACTTATGTTTTCCATTTCTTCCAATGGTATTTTCAACCGTGTTTTCTGCATACACATGGGTTAATGTAAATGACATTAACCATAGAACGATGAATGTAAAAGTTGATTTCATTTTGTGGCGTTTAAATAAATAATTATCAGTCTGTTTTGGTTTATTAATATCTAATGTTCTTGTGAAAAAAGAAACATCCAGTGGATGTAGAGTAACCTTGTTGGTATAATGTTGCCTAGGGGTGTCCAATTTCTATTTTGCGACGTCTTTTATCAACTTGTTAGAAGAGAAAATACAATTCGCAAAGAGAAAAGTCTTTAGTAAAAAATGCTTCGCAAAAGGTTTTTTTAGTAACAAAGTAAAGCATTGGGTTTAGCTTTATGATTACACTTGGGGTGATTATTTAACTTAAATTCCATAATTGAATGATAAACTGCAAATTCAGCATTTTTATTTTTTTGAAATACTTTCATTAGTTAGCAAGTCAGATGATTTTTTACAACATTCCCTTCGCTTTGTTTGATTAGCTCACCTTATTTCAACGAATTAATTTCGTTTATCCATTCCCCATGTCAATTTTTCACGAAGCGTTGAGAGGAAAGTATTTTCACTGAGTTTGATTAAATTGGCTTCAAACTTTTCTTTTTTTACGGCAAGCTGGATGTTCTTATCTACTATTTCCCTTCTTGCATCAAGGGCACAAATAAATTGATCTACCCTGCTTTCGATTTCAAATGAAATGATACTCGTATCGGCCACAACAATACTTCTCACATTTAAATTGTGTGGGGCTACTGGAGTAATTACAAAGTTTTTTGAATCGGGAAATACTATAGGACCAGTGCAACTCATGCTGTAGCCTGTAGAACCTGTAGGTGTTGCTACAATAAGTCCATCTGCCCAAAATGTATTTAAGAATTCTCCATTAAGATAGGTGTGAATTTTTATCATTGGGGCTGTATCCCGCTTGTGGATAGCAAACTCATTTAACGCAAAGGGTGCGTCGCCAAATAGTTGCTCATTTGAATCAAGGTGCAGGAGGGTTCTTTTATCTGCGATGGATGTTCTGTTACTGATGGCATCTACTGCCATTACTATTTCTTCCTTACTAATATTGGCCAAAAAGCCCAATCTGCCAAAATTGATACCGAGTAGGGGTACTTTTTTTTCTCTAACGATTGTTACGGCATCTAGTATGGTACCATCCCCTCCTAGGGTTATGAAACAATCAATTTTATTATCGATATCCTCATATCCTTCAAAAGGAATGATGCGCTCTAGGATAGCAGACGAAAAGGGATATAGCTCTAGCAATGTTCTAAACATGATGATATCTATGTCGTGCCTCACCAATTCGTCCACCAATGTTCGTAACGGAACCTCTTGCTCAGTATCTAAACCCCGACTATAAATAGCAACCTTCATAAGTATATATTTCGTAAATAAAATGCTTCAAAAGGTTTCAATATGTACAATGAATCCAATTTAATTTGCATTATTTTGAATGTAAAAATAGTCCCTTACCGCCCAATTGATTAAAACTTAGTTCAAATCGGATAACTATATCGTAAATGGATACAATATCTAAGCCAATTCCACCTGTGTAAATGAGTTGATTACTCAATACATTATTTCCGCGAAATCCTATGGAAGCATACCTATTGTGTGCGTATCCTACATCGCCAAATAGCTTCAGGTAATATTGAAAAGGTATGGTCTTATAGTTTTTGCTTTTTAGGTATGTTTTAAAATTGTACTTAAACAATCGTTGATGCAAGGAAACTTTTGCTATGGCGGCAGCATCACCATCTATCACATAATACTCCAATCCTCGAAGAAAAAAATCGGTGTAGCCCAATAACCTTTGATTGACATACACATTCGTTTTGGGTCGCTTTATGGTTGCGATTCCATTGAATTTTATAAACGCGTTTGTCCAAACTGGTTTAACGTAGAGTGCCGCCGCACTTAGTTGCCATAGGTTCGTTACATCGTCGAACCCTCTATGGTAAATGGCGCCTTCGAAGCTGATTCCTTTGGTGGGATAAGCCAAATAATCATGGTTTTGATATCGGATGCTATAGCTTAGGTCTAAATATTGAATTTCGGTTCTTTTATCTGGGAAATAATTGGGGTTAACTTTTATTATAGTATCCGCTATTGATTCTTGCGTAAAGGAAGTGCGCAGGCTGTGTTTCCACCGTTGGTCGGGTCGATAGGTATAGGTAACATCTGCTCGGCTAAATTTTCGTATGTATTCTGGGGTGCGGATAAATAGCTGTTTGTGGTAGGCCGTTGCATAGTTCAATTCTTTTTGTGAAGAGTAATTATAGCCCACATTAACCCCGTGCTTTAATGTTTTTTCAAAAAAGGGTAGATTATAACGCAGCGATACTTGCTGGTTATAGCCATTGATGAGCCAAACATCCAGTCCATCATTATTGCCGGATAGGTTGTACTGTGTAAACTTTATTCCATAATTAACCCTATCTAAACTCCTGTTTTCATCTACCCACCATTGGTTAAAGTTTCGATCTACTAGTTTGAAATATGGCAATGGGAAAAAGTACCATCGTTCCTTAACTGATACAGTTATGTTTATGATATTGCCTGGTAGTGACTGGTAAGATATTTTGGTTTCTAAAAATAAAGCCGTGTTGAAAACCTGATTTTTACTGATCTCCAATATGTTTTCTAATTTTTCCTGCGCAATTATATCGCCAGGCTTTACCATTAATTCGCGAAGAATGATGTATGGCTTGGTTCTTTTATTGCCCAAAATTTTTATTTCTGCAATAAAGAGTGGTTTATTGGATGATGAATCGTAAGTTGTGCTGGTGTTGGTTTTTATCTCATGGTTAATTTGACCAATTGAATTTGAAAGCTTGAAGGACAAAATCAGTAATAATAAACGTAACCAGTAGTGCATTTGCAGGTGTGTAGCTGAATAAAAAAAGGGATATTATTTACAAGTTTAGATACATCATTAAATGGTCATAATTTTCTTTTAGTTCATTGGCGTATTGTTCTTCACCAAAGTAGTAGCGTACCACATATTCGTAGCGAGAGAACGTAGCGATGATATCGCTAATTTCCACTTTGTTTATTTTAATGCTCACGATTACTAGCCCAGTATCTATTTCTGTATAAGTGTTCAATTGCGTGATATAGGCATCATTGGTTTCTACCAAGCGGCTTATTTCTCCGAAGGAATAGTTTCTTCTTTCAATTTCTAGTACAATGATTCCGCCTGGCTCATCGTTTCCTAAGTATTTGGATAAATAGCCTAATAAATCGAATGCACTTATTACCCCTTCATAATGCATAGACTCGCCTACCACGCCAATTAAAGACTGCTTGTGTTGTGCTTGTATTTTTAATGCAGATAAAAAATAATCTTCTTTTTTTACGCTTTCATTAATTAGGTTTTCTTGCAAACTTGCCAAAACAGCAGTTTCGCTAGCATCTAGCAAAATATCTTTTGAAAGGGTGCCAACAAATTTTTCATTTACCAAAACTGGCAAATTATTAACCTCATAATCCTCTAATAATTGCAACGCAAAAGCAACACTGTCGGTCAATTGCAGCGTAGGAAAATCGGTTTGAATTAATTGAGTAATTAACATCTACAAATTTGAAGTGAACGATTTTTAGAATAGGGGTGGGTAGTATGTTTAAGGTGCTAGGTGATTGGTAAGAACACTTATTAAAACCTAGCATAAAACCCTAAACTAATTGCGACAATATTATTTACACCAACCAAATATTGAACCCTGTAACAGAATTGTGGCTTTTGAATTGGCTAAAACCTTAGTTGCTTCTTTTCTCCGATTATTTATTGAATAACCGCAGCGGTTTCTTTTGCCACAGCAAACTTTGATAAGAAATTACCTAGTATAACGTTGAATTCATCGGGTACTTCCATCATTGGGGCATGGCCACATTTATCTATAAAGTACAACTCGCTGTTGGGAATTAATTTATTGAACTCCCTGCCAACGAATGGGGGGGTGATGGTATCGTTGTTGCCCCAAATGAGCAAAGTGGGTTGCTTTATCTGATTGAGTTCTTCGTTTAAATTACTACGAATAGCACTTTTTGCCAAAGCAATGATTTTAATTACTTTGAGCCTATTGTTGGTGATTTCGAATACCTCATCCACCATTTCTTTGTCAGCAAAATCTGGGTTGTAAAAAGTTACCTGCGCTTTCTTTTTTATGTACTCGTAATCGCCACGTTTTGGGTAACTATCGCCCATGCCGTTTTCAAATAAACCAGAACTACCTGTTAAGGTGAGTGTTTTAATATTTTCAGGATGCTTTAACACATGTGTAAGAGCAATATGACCTCCCAGTGAATTGCCAAGCAGATGAATGTTTTTATATCCACGAGTTTCAATGAAGCCATGAACATGTTTTTCTAAACCACTAACTGTAGTGTGGAAAATATCTAGTTCTAATAAGGGTAAAAGTGGAACAATGACCTTGTATTCCTTTTTAAAATGCTCAATTAAGCCTCTAAAATTACTTAACGCCCCAAACAGGCCGTGAAGCAGCACTAGCGGTTCGCCGGTGCCTTCTTCAATAAATTTATACTTATCCTGTTGATGAATTTTGTACTCCATGTAGTAACTTTCTTATAGAATCCTTTTTATTTTTCGGCAATATCCATAAATAATTACAAAAGCGTGCATTTCTTTTAATGCCCGTTCTTGATTATGATTGGTATGCCGTATAATCTTACCTACTTTTTAACAAGTATTACGTGTTGCGCCTACCTGCTGCTATGGTATCGAAATACTGCTCCAAATCGGTAAACATGTTCTTGAAAATGGGAAATAATTTACTTACCCCATCGAAGGTAATTGATGCCCAAGGGCGTACGAAACCATAGGTTTTTGAAGTAACGGTGGCTTCGTTGGTTACTACATCTAGCTTGACTGCAAAGAAGAGTATAACACTGTAAACCATGGTGTACAGCAGCATAAACAACAATACACCCCCCAATTTATTAGCCCAGCCCATCAGCATTAATTCCACACTTTTTTGTAACACGGTTGCCAGCAATTTAACCAAGGCCAAAGTGGCTATCATTACTATTAAAAACGACAAGAAGGGTAGCCAAGCCGCTTGAATGTGGGTAAATGTTTTTAAGTGGTTGGCTACTACCGCTGATAACTTGATGGCTGCGGCTAAACCTACTACCACCCCTATTACTGAAAATACCGCAATGATGAATCCTTTTGTAAATCCTTTGTACAGTGCGAACAAGAGTAGTAAAAGATAAGGAACATCAATAATCATAGTGGGTAGTTGTTAGTGATAAGTGGTTAGTTAAGAACTGTATATTATTTTGTTATGCATTTCCTATATCCAACCAATCTAAATCAGTTTTTCATTTATCACTTGGACAACAACTCTTTCACCACTGCTGAAATGGTTTTACCATCTGCTTTTCCAGCCAATTGCTTGGAAGCTACGCCCATTACTTTTCCTAAGTCGGCCAATGAGGCGGCACCTACTTCGCTAATAATGCCTGATATGGCCAATTTTAATTCTTCGTCTGTAAGGGGTTTGGGTAAGAAGCGTTCGATTACGGCTATTTCTTCTGACTCTTTCACCGCTAGATCTTCCCTGCCTTGTTGGCTAAAAATGGCCAAACTGTCCTTCCGTTGTTTGAGCATTTTCTGCAACAGCTTTAGTTCTCCTTCTTCGGTAACTACTCCGTTTGCGCCGGGTTCGGTTTTGGCTTTGATTATTTCGGCTTTAATGGCTCGTAAGCCACGCAATCCTGTTTCGTCTTTGGCTTTCATGGCATCTTTCATTTCTGCCATTACTTGGGTTTCTAAACTCATGATTGTTAAAAATTTTATTGCTTAAAAATGAGGTTGCTTTTTCTGATAAAAAACTAAGCACATCCTAGTGCTTTGTACGTTTTTAGTATTAAGTAATAAGTGGGAAATAAAACGCTTCGTTTATTGTGGTCAAATTCCCTAGCCATTTTATTTACCTATTTGTTTTCGACTAATTGCGCCTCTCTAAATTTTGCATAGAAGGCTTTTGCAAAAGCTTTCATATCCGCCACTAAAGGCTGCATGTGGGTGGCGCGCTCGAAGGTGTCGGCCATGCCCATGAATGTTTGGTAATAGAAATCGGCCATTTCGTCCACCATCATTTCTTTTGTCCAGAGGTCAATTCTTAAAGCACTTTTTTCCTCACCGTCCCAAAAGGAGAGCATGGTGGCTTTGGCTTTTTGTAACATATCGGCGGTGCTGTCGGTAGCTGACCATTTAATTTGATCGGGTACTTTATCTTTATCTACGGTTACCTCTACGGTTATGGTTGACTTCATGTAAAAAACTCAATTTTTTTGATGGGTAGAATTGCCAAAAATAAAGGATTGGACTTTTATGTTTTGTGCTAATTAGGATTTCGGGGATTTGTTTTTAACGAAGTGGGTTTCTATCCACTTTTATAAAGAAGATAAATCTTGAAGAAAACTTCATTTTAAAAGCATATCTATTTTCTCTTTTCCCTTTCTCAAAAGCTGAAGATGATACCTTTCTTTTTGTAGTCATTTAGTATTTCGGAAGCTTTTTTATTGTTCATTGTAGATAAAGCCTTGAAATATGGATTAACAACTTTATTTGTTTCTGAATTTGGATAAGTGTCTTGCAGATAAGAGTATGCCTTTCTGTAATAGTCGTTAATCTTATTGGTAGCATAATCTACGATTGGCGAATTATCCATACCATTAACAAAGAATGTTAGCAAATCTTTCTTCCGTTCTTTGGCTTCATTTCGGAGTATAAACAAGGTATCATTTTTAATAAAATCTTCCCACCAAACAAGTCTATCCACAAATTGCTTTGGATCAATTATTAATCCAGCATCTTCTCCAAATCCTTCTTTATTTTCTTTATTTAATTGTAGTAAGTACGCTTTCATAGTTGGTGATACATAGCTATAAAACCAATTAGCGAAGAAATCCCTGTCTTGCATTATGTAACTAATTCCTTCGCTTGAAGAAACTTCGAACCCATTACGCTTTAACTTGTCGTTGTAGGCTTTCAACTTTTCAGAAATTGGCAATGCCTTTCCTGAAGCGTCAAGCGAAATCAAAGGGTCAAAATTTGTTGTATCCTTCTCATGAAGCGCATTTATAGTTCTGTCAAGCCGTTCGTAATGAGCATTGAAAATAACGAACGCTTTGTCCTTTATCTCAGGGGGTTCGTTAGTAAATAATTCCTGATATTTTTTTGCTGCAATTGTTGCGGTTTGTACATTAGAAGTATCAAGTTGAGAGATGAAATGTTGGTATTCACTTATAGCATTTGTAGCGTTGGAGCCTATTGGGGTGCTTTCTATAGATTTATCAGCTTTTGTGTCGTTTGATTGGTTACACGAGAATAAAATGAAAAGAATAAATAGAGAATAAGAAGTTTTCATTGTTACCATTGTTGGGTTTGAATTGCCAGCCGTAAAAAACTGTCGTTGTTGGGAGAATTTGTCCTTCATCAACCAATAACAGCGTTGATAATTCCAAAATTGGTGAAGTTTGAGTAAAAGCTAAATGTATAAAGTCCTTTCAGAACCGGGAATAAAAGCAAAGAATTAATCGAATGGGATTTGGAAATTCCAATTATCTGTTCACTCGAAATGACCTTCGGAACATTCCTTCCAGAGGGTTTTCATTATATGTTCTTCTGGCGCAATGAAAACCTAGTTAATAGAAATTGTCCCAAAAAATTCATTTTCAAGTTTTGTCGGTTTTCCGAAGATAAAGTCAAAAAGTCCCATTGTTTTGTGTATGTTTTATTATTGGTTATAACGGTTTGGCGCTTGGCGAAGATGCGGATTTCGAAGCACTAAACTGTCTGCCAGTACAGAACTTGATACGAAGCACATAGCTTCATTTAAGCACTGAACCCGCTTTTTTGCCAAACGCCTGATAGCTGCTGGAATACTTTCAAATTATGCTTTTGTCAATCTAATAAATCACTTCTTTAAGTCCACCCTTATTAATTAAATATTCGCCGGCTTTCCTAAAGTTATCTTTGGGGCTAAATCTATTTACAAACCAATATTTACGTTTCAAATGTCCTTCTATTATCCACCTTGAACCGTCAATACCAAAGCTTACTAAACAAGGTTTAGAGGTCCAAAATGAACAATCATCTATAATTTTTTCAAACTCTTTCCATTCTGTTTCCGATAGCTGTATTGTCTGATTTAAAACTATCGTAGCTTTTCTGTCTGCGTTTGAAACTGAGTCAACTGGTAATTCATCGTTTCTATTTGATTCTGTAGTATCAATTTCTCCATTTGATAGTATTATAGCAGGAACAAACTTTACATACCGTATTTGAATAAAATTCGGTTGTCTATCAAGTTCCTTTGTCGTGAGCCAAACTTTGCCACCGTCTTTATGCAGAGTAAAAACAATGGGTCTGTGAAATGAACGAAGCCATAAAAATCTGTAAATGTCGTGACCCAAATAATAATTGTACAAAATTGGTTCTTGAGCAGAATATAATGCACTTGAAAACCAATTCAGCATAAACGTATCAATTTCGGTCTTGAATACTTGTGTGTCTCTTTGAATTGTCGTTGGGTAATAGAATGAAAGTGAATCTCTCGGTGTGCCGTTAGTTTTTGAAACGGTAGTGTCTTTAGGATAATAATCCTTTTCGGTAGTTGTCTGACTACACGAAGCAAATAAAAGTCCGAGGTAAAAAAATATTATATTTTTAGTCATATTGTTTCTTTATGGCGATGTCGTCAAATGCTTGCAGCTAACGTTCGAGTATTTGCGAAGGCAGCGAATTCTTTGATTGTCCAGCCGAGTACAAATGCCGATTTGAAAATATTTTGTTGAAGTTATGAACTAAAGATGAAAATTAAACGTCGAGCTCGAACCACTGCTGATGCTTGCATATAGCTGATGTTACAATGTCCAGCCCTGCTTTTGTTGGTAGTTAGTGCATGTCTCACTGACCCCATGTTTCATTATTATTTTGCTTCCAAAGTTTCACTGCATATTGTCTAAATTCCACTGGTGCATTTTTGAAAGCTTCGTCAAAAGTAAATTCTCCTCCCATGTAATCTGTACCTGAAACTTTTGTTCTTGTCGTGCCACGAACCGCAAATTTTCTGTTGTCTTGGTACATGATAATCTTCATTGGTATTGGGCTAACATCACCTTGACATGAAACCTTGTACATTATCCAAACTTCCGCTTTACCATCTTTGTTTAAGTCTGTCACTGCAAAGGTCTTGTCAACAAAGTAAAGGAACATGTCAACTGGGCATTCTTTGATATAGTCGTAAACTTTCCAAGTTTGTTTAACACTGTTACCCGAAAGCGAGTAATGATAGGCACACAAAGCTCCGTTGTTGTACCCGCCGTCGGGAGCATTTTTGCTCTGGGTATTGTCTGTCAGGGTGAGAATAACAATGTTATCGCCTGTGCTATCTGTCCAGCGAACCGCTTGCTTAACATCTCCGGTGTACCGAATGCTTTTAGGAATAGAGCTTTTGTTCAGCTTTGTCAGTTTGTACTGTGCTATACAAGTCTGAGTCACAATAAAAGAAAAGAGAAGTCCGAAAATTTTCATGATTGTAGTATGTCAATTTGCATTACTGCCAACGAAAAAGGCTCGGCGTTGTTGAGGAATTAGAATTCCGTCTGCCCATAACCGAAGCCCAATGATTGCAATATTGTTGCTATTTTATTCATAAGCTAAATTTATAGCGTCGAGCCCGAACTGAAGTACAATAAAGAACAAATGTTGAGAAAATATTCGTCAAGCCCCAATAATGCCAAACCTAATTTTGGGCGAAGTACATCAAAGATTGTCTGAATGAACTTTACTTAAACAGTCGCTGAAATCAATATTTCCATTCGATTTTTCCCTAATTAAAAATGAGCGAATTGGTTTGTAGAATAGTTGAGGTGGAATACTTACTACTATGTAATTGTCAGCCAAGTAAGTGTTAACTCCACAACCAAGGTCATTTAGTACTGATATTATTTGATCTTTCGATTCTAATTTCCACAAAACAATTTGAGCCACGCTAAATCCTGATTCCTCAATTAATTCATCAAAATAAAATTCTCCTTCATCAAATTCAACTTTTACTATGTCTCCATAAGCAATGTTTGGAGCGAATGCAGGAACATTTATAAGTCTGTAGTACTCGCCAACTTTTTCTGCATCAACTTTTTCTGTGAAAATCTCCTTGTCATCAGGGTCGTGCTTATAAGTTAATATCACTTCTATTTTGTCAGGAAAATTCATAGAGATTTAATGTCAATTGAAATTAAAGTGGCAGGCAACCGTATTTCGCACAACTCCAAAATATCCGCAACCCCATTGCGTCAATCCGCTCAAAAGTAATTGCATCACACTATATAATACCCAATCCAAGAAAATGAGTTTAATGTCATCCCCCAAGCCCAATTCCTGTATCTCCTTTCTTACCAATAAAACCCGCAGATCTAATCGCTTCCCTCATTTAAAGTATGATTGCTAAATAGTAGGAATAGAAAATCTGTTTTGTTGAAATACTTTGCAGAAGATGTCAAGTGACGTAGAAGACCTCAGCCAGAGGCAATAACTATTTTTAAGTGGAATAGCCGTGAACTACTGCATAGGTCGGATTCATAGTACCGACCGAAGTACCTCTATTAAGCGTAGTCATTTCTTTTGAACCCTTCATTTTTGTGTACGAACAACTTTAGCTCTTAAATATGCCTATCCAAAAACTTCTTGGTATACTTTAGTTTTGAGGTATCTATCTTAGAAAGCTAAGAGGCATACTTTAGTTTTGAGGTGCCTATCTTAGAAAGCTAAGAGGCATACTTCAGTTTTGAGGTGCCTATCTTAGGAAGCTAAGAGACATACTTCAGTTTTGAAGTGCCTATCTTAGAAAGCTAAGAGGCATACTTCA